>CBIHPJ010000074.1:0-17836 GCA_966211295.1 uncultured Myxococcales bacterium | reverse complement strand
CCGATGACCCCGCGTCCCGAGGGGCAGCGCGAGGCGATGTGGCGCGCGCACGCCGACGCCGACTTCCCCGTGGAGAGCATCTCGTACGTCGAGACCCACGGCACCGCGACCTCCGTGGGCGACGTGGTCGAGGTGGGAGCGCTCAAGCACTTCTTCAACGAGCGCGCGGGCAAGGCCCTCGAAGAGCCGTTCTGCAACCTCGGCAGCATCAAGGGGAACATCGGTCACACGATGTCGGCCGCGGGCGTGGCGGGCTTCATCAAGACCTGCCTGATGCTGCACCACGGCGTCATTCCTCCGCAGCCGAACTGCGAGGAGTTGAACCCGAAGCTCGACCTTCCCCACTCACCTTTCAAGGTGGCGAAGGAGGCGAAGGCCTGGGACGCGCCCGTTCGCCGCGCTGCCGTTTCGTCCTTCGGCTTCGGCGGCACCAACGCGCACGTCCTCCTGGAGCAGGCGCCGGTGAAGGCTGTCGCGAAGGAGACCGCCGGTCCTTCGCTCTTCCTCCTCTCCGCGCCCACGCACGCGCTGCTGCAGTCGCACGCCGCCGAGCTCGCGAAGGAGATCACCAAGCACTCGCTCTCCGTCGGCGATGTGGCGCGCACACTCGCTTCGCGTCAGTCCTTCGACGCGCGCGTCGCGTTCCTCGCCAGCACGCCTGAAGATCTGCTCAACGCGCTCTCGCAGATCACTGCGGGCACGCTCGCGCACTCCACTCCGGTTCCCGCGGAGCAGCGGAAGCTCGCGTTCCTCTTCGCCGGCCAGGGCGCTCAGCGCGTGGGACTGCTGCAGGATCTCGTCGCGCGCTTCCCCACGCTGCGTTCCAGGCTCGAGCAGTACGACGCCGCGGTGAAGGCCGACGTCGGCTTCTCCCTTCTCGATGCGCTCTACCCGCCCGCGGGCACGGATCCCGTGAAAGCGCAGGCGCACCTCACGCAGACGCACGTGTGCCAGCCCGCGATGGCGGCGCTCGGCATCGCGATGGCGGAGCTGCTCCGTGAGTGCAACGTGCTCCCTGAGCTCACGCTCGGTCACTCGCTCGGTGAGTTCGCTGCCGCCGCCACCTCGGGGATGTTGCCCGGTGCTGACGCGGTGAAGCTCGTCGCTCGCCGCGGCCAGCTGATGAACGAGCTCGGCCTGAAGGATCCCGGCGCGATGTTGGCCGTGATGGCCGAGCGCTCGAAGGTCGAGAAGTTCCTCGTCGACGGGGTGGTGATCGCCAATCACAACCACCCCACGCAGGTCGTGCTCTCGGGCACCACGAAGGGCATCGACGCCGTGCAGGCCGCGATCGTCGCGGCTGGTCTCAAGTGCACGCGCCTCGATGTGAGCCACGCGTTCCACTCGCCGCTGATGGCGGGCATGGACGTGAAGATGCGGAGCGTGGTGAACGGCGTGCCGCTGCAGGAGCCTCGCTCCGGCATCGTCTCGTGCATCACCGGCAAGCTCTACGGCTCGGTCACCGAGGCGCGGGAGATCTGGGTGCAGCACGCGACCTCTCCCGTGAACTTCGTCGACGCGCTCCAGACCTGCGCCGATGAAGGCATCACCCATTTCATCCAGGTCGGTGCTGGTGGCGCCCTGCTCTCCTTCGCGCGCGGTGTGGCGCAGCAGGCGAGCGTGTCCGCGCTCGGCCCCAACGAAGGCAACGACGGCGGCTCGATGCTGCTCTCCGCCCTCGGTCAGCTGTGGATGAAGGGCGTGCCGCTCAACGCGCAGCCGCTCCTCCACGGCGCGAAGCTCGTCATCCTCCCGCCCACGCCGCTCGAAGTGCAGAAGTACTGGGCGATGGAGCGCACGCCCCGCGCCCCTCGTCCTCCGCTGGTGAAGGCCACGCCGAGCGCAGCCGCAAGCTTCAACTCAGCCTTTTCTTCCCCCACGCAGTCGCTGTCGAAGGGACCCGTCGCCATGGACAACCTGATCGCCCTGTTCCAGCAGCAGATGCAGCTGCTCCAAAGCCAGGCCGAGATCGTGAAGGCGCAGGCCGCCGCGATCCAGGCGCTCGCCGGCAATGGAGAGGCCGTCGCCCAGCTCGCGCAGGTCACGCAGCAGGTGCAGATGCCCACCACGAATGGCGGCACGGCGGTCGCGATGCAGTCCGCTGTCGTCCCCACCATCGCCAAGCCGCCCGACTTCTCGAACATGGTGGCGCGCAAGGATACGGTCGTCGGCGCGCAGACTCCGGCGCCCGTTGCTCCGGTCGCGAAGAAGGAAGAGCCGAAGGTCGACGTTCGCCCCGCGGTGCAGAAGGCGGTGCTCGAGGCGGTCTCGCGCATCTCGGCGTTCCCGCTGCAGACGCTCCGCGTGGAGCAGACCCTGGTGAACGAGCTCGGCTTCGACTCGCTCATGATGGTCGAGCTCGATCAGTCGGTCGGCAAGGCGTTCCCCACCCTCGGCGGTCTGCCGCGTGAGCTGTTCAGCAAGACCACTTCGAGCGCGACCATCATCGACCACGTCGTCGGCGTGCTCGAGTCGGGTGCCAACGCGAAGGCCGAGGCGCCCAGCGTGTCGCTGCCTGTCGAGCGTTATGCGCCGGCCGTCGTCGCTGCTCCTCTCGCTTCTCTCTCGGAGACGGTGACTTCGTTCGAGAACCCGGTCCTCGTCACCAGAGACTCGCAAGGCATCGCTGATGCGGTCGTGGCGGAGCTGAAGGCCCACGGCATCAACGCCATCGCCGGCGACGCTTCGACGGATGGTCAGTTCGCTGGCGTGATCAACCTTGCCACCGTCGGCGCTGCGGGCGACTACCGCACGGCCTCGCGTTCGCTCCTCGCGCTCTCGAAGAAGCTCGGCGCAGAGAAGGCGGAGCTCTTCGTCACCGTGACGGGCCTGGGCGGCGAGTTCGGCCTCAAGGGCACGCAGCGCGATGCGCTCGGCCAGGTCGGCGCGCTCGGCTTCACCAAGGCGCTCTCGCAGGAGTGGCCCGACGCGCTGGTGAAGGCCATCGACGTCGACGTGAAGCTCGGCGCCCAGGCGATCGCGCATCACGTGGTGGAGGAGATCCTCTCGGGAGATCGCAACGCTGAAGTCGGCTTCACCAAGAACGGCCGCACCGCCGTTGCCGTGCGTGCGCTGCCTGTGGCCGCTTCGAAGAAGCAGCTCAACTCGAACTCCATCGTCGTCGTGACCGGCGGAGCGAAGGGCCTCGGCTTCAAGTTCGCCAAGGGCCTCGCCAAGGCGCACGGCTGCACCATCGCGCTCACCGGCCGCTCGTCGATGAACGAGGAGATCTCGAAGGCCGTCACCCAGGTGAAGACCTCGGGCGCGAAGGCCGTGAGCTACCACCCGATGAACGTGCGCGATGCCGCGAGCGTGAAGTCGGCGGTGGAGGCGATCACCAAGCAGCACGGGAAGATCGACGCGGTCATCCACAACGCTGGCGTGCTCGCTGACGCGCTGGTGGAGAAGAAGGACGTCGCGCAGCTCGACTCCGTGCTCGAGACCAAGGTGGGCGGCGCGCTCGCGCTGGTCGACTCCGCGAAGCCCGAGCTGCTCGTGCTGATCAGCTCGTGGGCTGGCCGCTTCGGCAACGCCGCGCAGACCGATTACTCCGCGGCGAACGAGATGATGACCCGCGTCTCCGGCGCCGGCCGCACCGTGGCGATCGACTTCCCGCCCTGGGAAGACTCGGAGATGGCGAAGAAGATCCCCTCCTTCAAGAAGGCGGAGCTCAAGGCTGACGGCGTCACCTTCCTCAGCGACGACGAGGGCGTGAGCGCGTTCCTGCGTGAAGTCGATCAGGGCTCGGGCGAGGTGCTCATCGGCCGCGCGGTTCCTGAGCGCACGGTGCTCCACACCGCGAGCTTCCCGGTCTCTCGCTTGAACCACGTCTACTTGAACGACCACACCATGGCGGGTCAGCGCGTGCTGCCCTTCGCTTCGGCGCTCGATCACGTCGCTGCCGCGGCGCTCGAGTCCGCTGGTGGAACGACGCCTGGTCAGTTCCAGCCGTTCGCGGTCACCGACTTCAAGCTGCAGCGCGCGGTGCTCGTGCCCGACACCATCTGGCTCGAGGCCACGGTGAAGCAGCGCGTGAAGGACACGCTCGCCGTCACGCTCTCGCAGGGCCGCGCGCTCTCGTACTCGGGCACGGTCACCGTGGGCGCGGACAAGTCCGTCATCCCCGCGGTGAAGACCTTCGCGTCCACCGGGTCGCTGCCGATGTCGCTCAAGGACTTCTACGGCGGCTTCACCTTCCACGGTCCTCGCCTGCAGGGCATCACCAGCATCGACGCGATCGGTGAAGACGGTGTGGTGGGCCAGGTGAAGGGCTGCCGTCCGGCCGATTGGATCAAGGAGCCGCTCCGCAACGAGTGGACCATCGACCCGCTCGTGCTCGACGCGGCGTTCCAGCTCGCGGGGGACTGGGCGTGGGTGAAGCACCAGCGCGCGGGCTTCCCCGTCTCGCTCGGTCGCTTCGTGCAGCTCGCGCCGTTCGGGCTCGGTCCCCTCAAGGTCACCGTGACCTTCGAGTCGAGCAACGAGGACAACTTCTCGGGCACGCTCGTCTGGCAGAACGAGAAGGGCGCAGTGGTCGCGTACCTCACGGGCATGACCGCGGAGTTCAAGAAGCGCGATCCCCAGTTCAACGTGAAGCCTGTGGCGGCGCCGGTTGCTGCTGAGGCTGCTCCGGTGGTCGAGGCTGCGCCTGTTGCGTCGGCGACCATCGACGAGTCCTCCTGGAACCCCGAGAAGTTCCCCGAGTACGAGGAGCTCAAGGAGCGCATCGCGATGGCCGAAGCGTTCGGCCTGCAGAACCCGTACTTCTCGGTGCACGAGGCGATCTGCGGCGACACCACGGTGGTGAACGGCAAGCAGATGCTCAACTTCTCCTCGTACAACTACGTGGGGAACTCGGGCGACCCGGTGGTGAGCCAGGCCGCGAAGGACGCGATCGAGAAGTACGGCACCTCGGTCTCCGCGAGCCGCGTCGCTTCAGGTGAGAAGCCGCTCACCCGCGAGCTCGAGAGCGCGATCGCCGACTTCTTCGGCACCGAAGACTCGATCGTCCTCGTCTCCGGTCACGCCACCAACGTCACGGTGATCGGTCACGTGGTGGGCGCGGGCGACCTCATCGTCCATGACGCGCTCGCGCACGACTCGATCATCGGCGGCGCGAAGCTCTCGGGTGCGAAGCGTCGTCCCTTCCCGCACAACGACTGGGAAGCGCTCGACCGCATGCTGACCAACCTGCGGCCGCACTACCGCCGCGTGTTGATCGCCATCGAAGGCACCTACTCGATGGACGGCGACATTCCGGATCTGCCCAAGTTCATCGAGCTCAAGAAGAAGCACAAGGCGCTGCTCCTCGTCGACGAGGCGCACTCCGCGGGCGTCGTCGGTGAGAAGGGCCGCGGCATCGGCGAGTACTACGACGTGGTGCGCTCCGACGTGGACATGTGGATGGGCACCCTGAGCAAGTCGTTCGCTTCGTGCGGCGGCTACATCGCCGGCAGCAAGGCGCTCGTGGAGTTCCTCAAGTACACCACGCCCGGCTTCGTCTACTCGGTCGGCATTCCGCCTCCGAGCGCGGCGGCGGCCCTCGCGGCCACGCAGCAGATGATCAAGCACCCGGAGCGCGCGAAGAAGGCGCGCGACAACGCGGCGTACTTCGTGAAGCTGTTGAAGGAGCGCGGTGTGAACACCGGTATGACCAAGGACACCGCGGTGGTGCCGGCGATCGTCGGTAACTCCGTGCTCGCGCTGCAGCTGAGCGACTCGCTCAAGAAGCGCGGCATCAACGTGCAGCCGATTCTCTACCCCGCCGTCGAGGAGGATCAGGCTCGCCTGCGATTCTTCCTCTCTTCACTCCACCAGGAAGCGCAGCTCCTCCACACCGCGAACGTGCTCAAGGAAGAGCTCGAGCGCCTCACCCGCGAAATGAACGGCGACGCTGTCGCCTGAAGTTTTCTCCCCCAGGACCAAGCACTCATGACCTCGACTCAGGCAGAAGTTGAAATCGGCTACGACATCAGCAACGAGTTTTTCCGTCTCTGGCTCGACGAGCGGATGCACTACACGTCGGCCGTCTACGACGACCAGCACACCACGCTGGAGCAGGCGCAGCGCAACAAGAGCAAGTGGCTCGCTGACTTCGCCGAGGTGAAGCAGGACTCGCTCGTGCTCGACATCGGCTGCGGCTGGGGCGCGAACCTCGAGTACCTGGTGCTCGAGCGGAAGGTGAAGAACGCGCACGGCATCACGCTCTCGCGCGCGCAGGCCGACGAGATCACCGCGCGCAAGCTGCCCGGCGTGACGATGTGGGTCAGCGACTACAAGGATTTCACGCCCCCGCAGAAGTACGACGCGCTGGTGTCGATCGAGATGATCGATCACCTCGTGTCGCCCGCGCAGCAGCAGCAGGGCCTCGCGATTCCGATCTACCGCGACTACTTCAACAAGGTCGCCAGCTGGGTGAAGCCGGGCTCGTGCTTCGGCTTCCAGGCGATCCTCCGTGACCGCGTGCCGCGCAAGCGCGAGGACCTCGCGGACCTCAAGTTCACCGCTGACGTGATCTTCCCCGGCGGCCTCAACCCGCGCCTCGAGGAGCTCGTCGCTGCGTGTGGTCAGTCGTGGGAAGTGGTGCAGCTCAACACGCGCCGCCTCGACTACGGCAAGACCACCGCCGAGTGGCTCAAGCGCTTCCGCGCGAACAAAGAGAAGATCATGGCGAGCGGCTGGGGCTCGAAGGTGATGAGCAACGGCGAGACGGTGTGGACGAACTACGACCGCTACCTCTCGACCTGCGTGAAGGCGTTCGCGAACCACTGGTCGAGCGACGTGCAGATGAAGCTCCGCCTCAAGGAGTGATGTTTTCTCCCTCTCCCTGCTCAGCGGGGAGCGCGAGCCGTCTCGCGGCGCCGCGTAAGCGGTGCCGAGGCAGCAGCGTCCCAAGAAGGAGGGTCGGGGTGAGGGGCGCACTCGCGAGCGGTTATCGTGCCGGAGTGCGTTCCGCCCTCAGCAGGTTCGTCGTCAGCTGGGCGTTTACGGCTGCGCGCAGAGAGTGAAGTGAACGCAATCGGTGCGTGTGACGGCTCGCGGCAGGGCCGATGCACCTCGATGCCGCATGTCGCTCATCAAAGAGTTCAAGGCCTTCGTCCTTCGCGGCAACGTCATCGATCTCGCGGTCGCGGTGGTGCTCGGCGCCGCGTTCGGCAAGATCGTCACCGCCGTCGTCGAAGGCCTCGTGATGCCGGTGGTGGGAGCGGTCACGCCTGGCGGCAACTGGCGGGATTGGACGATCACGCCGCTGAACCTGAAGATCGGTTCGGTCATCGGCGCGACCATCGACTTCCTCGTCGTCTCGCTCGTCGTCTTCCTCGTCGTGAACAAGGCGCTCACGTTCACGAGGAAACCCGAGGCGGCGACCGCGAAGACCTGCCCCGAGTGCCTCTCAGAGATCCCGCTCGCGGCCAAGCGCTGCCGCGCGTGCGCGCAGCCGGTCTGACGCTCAATACCAGCCCGGATTGTACGGTGTCGCCGGCGGACCTTTCGGGCACTCGCTGTAGAACTCCACGACGCTCTGGGTCGTGGTGCTCACCTTGTGAGTCTCGGTGAAGGTGAAGGGCATCTCCTCGCGAACCGAGGGCAGGAAGCCGCCATCAGGATCGTAGTAGCGGTACGGCTTGTAGTCGTACGTCGAGACGCCGCCGTCGCTCGTGGTCGCGTCGGTCTTGATGGCGAGGCTCCCGTCCGCGCGCACCGCGTAGAGCTCGAAGAAGGTGTTGAAGCCGTCGTCCTCGAGCTTGCCGTACTGCGTGTTCACGTTGAACGTGGAGGCGGTATCGAACGCGCCGCCCCATGCCTCGAACACTTCGGTGCCTCCGTCGGTGTTGAGCCGCGTGGCGCGATACAGCACGAGCGCGACGGCGTGATGGTCGCACGTGGTCACCACCACGCGCCCCTCGGAGTTCTTTCCCACCTGCGCGTCGAAGACCGAGCTCGGGGCAATGAGCGGAGACTTGTCGAACGTCGAGGGATCGCACGGCATCCCGGTGCATCGACCCGTGACGGTCACGTCGACCATGGTCACCAGGAGGTCGAGGTCAGAGACCGTGGTCGGTGGAGCACACGCGGCCAGCAAGACGAAGATCACGAGGAGTGCGCGCATGCAGCGAGCGTAGAGCCACCTGCGCGTGATCACGAGGCTGCATTGCGCAGCTTTCTGCCCAACGCTTCGCTCGCTCATGAAGTGAGATCCGAGTGGGTATGCTCGACGAATGCGTGCGCTCCTTTTGCTCTTCCTCTTCAGCGGCTGTGCGGGACTCTCGGCGGCTCGACGCGCTGAACTCGAAGCCGATGCGCAGCCATCGCTGGCTGCGCTGCAGGCCGCGAAATTCGATGAAGCCAAGCAACTCTCGGCAGAGGCGCTGAAGCGCAATCCTGAGAACGCGCGCGCCGCTGGAGTCTCCGCGATCGCGCAGTACCGGCAGACGCTTCACGATCTCTTCGGCGACGGCATGACGATCGCCTCGAGCGCGGTGGCGAGCGCAATGTTCCGCGGCGACATCATCAACAGAGACTTCCTCGCCTTCATGCTCGACCGCGCGGACAAGCGGCTCGGTGAAGTCGACGCCACGCTCGCGGTGGCGGAGAAAGATCCCGGCTTCTCGATGGACCTCTGCCTCGCCTGCTGGGAGGTCGACTGGAATCGCAGCGGCGACATCGACGAGCGCGATCGGCACCTGCTCGAGATCGAGCGCGACGCGAATGGAGAGATGCTCCCCGAGGACGATCCGAAGCGTCGGCCGACCTTCCGCTTCGACGTGGCCGACGTCTCGTGGCTGCGCGCGATGGTGAACTTTCAGCGCGGACTGGTCGCGCTCGCCGGCGCGTACGATCCGAACGTCACCTTCGCTTCACGCAACAAGGAGAAGTTGATCCTCAAGCTGCGCGACGGCGCGAAGTTGCTGCTCGCGCGCGACTTCGCCCTCGCGGGGCTCAAGCACGCCGAGACGTGCCGCGCGCTGATCCTCGCCGAGACCGACGACGAGCGAGAGTGGGTGCCCAATCCGCGACAGAAGAGTCACGCGATGCCGCTCGAGGTCGACGACGCGCTGTTCGAGACCTGGGCGAGCGTGCTGAGTGACGTGGAGAAACTGCTGAAGGGACAAGAAGGACTCAGCGTCGCTGAGCTCGCGCAGTTGGGGCGCCACAAGTGGGACAACCCGCCGGGTGGCTACCTCGATCTGGGCGCGTTCCTCACGCAACCCAGAGACATCGTGATCGCGCAGGAAGAGCTCAGGCCGCTCCGACGTGAAGACGCAGGTGGAATCTCCGAGCTGCTCGGGCGCGTGCTCGGCCCCGCGTACAAGACGAAGCTTCCTCCCTCGCATCTCATCGAACGCATGCAGCGCATGCGGAAGGAGATCGATCGCCACGAAGACACCTTTGAGCGGAAGCTCCGCTACCTGCTGTGGCTCAACTGAACAACCGGAGGTGAACGACAGCGAGTTCTGAGGAGGCGCTCGCCCCTCACCCCAACCCTCTCCCCGCTCCGCACGCTCCGCAGGGAGAGGGAGCGCGCGGCGAGAAGCACGGCTGCTACGAGACCTCGATCGAATCTCTCGGCTTCCAGCCCGAGTACAAGAATCGCTATCTCTACGTTTTCTCCGCGTCCGGTTCTGCGCAGGACAGAACCGCCGAGCCGGACGGAGGACGCCACACTGTGCTGCTCGCCGACACACGAGCGACACCAGTTCCGGTGAACGAGGAATTACTCGCGGCAATTCCGACCGAAGTGCTCGCGAGCGCCGGCGTCGAGGGCACGTGCCCTCAGTGCGAAGTCACCATCGTGTCAGCGGGCAACGCCGACGCAGATTCGACCGTCGACGTGTGGTCCATCTCCACGAAGTTGCGCCTGATCGACGGCGCCGAAGTGCCCGCCGGTGTGCCGTTCAACCACGTGGACGACAGTACGCGCTGACACCTCACAGGACGAACTCCCGGGCATCAGGGAGAAGCGCGACGGCGATTGGTGAAATGCGGCCTGCGCACTGGCGCGTTCTTACGTTTTGAACGTGTCCTTCGCAGACAAAGTCGCCGACTTCGCTCCACTGGCTCTCACCTCCTCGGTGTTGCTCATGCTCGTGCTGGAGACCTTGTCTCCGCTCGTGCCGCTGTTGCCGGGGAAGACGCGCTTCCACCACGCGCTGCGGAACCTGAGCATCGCCTTCTTCATCGGCCTGGTGGCGATCGCGGGAAATACCTTCGTGATCGGCGTCGCGGCGTGGGCCACCATTCACAAAGTCGGGCTCCTCAACATCGTCGACACGCCGTGGCCGATTCGCTTCGCGGTCGCGCTGTGCGGCCTGGATTTCCTGGAGTGGTTGCGACACCGCCTCCACCACCGCATTCCTTTCCTCTGGCGGCTGCATCGCGTGCACCACACCGATCCGCACGTCGACTCCACGACCGCGCTGCGCGGTCACCCCGCCGAGAGCATCGTCGCCTACTCGTACAACGCACTGCTGATGGTGGTGCTGGGCATCGACCCGCTCGCGCTCGCCATTCGCTCGTTGCTCGCCACGATGGTGGTGGCCTTTCATCACGCCGACTTCAAGCTCCCGGCGAAGGTGGACTCCTTCATCAGCCTGATCACGCCCACTCCGCGCACGCATCGCTTGCACCACTCGCGCAACGTTCGCTTCACCGACTCGAACTACGGAGCGCTCTTCACCTGGTGGGATCGCCTGTTCGGCACCTTCACGCCAGGCGACGCGCACCCGCCCACCAAGACGGGCCTCGAGGGGTTCGATGAGCCGGAACACCAGTCGCTCACGGGCTTGCTGAAGCAGCCGCTCCGCGACGTGAAGCACGACGAACTGAAGGCCGACGAGCTCAACGCGTGATCTTGAGCTCGTACCAGCAGGCCGTTCCGTCGCGCTTCTTCACATCGACCTGATCAGGCCACCCGGGCATCGTGTCGGCGCCGGCGACCAGCAGGCCCGCGTAGAAGCCGGGCACGTCGGTGACGTCGTTGATCCACAGCTCGTGGGTCTTCTCGTCGATCACCGTGAAGCGCGTCTCGATGAAGTTCGCGCCGGTGCGGAGATTCCGCGTCATGCGATCGAGCGAGCGGCGCGCGCCCATCACCTTCGCGGCGGCGAACATCGCCTTGCCCAGAAACCCTTCGGCGAACTGCAGCACCGTCGCTCTGCCCAGCTCCTTGTGCTGATCGTCCGGCTCGCGGCCGGGGAAGAGATCGGCGCTGATCAACTTCACCGCCATCGCCCAGTCTTCGGCGGGGTACGCGGGCTCGAGCTTGTGCGGAGGGCCGATGCGCAGCGCGTTCAGCTCACGCCGCGTCTGCTGACTCACGCGCGTGGCGTTCTTCTCCGTCACCGTGAGGAGCGCTTCGATCGAGCTGCTGAAGATGAGCTTGGCCCCCGCCACCCCCACAGGATAGCTCAAGTGACATGCCCTCACCCCGACCCTTTCCCGAGGGGAGAGGGAGTCAGTGGTCACCTCGCGCAAGACGCGGCACGGGAGCGTCAGCGCGCTCCGAAGGCGACTCGACTCAGGCCCCGGGTGCCGAAAGACCGCTCCCATTGCTCCGCGGTGTAGGCCTCGGAGATGCCCGGGTACTCCTGCAACAGGCGCGCGATGATCGGCGCACGAAGCGGCCCCGCCTGGAGCGCCGCCACATCGGCCTCGAAGCGACTGCGCATCGCTCCCGGAACGCCCTTCGCGAGCACGGTGCCCACGAAGAAGCGGTACTCGCGTGAGAGGTTGTCCGCGTCGATGCTGCGATTCGGCGTGCCGGTGAACGCGTCTTCCACCGCGTCGAGGGACGGTTTCCAGAAGTACTCCGGCAGCTCGTGACTCGCGCGCGTCGGAAGTCCTCTCGCCTTCTCGAGTCGCGGATCATCAGCGGTGTACGCGGCGATCACCGTGCCTGAAGGATCCGTCACCGCGTAGACGTTCCAGCTGCGGCTCGCGGAGGCCCACGGTCCTTCCCACGAATTGGACTGCTCGTTGCCGTACCGGCCGACGAGGTGCACGTGCTTCACGCTCGTGCCCTGCTTGCCGTCCTGGCGCGCGAGCTCGAGCACCGCGGCCGCGCCTTCTCCACTGAGCGTGGTGGTGTCGACGTCAGCGCCCACGAAGGGCTGGTTCCACACCTCGCGATCTCCGCCGTGCGCTTCGTCGTTGTGAATGTCGGCCACCGCGCCACCGCCTCCCGTGAGGAGGAACTGCGCGCTCGCGTGCAGCAGATCCATCGGAGTGATCTTCTCTTTGAACAACTTCTGCTCATCGGCGATCGCGATGGTGTCGGCGACTCCCATCAGGAAATTGCCGAGGTCCGCGCGGCTGATCCATTGGCCCGAGAGCCACAGACCTCGCTGACCGTCGGGTCCGCCCACATCCACACGCGCGCTGAGCTCGGTGGAGAGCGCCGACCAGGCCCACGCGTGGCACTTGCCCCACCAGAACGGCGCGTTCGGATCGTACGAGGTCTTCGCGTTCGCGAGTCCGACGAAGCCGGAGTTGAGCGTGACGCCGCGATCCTTCGCCATCGCGTCGAGCGCGGCACCGGGAGTTTGCGCGAGCGCATGTTCGTTCTCTGCGTCGCTGAGCACGCTCGAGTGCGGCGCCTTGCTCCCGTGGGCCTCGCGCATCGGGCCCTCTTTCACCGCGTCGTAGGAGCGCGTGTACGGGGTCACTCCTGAAGTGCCCGTCATCGAGCCATCGGGACCGAGCACGAGGCGATCGTCGCTGAACTTGCTCGGGTCGGAGCCGGGGATCGACGCGAGCGGAGGTGGATCGATCGGTGCGGGTTGCGCGAGGAACGACTCGATCACGTTGCGCGCGGCGAGCGTGGTGCGCGACGAGTTGGCGATGGTGTGGAGCTCGGCGCGTTCGTCAGCGGCGATGGCTCCGTGATCATGGCTCGAGTCGACGAGCTGCTTCGCTTCGTCGGGTCCGAGCTGGCCGTCATCGCGCGTGAAGAGCTGGTCGAGAGTACGAAGGGAACGAACGGTCATGGCGGGACTCCTCGTGAGAGCTGCGTGAGGAGCGCCCGCCTATGCACGCGGCGCGCACAGGGCGCGTCCGCGGAATCAGAGTCGTTCTTGGACTGCGAGAGTCCGAGTGGAGTCCTTCAGTTCGAAGGAACGGCCGCGGCTTTCGGAGTGAGCAGCGTGCTGAACGCCGCGCGATGCTGCCACGCGACGAACACGCCCGCCGCGACGAGGAGCACCGGCATCGCCAAGCCACTCGGGGCGTAGAAGGCGTGGAAGCCGACGATGTTCACCATCACCGGCGCGAGGATCACCAGCGCCAGCGGCACGAAGCGGTTCGAGAGCAGCAACAACCCCACCGCCACTTCGGTCGCCTTCACCAGGGTGAGCAGGTAGGTGCCGCTGAGCCCCGCCATGTAGACGGCGGCCGGCCCCTCGAGTTGCTGCGCGGGGAGCATGTGAAGCAGGCCCATCATCCCGAACACGGTGAAGATGAGACCAAGGAAAACGCGGGGGATCTGAGAGAGGTATTTCGACATGGGTGTCTCCAAATGAAGCGTGATGCCTCCAAGTAAGGCTGTTGCCGGATGAGCACAAGCAGTGGCCTGAGCAACTCATCGTTGCTACCAGAGCAACATGGACTGGAGCCGAGTTCCCCTCTTCCTGAAGGTCGTCGAGACCGGCAGCTTCACCGCCGCCGCCCGCGCGCTCGGCGTTCCGAAGTCCTCCGCGAGCCGTGGAGTGGCGTCGCTCGAAGAAGCGCTCAAGACCCAGCTCCTCCAGCGCACCACGCGAGAGCTCAAGCTCACCGAGCAGGGCCGCACCTTCTACGAGCGCGCGCGCGGTGCAATGGCCGCCCTCGAAGAAGCGAAGGCCGAGCTCACCGAGCGCACCGACGACGCGGAGGGCGTGGTGCGGTTGAGCGTGCCGAATGATGCGTGGTCGCTCCCGGAGATCCTCGCGCGCTTCGTGAAGCAGCACCCGAAGATCCACATCGAGCTGGTGGTCACCAACCGCCACGTGAACATGATCGAAGAGGGCGTCGATCTCGCGCTGCGCGCAGGGAAGCTCGAAGACTCTTCACTCATCGCCCGGAAGATCGCGACCTCGCACCTCGGCCTCTACGCGTCGCCGACGTACCTCGCGCGCAGGCCCGCTCCGAAGACGCTCGCCGAGCTCGAGGATCACGACTTCATCGTGTTCAGGAAGAAGAACGGAAAGAACGTGCTCGACCTTCAGGGTCCCCACGGCGACGAGCGCATCGAAGTGCACGGCCCGGTGAGCACCGACGACATGGCGAGCGGTCGAGGGCTGATCGCCGCGGGGCTCGGCATCGGAATGCTGCCGATCTTTCTCGAGAAGTGCGGGGGCAAGGGTCCGCGGTTCGAGCGCGTGCTCCCCGAGTACGCGCTCAAGGGAGGCGGCGTGCACCTCGTGATGCCGGCCGCGCGTTACGTGCCCGCGCGCGTGCGGTTGCTCAACGACTTCCTCGCCGAGAACTTCACGGCCGAGGCGTGTCCTGGCCCAGAAGCTTCGCCGGCGCGCGCACCCGCCAGGCCTGCTCGATGATCGCCTTCACCTTCTTGAGCGCGATCCCCTTGTCCAGGCGCACTCCCACCCAACCGAGGTGACCGACGTACGCGGGCACGAAGAAGTGCTTCGGCTCTGCGTTCACCAGGAGCTGCTGCGCATCGAGCGTGGCCGCGGCCCAGAGCGCGAGGCGTCCATCTCCGTGATGGTTCTCGGCGAAGTTCAGAAAGTTCTTCGTCTTCTTGATGAAGAAGGAAGGCGCGCCATGGCTCAGTCGCTCGCTCGTCTCGGGCAACGCCAGCGCGCATTCCCGCACCTGCTCGAGCCACTTCTTCGCCTTGGGAGTCACGCGGGCTTCTCCACTTTCTTCGGAGGCTCTTCTTCCTTGCGCACGAAGCTGTCGATCACGAGCAGGCCCACGCCGATCACGATCGCCGTGTCTGCCACGTTGAACGCAGGCCAGTAGGCCTTCTCGAGCCAGTGCGCCTCGAGGAAGTCGATCACGAAGCCGCGCGCCAGCCGGTCGATGTAGTTGCCGATCGCTCCGCCCAGCACGAGCGGGAGACCCCACTTCGCCCACTTCTCGTTCTTCTCTCCGCGAAGTTTGTGGAAGTAGTAGCCGATCATGATCACCGCGCCGATCGACACGAGGTGAAAGAGCGGGCCGCGGTACTGCTCGGGCACGTTGCTGAAGAGACCGAACGCCGCGCCCTGATTCTCCGCGTACCGCAGCCGGAAGTAGTCGTCCGAGAGGACGATCTGCTCCTTGGGACGGAAGTGGTACCGATCGAGGCCGGGCTCGGGCGCCTTGCCGAAGTACACCGAGAGCTTGCTGGGCGCGCCGTCGAACGCAGTGGTGAGCTTGTCGAGCACGAGCCACTTCGTGCAGTGATCGACCACGATCACCGCGAGCGCGATCGACGCCAGCCAGACGTACTTTCGCTGCGGCTGCATGGGGGCCCTTCACCATGTGAACTCGGGTGAGCGCAAGGCTTTGGCAACCCGGGCGGATGGGCCCAAGATGCGCGCCATGAAGCTGTCCAAGACCTTCTTCTTCGGCGCGGTACTCGGTGCGCTGGCGTCCTTCGCTCCTGCATGTGGACCCGCGAAGGAACCGTGCAACGCGTCCACCTGCAGCGGGTGCTGCGACTCGACCGGCTTCTGTCAGTTCGGCTTCGACAACAACGGCTGCGGCACCGGGGGCAACCTCTGCCAGACGTGTAGCCTGGGTACGAGTTGCCAGACGGGACTCTGTCTGAGCACCGGCAACGGCGGCGGCACGGGCGGATCAGGAGGCGGATCAGGAGGCGCTGGCACTGGCGGTGGCACTGGCGGCGGCTCGACGGGAGGCGGCACTGGCGGCGGCACCACGGGCGGAGGCTCCGGAGGCGGAGTCACGGGCGGCGGCACTGGCGGCGGAGTCACCGGAGGCGGCACGGGCGGAGGCAGCGGCGGTGGCGTGACCGGCGGCGGCACCGGCGGTGGCGTGACCGGAGGCGGCACCGGCGGCGGAGTGACGGGCGGCGGCGCCGGCGGCGGAGTGACTGGCGGCGGCACTGGAGGCGGCGGCGCCCTGCCCTCCTTCACCAGCCAGCTCTGGTACCTCGGTCGCGTCACGCAGACCACGCGCAACGAATTGAGCCGCGTGCTCTTCCCCTCGCGCACGCTCGCTCCGCTCAACGTGCCGGGCACCGACATCAAGGGCTGGTCTGTGAACGCCGCAGGCCGACTGATCGCGCTCTCCGCCGACACCACGGTCACCTCGCGCTTCGATCTCGTGGTGGTGAATCACGACGGCACCGGGCTGCGCACGGTCGTTCCCGCGCCGCTCGGCACCAACATCGGCTTCCCCAAGTTCTCTCCGAACGGGCAACGCATCAGCTACGAGACGAAAGACACAGCGACCACGCTGCAGCGTCAGTGGGTGGTGAACACCGCGGGCGGCACGCCGATCGAGATCACGCCGCCGCGCACGAATCCGGGCGACACCACGCTCAACGTCATCAACAGCACGTGGAGCCGCGACAGCCGCTATCTCGCGATCGTCGCCGAGACGACCATCGATCGTCTGAACGAGCTGTGGCTGGTCGACTTCAGCCAGGCGACTCCGACGCCGGTGAACATCCTTCCGTACGCCATCTCCGGCACGCCGGGCACCAGCGGCTTCTGGGGCGTGGTCAGTCCCGTGGAGTGGTCGAGCGCCGCGCGCAACGAGCTCGTCTTCAAGTTCCGCTCCACGGTGGTGGATGGGACCGCGTTCCGGCTCAAGCAGATCTCCACCATCGGCACGAACTTCCAGAACGTGCCGGGCAGCCCCGACGGCGTCACCATGGGCGGCTGGGTCGGCAGCTTCGGCATCGCGAACGACGGCGTGACGGTGGCGTACAGCTCGGACACGCTCGTGATGAACGCTTACGAGATCTACAAGACCTCGATGGTCGGAGGCACGGCCACCCTGCTCACCAGCGGCACGGCGACGACTGGAACTCGGCCCGACTTCGTGAGGCCGCTGGCCTTCAACTTCAGCGGCAGTTCGTTCGCGTTCGGAGCGAATTACTCCGCGGGCTCACTGATGTTCGAGCCGTTCCTGATGCCGATGCCCAACGGGCCTCCCTTCCGCCTCGCCGCGCTCGCGCTCGGAGGCACGGTGGATGATCTGGTGTGGTCGCCCGACGGTTCGCAGCTCGCGATGGTGTCGGACTGGCGCACCGACGAAACGTACGAGCTGGCGTTGATCACCTCGCTCACGTCGCAGAGCACGCCGACTCCGCTGGTGGTGCCGGTGCCGGGCGGAGATGTGCTCGACGTGCAGTGGACTCCATGAATTCTGAGCTCGGCGCTGCCTTCGAGCAGTTGATGGCGGAGCAGCGCGCGCGGATCGCCTTGCCGCTGGCGCTCGTGCGGCTCGGCGCGATCGTGATCTGGTTCGTGCTCGGCCTGATCAACTTCTGGGTGATCGCCAGGGTACCGCTCGCGCTCTACCTGGGGCTCTCCACGGGCGTGGTGATCTTCTCCGCCACCATGAAGAAGTGGCGCGCGCACACGGCGTGGTCGATCGCGCTGGTCGACGTGCCGTGCATCTTTCTCGCGCAGTACTTCGTGCTCCCGATGGAGCCGTCGGCCTCGTACACCGCGGCGCTCTCGGTCTCGATCTTCCTCGTGGTCGCGTTGCTCTCGATGCTCAGCTTCGACCGCAGGCTGCTGGTGATCGTCGGCGTGCAGGCGACGATCGCCTCCTCGATCTTGATCATCGTCGCCGGCGAAGGGGTCTCGCACGGCGTGCCGATGGTGGTGCTGGTGATGACCGTCGCGGTGGTGGCCTCACACAAGGGCATCCTCCTCAT
>CBIHPJ010000073.1:0-17872 GCA_966211295.1 uncultured Myxococcales bacterium | reverse complement strand
AGGAGCACGTTGGGCGCGCCGCCCGCGGTGGTGAAGAAGTTCTCGTCGCTGCCCTTGTTCGGGTTGATCAGCGTCTCGAGGCGCGAGGTGGACTGCACGCAGCACGCGCCGTTGTCGATCGCGAGCGCGTCAGAGCCGTGCAGCGCCACGGAGGCGACGAGGACGGCCAACCACAGACGGAAAGATTGAGTTCTCAAGGGTGGTTCCTCAGATGCCGTGACGGAAGGTGAACTCGACTTCGCTCTGCACGTTGGTGCCCGGGTTCATGCAGGTCACCACCACGCGGTAGTAGTCGCCGCCCAGGGTGCTCTGGGCCAGGGTGTTCGACATGTCGCGCACCTGGTAGCGAGAGGCGCCCATGACGGTGGAGTCGAGCTTCACGATCACCGGCTGCAGCACGGTGCTGTCGTAGTGCGCGGTGCGCACCTGCTTGTCCGTGGCCACCGCCTGCGTGTCGGGGATGACGGTGTTGAGGGTGAGGCCGCCGGTCGGCACCCCGAAGGTGCGCAGCTTGGCCAGCAACAGCTTGCGCGCGGTGGTGGCGCAGGCTTGCACCTCGTCGCCGCGGGCCTTGTTGGCCGCCGCTTCGCGGTTGGTGCCGGTGAACTGAATCGCGGCGGCGACGACCAGCATCAACACCGCGAGGGCGATGAGGGTCATCATCAGCGCGTTGCCGCGAGGCGAAGCGACAGAGGCAAAGAGACGAGTGTGGGCGCGTTTCAAGGTTCAGCCTCCCCAGGAGTTCAAGTCGGTGCCGGCGTTCGTGGCGCGGAGCGCGGGCCCGAAGCTGCTGCGTGAGACGAGGTTCGGCGTCATGATCGCCGAGTGGAACAGCGAGCGCTTGAACCCGTCGGGCACGGGAGCGGGCGCGTCGTAGTTGAAGAGATCGTCGGTGCGGAGCTCCTGCCGACCCGAGGGGTTGGTTCGCGACGAGCGCATCACCAGCGCGATGTGCACGCTGCGGATGTTCGCCGGGTGCCCGACGTAGCGCTCGGGCTTGTCGTAGCCAGTGCGGTAGTCGGGCAGTGAGCTCAGCAAGCCCGAGGGCTGCGCGAAGAAGTTCTCTCCGACGGTGTCACCGACGATGTAGTTGCCGCCGCTGTCGGGAGCGGCGGTGCAGCAGGTGAGCGACGGACGCGCGCGGTTCATGCCGAACGCCACCTGGAAGCTCTCCACGTCGGGGGCGATGGGGTCGAAGTTGTTGGCGTTCAACGTGGTGACGTTGTCCTCCAGGTTACGGAAGGACACGAGCCACGGGCGCCCGCCCAGGTTCACGATGCGCAGCCGGTGTTCCTGCACGATGAACACCCACGGCGAAGCGCTGCCGGTGGCGGTCAGGCAGTCGGCTGAGCTCGCCTGGAAGGGGGCGGCGGCGTTGGCGACCGCGACGCTGGTGGCGGTGGCCGCGGCGGCGGTGCTGACGCGCACCATCGCGTAGTCCGTGCCCCCGCGGCAGCCGACCATCAGCAGCTTGCCCACCGGGAGCGCCACGCCGAGGGCCTCGTCCACCGTCAAGGACGTGTTGCCGCTGTTGAGCCGGCCGGCGCGGAGGAACGCGGGATCGCGGAAGCGAAGGGCGAGCTCGTCGCTGATCACCTTGCCGCCACCCGTGGGGCCAGCCGTGGGGATGGCGGGCTGCGCCGGCGTCCACGCGCTGATGGCGGTCACGTCCTGGTTGTCGCGGGTGGCCTGGTTGGAGACGTCGATGGCCACCCGAGGGTCGAGGCCGTAACCCGCCAGCGGCACCACGCGCTCGAGGAAGAGGAGCGCGCCGCGGCCGTTCTCGGTGATCAGCTTCACCTCGGTCTCGGCCTGATAGCTGCGCTGCACGCCCACGAAGATCGCCACCACGGCGGTCATCACGATGCTGGTCACCGCGAGGCCCACGAGGAGCTCGGCGAGAGTGAAGCCGCCGGAGCGCAGCCGACTACCGGCCTCACGCGAAGCGCAGGTCGCGGAGGCGGAGCGACCCATGAAAAGGGAAGAAGGACTCATGATCAGAAGTCCAGGTTCGTTTGGTTGGCGGCCGTGTCGTAGAGGGCGGTGAAACGCTTGCTGATTCGCACCCGGCCACCGTCGCGCCAGCCGACGTTCACGCCCACGTAGATCACGTCGGGCACGGTGGGGTGTTGATAGACGACGACCAGCCGCTGGTACGTGGTGTTGTCCTGGGTGGTGTAGCCCGGGGTCAACGACCTGAAGGCGGCGGAGCTCGCGTCGAAGTCGATGAAGCACATCTTCGCCGCGGTGAACCCCTGGGCCGCCAGCGACGGAGGCAGCGGGGTCAGCTCGCCCGAGAAGGCGCTGACCGTTCCGGGAATGCTCGACACACAGGCGGTGGCCCCGAAGAGACCAGAGGTCGCCGTGAGGTTGGCGCGGCCCTGCTGCTCGATGGCGCTGATCAGCTGCTGAGCGATCACCGAGGCGCGGCCGGAGCGGTTGGCCATCGAGTTCTGAATCGAGGCGAAGGCCAGGCCCTGGAGAATGCCGACCATGCCGACCAGGAGAATGACGGTGGCCATCAGCCCCTCGATGAGGCTGACCCCACGCTTCGACGGGAGAGCGGGCTTGTGGAAGGTTCGAGCGCGCATCACTTCACCAGGGTGACGAGGCCGGTGGCGCCGACCAGTCCGAAGAGGAAGGTGTTGGTGGGGTTGTCGACCGCCTGAAGCGCGATGCCGCCGGTGCGTTGGGCGACGGGGGCCCCCGCGTTGTCGAGGAAGCGGACCATCTGCTCACCGGTGAACACGATCGCGCCCTTGTGGGTCGCCGTGCCGCAGAAGCTACAGCCGTTGGTGTCGGCGGCCGTGCCGATGCCTGAGAAGGGGACCTTCCAGGTGGTCGCCGCGGGCTTGCCGAAGCGCACGTTCTTCTTCGCGTACTTGTCGAGATAGATGACGTCGAGGGTCTTGTCGGGGCTCGTGGAGGGGCCGCGGATGTTGTTGGGCGGATTGAAGTTGGTCCAGCTGCAGTCGACCGTACCGGAGCCATCGCAGGGGCCTGAGCCGGTGAGGAAGTTCCCGTTCATGTCTTCGAAGATGAAGATCGCGCCAGAGCCGCCGGTCATCGCGCCCGTCGCGTTCATCTTCGGGTACACCATCACGTAGACGTCGCCGCCGCGCAGCTCAGCGCGGGCGCGAGCCTTCTGAAGAATGCTGCTCAAATCGGAGGCCGCGTTCTGGGTCGCGTTGCGGGCGCCGATCTGGGAGGCGGTGGCGGCGGCCATCGTCGTGAGGATTCCGATGATCGCGACCACCATCATCGCCTCGATCAGGGTGAAGCCTCGCTGGGAGCGTCTGGGCATGGAGCGCTCCTCGTAGCAAGCGCCACTCCCAGCCTCGCGCTCACTCGTTTCGCCCAGTTACCGCGACGCTCAGCGGGTCATTGCAAAATGGTCCGCAACAATTTGCATAGTCCCTGTAACGAGTGGTCAAACGGTCACTGCTGGCTGAGGAAGCGGCGCACCGTGTTGTACAGCCGGTACGGCAACGACTCGTTTGCAGAGAGCGCCTTCTTGGGCGCTCGGATGTCGGTCGCAGGAGCAGCAGCTGCCGGCGCGTATTTGGTCGTCTTGCCGACCTCGTCTCCGATCACCAGCGTCTGGAAGTTGCCCGAGCCGCGGTCGAGGCTGAACACGGCGACGCCGCCGAAGTTGGCGAGGTTGTAGCTGGGGAGCTGTGCGGCTGCCTGGGTCGACACCAGACCACCGAGGTTGAGCTCGAGGGTTTTTCCTCCCAGGGTCTTCGACACCGACATCGGATCGCCACCCTGGCCATCCACCAGCGGCACGTAGGCGACCTGCCCCGCGATGGAGATGTTGCCGTACACGCGGTAGCTGCTGGTGAGCGGAAGCGGGGTGATCTGCGGCAGCACGCCGTCGGTGGCTGCGTAGGCCTGCGCTGTGCCAGCAGTCCAGTCGGTGCAGGGGCCCGTCAGGCAACCCGTCGTTCCGACCACTCGAGGCCCGCCATACGCCAGGGGGATTCGGCGGCTGCCGTCGAGCAGAAGAAAATGGACCTTTCCAGCCACGCCGCCCGGCACCCAATCCGTCCCCGCCGTGCCGAGGATCGCCACCTGCTCATTGACGAAAGATCCCAACGGGCCGCTCGCGCTCGACGGCATCTTGGCGATGCCGATGTTGCTGGTGATGGGCTGCGGCGAGGCGGAGGTGCCCTTGGTGTCGAACGCAGGGAAGTTGCACGCTGCGGTGGTGCAGGCCGAGTCGCGGAACGCGGAGAGGCTCTGCCCCGTGGCGGCGTCCAGCTCCCACATGCGGCCTTCCATGTCGCCGAACATCAGCGTGGAAGCGCCATCTGCCCCGTAGCGAACGGAGACCGGACCTGGGACGGTGTTGTCGGCGAGCCGGTAGGTGGGCTTCGTGCTGTCCACCACGTAGGGCTGCCGCCAGCTCCACAGCTTCTGGCCAGTGGCGAGGTCGAGCGCCTGCACGACCAGTCCCTTGGACATGCTGCGACCCGCGGCGTCAGGCGAGCCCGCGCCCACTCCCGACGAGTTCGAAGAGACGAACACCGCGTAGGTCGGCTCGAGACCTTCGCGGAACTGACCGACGGCCAGGGCTTTGCTGCCACCGAGGTCGGCGTAGTCGTACGCATAGCCGAAGGTCCGGCCCGGGTCGGAAAGAGGCGGGAGCACGTAGTCAGCACGCGAATTGTCCCACTCCAGCGGCCGGGAAGCGCCGGTGATGTCGAAATCGGTGAGCGCAGCGCTCGCAAAATCGGGGTAGCCGCCGACCTGGTAGTTCGAGCCGACGAGGTCCCAGAGCAGCACGGGCTTGAGGGGGTTGGTGACGTCGAAGGCGAACAGCTCGCGGCCCGTGCCGCCGACCGACACCACGAGGATGGTGTGCCACCGGCGAACGCCGTCGCCGTAGAGGTCGACGAAGGCATCTTGAACGACTGGGGACGAGTCGACCTTCGCGCTGTTGGTCTTGAGCCAGGGCAGCTGCGTGGACGGCAGATACGACCACAGCTCCGTCCCCTTGGTCGGGAGCGAAGCGCCGCCCGTCGCGAAGGCCGCGCTCCAGTTCTTCTTGAACGTCGACGCCGCGGCGTTGGCAGGGTCACCACCCGTGGCGTTGAGGTACTGGCGGCCACCCGTGGGCCCCGTGTAGCCGCTGCCTCCGCCCACGTAGATGGCGTGGAGCTGGCCATCCCACGTGCCGACGTAGGCGACGGTCGGTCGCGGCGCACCATCGTCCTGAATGTTGCTGCTTGCGGTCACCACCGCCGCGGTCGAGCGCACCGCGCCGCCGAGGTGCGCTCGGTTGTCACCCTCCGAGCCGTAGGTGGTGCACTGCGCGTCGGTTGGTTTGTAGACGGGGTTGTTCGAGGCGTCCAAAGCGAAGCAGAACCCACGAACGAGCTGAATGAAGTGTTTGATCTGGTTGCTCTCGGCACCGTACTGCAGCAGTTGGCCGGGGGGGATGGCGTGGGTTCCATTGCCGTTCAGCAGCCAGCTGAACGACGACCACTGCATCGCCTGCTGGATGTCGCAGATGCCGTCTGGCGCGGCCACCAGTCCGGCCGTGTTGGGGCCGGTGACCTTGCCTTTGAAGTCGCCAAAACCAACCACGTCCACGCACCCCGGGTTGGGGACCGCGCCTGAGTAGCTCGCCAGGTTGTCGTACTGCAGTCGCGCGGGAGTCCAGCCCAGCTGCGCCACGTCATTCTTCACCCGGCGGCCTGCAGTGAGCGTGGGGTTCGCTGTGGCCACGCCTCCGAAGTAGGTGAAGAGGTTGCGGTTGTCCGGGAGCGGCATCTCCGCGTCAGCGTTCCAGAGCAAGCCGTCGTTCAGCTCGTTCACGCCGGCGTTGAGGCCGACATCGGCATTTCGGCCGCGGAGATTTCCGGGCGTGAAGGGCCAGCGCCAGTTCTTGCCGGTGGTGGGGTTGTAGCTGATCGCGCCCGGCAGCAGCGTGCCCGCGATCGACGCGTACACCGACGAGAGCAGGGTCGGCGTGTTGCTCAGCGTGGTGTCCACGAAACCGACGGGCTGGGTGTAGGCGCGATCACTGGCCACCGGGTCGGCGCCCAGGTTCAGCAGCGTGTTGAGCACGATGCGGGCGCCCGCCGTGTCTCCAGACAGGTCGTGGCCGGCGATGTAGATCACCGTCGCCTTCTCGGGGTCGTTGTCCTTCTGGGTGAGCGTGACGAAGTCCCACCCGTTGTCGCCCGTGTCGTCGGTGCCTCCAGGGAAGTTGACCCACGAAGACGCCAGGCGCTTGACGCCCGGCCGCCGGGTGCCGCCCGTGCCATTCACGCGGAAGTTCTTCACGTGGCCGCCGACCGGGGCGTAGGAGAAGTCGCCGACCTGAGAGAAAGGGTCCGCCGGCTCCGCGTACTTCATGCAGTCGCCGTTGACGTAGTCGGGGTCGGTGCAGTTGCGGCCATTGGGGCCGCTGTGTCCGTTGATCTTCAGGTTCCCCGAGTACATGAAGTTGGTCGCCGAGTTGTACGAGGGCACGCCCGAGACGACGCCTTCGTAACCCTCGAGGCTGGCGCACTCGGCCAGCACGCCGTTGCCCTTCTGATCAGCGAAGTAGGCCAGGTTTGCCAGGGCATCAGCACGCTCCGCCGTGGTGGCCGCTCCGCTGGATTTGTCCGAGCCGTCGAGCTCCCAGTGCGGAGCCCAGAAGACCTTGTACCGGGACTTCCCGCTCACCTTGGAATTCAGGTAGCCCTTGGGGTAGCCGTTGGCGCTGTCGCTGAGCAGACCGTCGAGGCCGCGCAGGCGGTCGAAGATGAGGCCGCTGGTGCCGGCTGCGCAGTTGGCGATGCCACCCGCTGAACCCGGAGTGCCACACACGAACTGGCCGCCGATCTTGCCGTTCGCGTCGCCCTGCAGGAATGCCTGCGAGAGGTACTTGAGCAGCACTGAGCCCGTGCCGCCGCCGAAGTCGAGGAGGGCGATCTTCGGGGGCACGTTGGTGATGCGCTTGTAGATGGGTGCGTCGAAGGAGGTGGTCGACATGTGCATCTGCACCTGGCTGCTGCCTGCCAGGCCCGTGCAGGTGTTCGCGGTCGACGCGTGCTGGCCGAGGTGGGGGTACGACGCGTTCTGCATCGCCAGGATGAGGCGCTTGGCGTCGACGGAGTCGATGATGAACGCGCCGCCCTGGTACTGAATCTTCGTGAAGCGGGCTGCCCCGCAGGGCGCGGCGTCACCAGCGGGGAGCGTGGCGGGACACACTCCGCTGTTGTCGAGGGCGGCGGGCCGCTTTCCCTTTCCTGCGGTCGCCGCCGCCGTGTCGTAGGTGGGCTTCGCGCCCGTGGTGTTCTGCTCGAAGATCGCGCCCGTGGGGAACATGTTGGTGGCCGGGTAGGTGGTGCCGCTGCCGTAGGTCACCTTCACCACCGGCTGCGTGCTGGCGTTCTCGATCGAGAAGTCACACCCGTCGTTCCACGGCCCGCTGTCCCAGCCGATCTTCCCCGCGGCGATCGAGCCCGCATTTGGCAGCGGCATGGTGTGCTTGTTGGACGGCACGCACCGGTTGGGTGAGCTCTTCGACCCCTGAATGGCCCAGTAGACCGTCACCGGGTTGCCCGAGAACGCGCCGCCGGGTCGGTTCTCGAAGAGGATTTTCCAGACGAGGCCGTAGGCCGAGGTGGTACCGCACTCGGTCTGGAAGCTGCTCTGCATGGGGATGATCAGGGTCCCCTGGGAAAAGGTCTGAGGAGGGTTCGCCCAGGCCACCGACGCGACGAACAGGCTCAGCAGGAGTGTCTTACGCATGCGCACACCCAGGTGTGGGAGGGGAGGTGCGGTCGTTTTCAAGATCCGAACCATGCAAGCCCCGCCGAAATCAGAGCGAGACCGGGTATCGCCTCGCAATTTTTCGCCAAGACTGTGTGGCGTACATCGCAACTCTTGCGGAGCTGACTAAAGTCCAAGCGCCATGAGAATCATCGGCTTGGCTCTCGCAACGACCCTGTTCTGGGCTTGTTCTCCTTCGAACTCGTGCGAACAGACGTGCGACGGTTGCTGTGACGAGCAGGGCGGGTGTCGAAGCGGCACCGCCGACTTTGAGTGCGGCCGATCGGGCTCGACCTGTTCCGCCTGCGCAGGCGGCCGCGTGTGCACCGCGGGGATCTGCAGAAGCCAGGGCGGCTCGATGGGTGGCGGTGGCGCGACGGGTGGCGGCGGTGGCGCGACGGGTGGCGGTGGCCCGACAGGTGGTGGTGGCCCGACGGGTGGTGGTGGCTCGACGGGTGGTGGCGGCGCGACGGGTGGTGGTGGCGCGACGGGTGGTGGCGGTGGCGCGACGGACGGTGGCGCGACGGACGGTGGTGCGACGGACGGTGGTGCGACGGACGGTGGTGCGACGGACGGTGGTGCGACGGACGGTGGTGCGACGGGCGGCGGCGGTGGTGACCCCGACGCGGGGCCGCGCACCATGAGTCCGCGAGTGTTCGTGACCTCAGCGCTCTTCACCGGAGACGTGGTGACCGCCGGAGGCGGCGGCAATGCGATCGTCGCGGGAGATCGTCTGTGTGCGGACGCCGCCGGGGACGCAGGCCTCAGCGGGGTGTGGCGGGCGTTCATCGCACTCGACAACGAAGGGGCCATGACCCGACACAACGCCGGTGCGCCCTATCGATTGGTCGGCACCACCACGACAGTCTTCCGCACCTCGGCTGCGCTCAGGGCGGCGCCAGAAGTCCCTCTCAATCGCTCGGAGTTCGGCAGCGTGGTGGCTCCTTCTCCGGTGTGGACCGGCACCGATCCCAGCGGAGTGAACGATGGCGTGACCTGCGCCCAATGGACGAGCTCCCTCGCGAGCCAGCGCGGCTCGGTGGGCTTCACCAACGACGCGGGTGGGTGGACGGGCGCGGTGAACGCCAACTGCGATCAAACGGCGCGGCTCTACTGCTTCGAATACTGACGGTTCCTAGACCCGAAGCGTGCGTGGTTCAGTTGGCCGCGTTGTTGTTCAAGTTCCCGCTGGAGCTGCTCTGGTTGTAGCTCGACGCCTGCTGGTTCACCGAGAGCAACGACTCCACCAGCATCGGGTCGGGATCGACGGTGTTGTCTTCTCGCTTGGGTGCCATGGTGGTCGAGATGCAGACGGCCCCGACGATCACGTTCTGATCATTGTCGCGCTGAAAGTTGGGGGCAGCTGGAGGGAACTCGTCGTAGTTGTCGCGGATGAAGATGAAGACGTCGGACTTGCCGTCGCCGTCGAGATCGAGGAACTGCTGAGGCCCGTTCGTCATGCCTTTGATGGCGGTGATGCCTGCCGCGGTGGCGATGTTCGCCTTGACCTGTGACCCGTTCCAGGCCGGCGAGGTCGTGGTCGGCAGGTTCATCGGGTTGTACTGCTGCGGCCTCGCCAGATAGGTGGACCAGTTCGCGACGTTGTTCGCGAAGTAAGCCCGCGCGTAGGTCAGCCCCGCGTTGACACAGCTCTCGCGATTCTCGGTACGTTGCAGGCGGATCGCGCGCCGCCGATCGGCCCCCGAGAGAGTGAGGATGGCGACGGCGATGACCGCGAGCAACCCCATCAGCATCAACGCGGCCAGCATCGAAAAGCCCCGCTGAGCGCGGTTCCTGGAAGGCCTCGGGTTCCTCATCAGCCTGGTTTCTCGAGTCACAGGGTCACCGGGTTCATGTTCGTGAGCTCCACGCGCCGCCGGTACACGGACCTTCGATACCCGTCGATGGCGGTGCCGGGCACGTGGTCTTCCACGGCGACCGGTCGAAACTCCTGCGGCACCAGCTGGTCGTTCAGGATCGGTCGCGGCGAAATTCCCACGACGGAGATGCGCACCGCGGAAGGCGCCGCTCCGTTGGAGAGCACTGAGTGACCGCTGGTGAAGGTGAGTCCAGGTGCGGTGCCGGTGCCGAAGGCCACCTGGAGATCTTCCACGTCGGGGAATCGATCTTCGATCACGGTCAAGGGATTCGTCGTGAAGGGCGCGGCGGCCGACATCGGGCTGGCGAGCGTCCCTCTCGAGCGCACCAGCTCAGGCCGATTGGTGATCGTGTTGGTGCGAATCGAGTAGCGGATGATGTCGACGGGCAAGACCATGTCACCGCGCTGAAAGCCGCCCTTCTGCGGCGCGCTGGAGAAGTTGGGTGTGGCCGACTGGGCGAAGGTGATGCTGGTGGAACTGGGAAAACTCACTCCGCTGATCAACGCACCAGTGGTGAAATTGGTGACCGCGAGAACATCGGTGGTCGAGAGCATTCCCGTGCAGTTCACGGTCAAGGTGCCGCTGCCCGAGGCGGCCACCACCGCGCCGCTTCCCGCGGCGGCGCAGTCAGCCTGCATGGCGCGCGGCCGGGGGACGACCAGCCAGAGGTCGTCAGTTCCACCCGCGCCAGCCTGCGTGAAGATCGAGTTGATGCGGAAGGGAACGCCACCTGGCTCGGTGACGAAGTAGCCGCCCGCGATGCCCGCCGCACGGAGGTCGCGCAGGAGCATCTCCATGCCGGTGCGTGCCGCGGTGTTGCTGGCGACCGTCTGTTCCCCCTGTCGTGCGAGACGCACCCCGCTTCCAACCACCGCCAGCGCGATCGCCATCACGGTGACGCTGATGCCCGCCGCGACCACCACTTCGATCAGCGTCACGCCTCGTGAGCGACGGCGGTTCATGGGCCGGTTCATCTCACCACCACCTGGTTGAGCACCACGTCGACCTCCGGGAGCTGGGATGCCACCCGCTTCGTCGTCACCCGAACCCAGACGGTGGCCGCGCTCGAGCCGGCAGGCAACTGGCTGGTCACATCGGTCGAGCCAAAGGGACCATTGCGGTGCACGTACACTTCGCGACAGATGGTGCCGGGCAACACCAGCGGGTCGCTGCACGGCGGGTTTCCCGCCACGCTCACGCGGGTGAGCGTGCCGTCAGGCAGGATCTTGAAGTAGGCGCCCTGGCTGAAGTCGAGGGGATCTCCACTCACGGGAGGGGCGTCGCGCGTCCAGGGCGCCGCTCCTACGGCGACGTTGGCGATGTTCGTCACCGGCCGGGCCGGGAGCCCAGTGAAGAAGTTGGCCTTGTCTTGAAGCCTCACGCGCTGGATCGCCGCGTCAGCGAGCATCAATTTCATCTGACGGGTCTGGCCGAGTCGGGCCTCTCGTGCGCCCGCTTGAAAGGCCGTCAGCGCCCCTGTGAGGCCGATGCTGAGGACCGCCAGGGACATCATCACCTCGATGAGACTGAGACCACGCCGGTTGAACCTGGAAATTCGCATCGCGGGCGGAAGTTGGGAGCAAGAAGCGTTCAAACCTGGGAGTTCGTGAACTCAATGACTTGGGCTGTGGACAGGGCCGGCTGTGCAGGAAGTGGTTCGCAAAAAGTGCGAGGTCGGCAACTTGCGAAGGGTGGTCAGCCGGAAGACAGTGGTCCACCATGAGATTCGCGCTCGTATTGGTGTGCGTCCTGACCAGCCTTGCGGGGTGCCGCAAGAAGACGGCCCCTGAGTTCTTCAAGCTCGAGTCACAACAATCGGTGCTCATCGCCCGTGAAGGAGACGACGCGTACGTCTCAGCCGAGATGGACTCCATCATTGGGGGCCTGGAGGCGATCCCAGGAGACGCGCGGGAAAAACCGCGCGCCGTGGATCTCGTGCAGCGCTTGTCTGCTGAGAAGGCGCGCGTCGCCGCTGAGCGGGTGCCCAGGCCGCCGCCGCCGCCACCGGCAGATCCCTTCGCGGGCCGGGAGCCAGCGCCTGTCGCGGTCGATCCGGCGGAGCCCGCTCCCGCGGGGGAGGACGTGCCCGACGCGGGCCCTTCGGAGCCGTTCACCGGAATGGACGAGGCCACCTTCAAGCGGTTCTTCGGCACGTGTTTTTCGCCGGGCCCGAAGACCGAGATTGCGAAGGGAACGCCCGCCACCACGCAGGTGCTCGCTTCGAACCCCGATTGCCAGAAGCGGTTCGGAACACCCGGTGGAACCACCACCTACGTCTTCGTGGATGGTGGGGTCGCGGGAAAGATGGTCGAGACCTACGTAGTGGTGGACGCCGGGTTTCGGGAAGTGACGCGGCCGGCGGCGCCGCCTCCGCCTCCACCCGACGCGGGTCCGCCGATCCTCACCATCCCGGGAGCGCCTTTGCCGGAAGGGTATGAGAAGAGCACGCCCTACTGAGGTGGTTCGCTGATGGCGCGGCCGCAGGCATCCTCGTGGCTGGTCAGTCCTGCGCACGATCTCGCCTTCTATTCAGGCCTCTGCTTCGGAGGAGCACTGCTGGTGCTCGTGCTGGGCCGGTTCTTCGAGCCGAGCCACCTCTTCGTCTGGTTCAACCTCGTCCTCACGGTCGGTCACTACGCGCCGACCTGGATGAGAGCTTTTCTCGACAAGGGTGAGCTGGGGGCGCATCGCGGATCGATCGTGATGTTCCCGGTGCTCTTCGTGGCGATGTTCGTCGCGACGCGCACCAGACCCGAGGTGCTCGCGTTCATCATCTACTTCTGGGACCGCTTTCACGCGTTGATGCAAAACTACGGCTTCTTGCGGCTGTACGACGCAAAGGCTGGCGCGAAGAGCTCAGGGCGCGTCGAGCAAGCGCTCTTGTTCTCGACCGCGTTCCTCTTCCTCACCTTCAACATGGGCCTGCTCGCGCCGTTCCTGAATGTGCTCCGCACGCTGAGTGTGCCCGTGCCCGCAACGGCAGCCCTCGTCTGGCTCTTGCGTGCCGTGGCGGGCCTGGCGTCGTCGGTCGCGTTCGCCCTCTACGTGCGGGAGCAGGTGCTCCGCCGGCGTGAGCGAACCTTCAGCCTCGGAAAGCAGGTCTTCCTGATCATGCTCACCGCCGGGCACGCGGTGATGAACACCACCACCAGCGTGTTCCTGTTGAGCGCCCACGAGAAGCTCTACCACTCGGTGCAGTACGCGGTGTTGGTGTGGCACTACAACCGGCGGCGGGTGACGAAGGCGCCGGCCGCGGAGCTCTCCGCGCCGATGCGCGCGCTCTTTCAGACCCGCAACCCGTTCCTCTACGCGCTCGGCATCGGGGCTTTCGTGGTGGCGGTGGCGGCGGTCTTTGGCCAGGTCGGGCTGGTCACGGGAGATTCGGGGCCGGGCCTGGCCTTCACCACGTTCGGCAGCGGTATCGCGCTCGCTCATTACTACTTCGATTCGTTTCTCTGGCGAGTTCGCAGAGAGAGCGTGCGGGTGAACCTGTGATCACTCGTCTGTTCTCATACGCGAACTATCAGCTGGTGATCTTCGCCGGCGGCGGAGGCGCGCTGGCGCTCTTCCTGTGGCTCACGGACGCCAGGCCCGCGCCGCTCGCGGTCGATGTGTTCGAGCTCGCGACACAGCTCGATCCTTCCTACGCGCAGGGCCAGCGCATCCTCGCGGGCGAGCTGAGTCGAGCGGGCCGGAACGTCGAGGCGCTCGATCGTCTCCGCGCGGCTCGGGCGGCTGACCCTCGCGACGGCACCCTCTGCCTCCCGCTGGGACAGGCCGCGCGGCGAAGCGGCTCGACGCGCGAGGCGAGCGACGCGCTGGCGTGCGCGGTGACGTTCGATCCTCGCTCCGCGGAGGCGCATGAAGCGTACGGCTCGGTCTTGCTCGCGCTGGGTGACGCGGCGCGGGCGGCCGAGGCGCTCGAGAAGGCATTGCTGCTCGAGCCCGGTCGCAACGAGCTCCGCCAGGATCTCGGCACCGCGCTGGCGCGTTCAGGCGATCTCGCCGGAGCCGAGCGCGTCTTCAGCGAAGCGGTGCGGCGAGACCCACAGAACCCAACCACCGTCTTCAACCTGGGCCTGCTGTTGCGCAAACAGGGGCGCGCCGAAGAAGCGCTCCAATGGCTCTCACGCGCGCTCGAGCTCGATGCGCGCATGAGTCGCGCTCACTTCCAATTGGCCACGCTCGAAGCGGAGCGAGGACATCGCGCGGAGGCGCTCGCGCACGCACGCGCGCTGGTGGAGCTCGAGCCCGCCAACCCTGCTGCCCTTCGATTGATGGCCGAGCTCGCGCAGCCGTGATCAGCGCTCACACTCGTCAAGCGAAGTAAGCCCGCACAGCCGCGCACACGGAGTCCTTTTATTCTCACGCGCTCTTGTGCGCGTAATGATCGAATGATGCGTGAACTTCGACTCGGCGCGATGGCTCTCCTGGTTCTGCTGGTCGGTTGTGACTGTGGGAATCCGAACACCACGATGGACGGTGGTGGTGGCGGGACCGGAGGGGGCTCCGTCGATGGCGGCGGCGCAGGTGGTGGAACTGGAGCAGGCACCACCGGCGGAGGTGGAGGCGGCGGCAGCGGCGGAGGAACCGGCGGCTGCGTGATGGGCGCCACGGCGCTCACCATCACTCCCGTGAATCCGACCATCGCCGCGGGCTCCACGCAGGCGTTCACCGTCACCGCGACGGTGAACGGTCAGCAGGTCGAGGTCACCTCGAGCGTGACGTTCACCGCGTCGCGCGACGATGACTCACCGCCGGGCGGCTTCTCGGGCTCGACCTTCGCGTCGGCCAACGGAGTGGGCGGAGTGGTGCACGTGAACGCGACCGACGGCTGCTTGATGGCGAGCACCGACGTCACCGTGACCTTCACCAGCACCATCACCACCGGCGATGGCGGCGTGACCAGCGGCGACTTCAGCGGCACCATCGACACCACCACCACCGCGAGCCTGCCGCGCATCGTCTACCCGCAGGACACCACGCGCTTCCCCCGCAACATCTACAAGGTGCTCTTCCAGTGGCAGCGCGCGGGGCACTCGCGGTTCCGCCTCACGTTCGCGGGCCCGGGCTCCACGGTGGAGATCTTCACCGACGGCCGCAGCGCCGCCTGCACGGCCGCGACCGCGGGTTGCTGGGAGGCCGACGCGAACGCCTGGCTGGCCATCGCTGGCTCGAACGCGGGCAGTGAAGTCACGCTCACCGTGGACGGCGTCGACATGGCGGGCGGCCCGGTGTTCCGCGGTCCCCCCATCACCATCGGCTTCTCGCGGCGCGACGTGAAGGGCGCGATCTTCTACTGGTCGACCACCTCGGCGGGCATTCGCCGCGCGACCGTCTCTGACAACGCGCCCGAGCCGTACCTCGTGGCAAAGCCGATTCCCTCGGTGCTCGACGGCGGCGCGGTGGTGCAGTGCGTGGCGTGTCACACCGTCTCGCGCAGCGGCCGCAAGCTGTTCGCGGGGACCAAGACCAGCACCGCCACCGGTCTCTTCGTTTACGACGTGACGCTCACCCCGCCTCCCACTCCGGTGATCACCACCCAGATCCAGAACAAGGAGAAGGGCTTCGGTACCTTCTCTCCCGACGACTCGCGCGTGGTGGCGACGGTGGGCGACAAGTTGGTGGAGTTCGACTCCGTCACCGCGCAGCAGATCGTTCAGCTGCCGCCGGCGAAGGGCACCAACCCCGACTGGTCTCCCGTCGGTGATCAGCTGGTGTTCTCGAACCAGGCTGGTGACTCGCCGGGCAGCGCCGCGCTCGCGGTGATCTCCCGCTTCAGCGACGGAGGCTGGGGCGGTGTTCAGACCCTGGTCCCCTCGGTGAACATGCAGACCTCGCTCTTCCCCAGCTACGCGCCCGACGGGCTCCACATCGCGTACGCGCGCGGCAAGGGAGGTCACGGCGATCGCACCTTCCAGCTCTGGCTGATCGGCGCGGACGGCGGTACCAACACCGAGCTGCTCGCGGCGAATCGCAAGGTGAACAACTGCCTCGGCGTCACCTGCGACTCGGCGGGCATGACCAACGGCCAGTACGAGAACTCGATGCCCACGTGGGCGCCGCCGGGCGATCTCGACTGGGTGGCCTTCAACTCGCAGCGCGCGTACGGCCTGGTGTCCACCGGTGGCACGCAGCAGATCTGGGTGGCGGCGGTCGATCGTTCGAAGGTCGGCCAGCGGCTCCCTGATGGTGGCCTGGTGGATCCGAGCTACCCCGCATTCCGCTTCTCGTTCCAGGATCTGCTCGAGAACAACCACCGCGCGTTCTGGACGCTCGACGTGCGCATGGAGCAGGACGCCGGCGTGGTCTGCGTTCCCCAGGGGCAGATGTGCTCGGCGAACAGCGCGTGCTGCGGCACCAACCAGTGCCAGGCCGTCAGCGAGCTCGAGTACCAGTGCCTGCCGCCGGGGAGCGGCTTCGACGCCGGCATGTGCCTGGCGATCGGCGCGACGTGCAGCCAGACCTCTGGGGCTTCGTGCTGCGACAGCCCGCTGATCGCGTGCGACACCGCGGGTGACGGCGGCTACGTGTGCCAGAGCACCATCAACTGATCAGCCACGTTGCTCCCTCTCCTCGTCACTTCATGCCGACGAAGAGCGTCTGCACGTCATCGTCCTCGTCCATCTCGGCGAGGAACTCTTCGATCTCCGCGCGGTGCTCCGGGGCGACCTCGACTGGATTCTTCGCGCGCCACACCAGGGCCGCTGACTCGACCTTCCAGCCGGCGGCCTCGAGCGCCTTGCGGACCGCGTCGAGATCAGTGGGCTCCGTGTAGAAGTGCGTGACGCCTTCGTCGCCGACCTCCACTTCCTGCGCGCCCGCTTCGATGGCGACGGTCTCTGCGTCAGCGCCCTCGGGACCCTTCGCGTCGATCGCGCCCAGTCGGCTGAAGTCCCACGAGATGGCGCCGGTGGCGGCGATCTGCCCGTTGCGGAAGTGCTGGCGCACGTTGCTCGCGGTGCGGGTGCGGTTGTCGGTGAGGCACTCGACGATGATCGGCACGCGGTGCGGCGCGAACCCCTCGTAGGTGACGAGCTCGTAGTTCACCGCGTCGTCGAGCTGGCCCGAACCTTTCTTGATCACGCGCTCGATGGTGTCGCGCGTCATGTTCACCTTCTTGGCGTACTCGACGGCGAGGCGGAGCCGCGCGTTCGTGCTCGGATCAGCTCCGGCCTTCGCGGCGATCAGCACTTCCTTGGCGGCCTTGCTGAGGAGCTTCGCCTTCGCGGCAGAGTTCGCTTCCCTGCCCTTCTGCTTCCATTGAGCGCCCATGCGCGGCGCTCGTAGCTGATTTTCGCGAAGCGCGTGGCGGTTACCGATTCGTGACTGGAGTTACGCAGTCGTAACGCCATTTACGTTTGTAGCCGGCGAACGCGTTGATTCAGTAACTCACGTCTTATGAGGAAGACGGACACCGTCGCCTGCAGCTGCGGCGAGGGTTCGCTGGAAGTCGAAGTGCTCGCCTTTGGCCAGTGGCGTGTGGAGCGTGTGTTGAACGCATGCCCGAGCTGCGGATCGACTGACATCGAGAAAGCGCGCAGCAAGGCGGCCCACAAGCCGCCCGATGACGATTCGCCGAAGTGACTTCGAAGCTCAGAAGTTGAAGAGCACGCCGAGCTTGAGGCCCGGGTAACCCGCTTCAGCGCGCAGGCCGAAGGACTTCGAGAGCATGAAGTTGAGGCCCACCGCTCCGATGAAGTCGGGGAAGACCGCGGCGCCGAAAGTGCCGACGTAGCCGGGCCAGATGCGGAGCGCGGCGCCTGCCTTGGCGTAGACCGCGAAGCGATCGGTGATGTGGAAGGTCCACAGCACGGAGACCGGAATCCAGATCGCGACCGGGCTGGTGTACCCGAAGAAGAAGACCAGGTCGGCGCCGAAGTCGATGCCGAACTCGTCGTTGAGGGGCGGAATGAAGCCGTCCTTCACGAGGGGAATATAGAAGGTGCCGCCGATGCCGAGCGGGAACGCGTAGAACGCGTAGCCGTAGGGAATCACCGCGAAGATCGCCAGCCGCATGTCGCGCTGCTGCGGCGAAGCGTCGAGCAGGTAGCCCGAGCGGCGCATACCAGAGCCACCGCCGCCGCTGCCTCCCTCATCGGAACCTTCCTGAGCGAGGGCGAGCGAAGAAGCGAGAACGAAGGAGAGAAACGCCAGGCGCGTGAGGTTTCGCATGGGGGCGCGTCTTAGCTCGCTCCATGGATCCGACATCTTTTTTC
>CBIHPJ010000072.1:0-17930 GCA_966211295.1 uncultured Myxococcales bacterium | reverse complement strand
GGCTTGGGGACGCACTTGTTGGCGTCGCACACGAAGCCTTCCTTGCAGTTGGCGTCGGTCGCGCACTCCTGGCACTGACCCTGGACGCAGACCTCACCCTTGTCCTTGCAGTGCTCGTCGCTCTCGCACTTCGGGTACGTCGGAGGGCAACCCGTCAGCGCGAACATCACGGCCGACAAACCGAGGATGAGTTGAGTCTTACGCATGGTGATCCGGCCTCCCTTGGCGGTGTGCGTCAACCCACCCCCTTTACCCGCCATTCCCTGTCAGTCCAAGGAAAGCCTTGATCCCTGTGCCGAAAAGACCTCCGTGGCAGGTGGCACACGTCTTCCAATGCCCCCCAGCACCCGCGTCGGAAGCGCGGCAGAATAGCCACACCCCCTCAGGAGCCCCAATGCCCGCCACGGTCCTCGTCGTCGATGATGAACGGAACATTCTGCTGACGCTGAGCCAGGCGCTGCAGCTCGAGGGGTACCACGTCGAGCTCGCGTCCGACGCGAAGGTGGCGCTCGACGTGCTCGGGGCGCGGCCGGTCGACGCGGTGCTGATGGACGTGAAGATGCCGGACATGGATGGCCTCACCGCGCTGGGCAAGATGCGCGAGCTCAAGAAGGAGCTGCCCGTGATCATGATGTCGGGTCACGGCACCATCGACACCGCGGTGAAGGCGACGCAGCTGGGCGCGCGCGACTTCCTGGAGAAGCCGATCTCGCGCGACCGCATGTTGCTCGCGCTGAAGAACGCGCTCGAGCACCAGAAGGTGATCGAGGAGCTGCAGACGCTCCGCGCCGAGGTGGGCCGCTTCGACATGGTGGGCCAGGGCGCGGCGATGCAGCGGATCTACGCGCTCATTCAGCGGGCGGCGCCGTCGGAAGGCCGCGTGTTGATCACTGGTGAGAACGGCAGCGGCAAGGAGCTGATCGCGCGCGCCATTCACCAGCACAGCAAGCGGAAGAACGGTCCCTTCGTGAAGCTCAACTGCGCGGCGGTTCCCCACGAGCTGATCGAGTCGGAGCTCTTCGGCCACGAGAAGGGCTCGTTCACCGGCGCGGTGACTGCGCGGCGAGGCAAGTTCGAGCTCGCGGATGGCGGCACGTTGTTCCTCGATGAGGTGGGCGACATGCCCGCGCAGATGCAGGCGAAGCTGCTCCGCGTGCTGCAGGAAGGCGAGCTCGAGCGCGTCGGCGGCACCGAGACCATCAAGGTCGACGTGCGCGTGATCGCGGCGACGAACAAGGATCTCGAGGCGGAGACCGAGGCCGGGCGCTTCCGTGAAGATCTCTACTTCCGGTTGAACGTGGTGCAGCTGCACTCGCCTCCGCTGCGTGAGCGCCGTGAAGATCTGCCCGCGCTGATCGACGCGTTCCTCGAGGAGTCGTGCCGGAAGAATGGTCGCAAGACGCTCCGCCTTCTCCCCGAGGCCATCGCGCGCATGACGGCGTACGACTACCCGGGCAACGTGCGCGAGCTGCGGAACCTGGTCGAGCGCCTCGCGATCCTCTGCGAGGGTCCGCTGGTCACTGGTGCGGAGGCGGAGTCGCTGCGTCGGGTGACTTCGGCTCCCGCTGCGACGAATGGCTCGAATGGCTCGAATGGCTCAGGGGATCACGCGCCGGTGGTTGCTGCTGCGCCGCCTGCTCCCGCGGTGCCTGCGCCTCGGTACCGCGCGGACAAGACGTTCCGTGATCAAGTGGAAGAGGCGGAGCGCGAGATCATTCTTGGTGCGCTCTCGTTCAGCCGGGACAACGCGACGGAAGCGGCGCGGCTGCTCGATCTCGAGCGCGGGCACTTCTACAAGAAGATGAAGTCGCTCGGCCTCAAGCGCGCGGGCGGCGAGACCCAGATGGGCGTCGAGTAATTCTCCCTCTCCCTGCGAAAGCGGGGAGAGGGTCGGGGTGAGGGGCGCTACCACCAACCCGAGCGAGCGATGCGGCGTTGCTGTTGGATTTGGGATTCAGATGCGCATGAGAACAGCGCTCTGCCTCTCACTCCTCGCAACCACTGCCTTCGCCTCTCAAGTCGTCGTGACTGACGTCACGTACACGCACTCCGCCCAGACGACGAGCGACTCGCACTACATGGTGCTGCCGCGCACGGGCACTCCGTCGAACTGGGTCTCGCCGATCGACTACTCGCACGGGACCGCGGTGGTGCGGCTCGAGGTCTTCACCAAGCCGACGTCGATCGCGACGCGGTTTCAGATCTGCTTCGAGGGATCTCCGAGCTACGCGTGCACCAACCAGGCGCCGGCGTACACGACGACGGGCGTGTACACGTGGTCGACGCCGTTCCCGAATTTCTACCAGTACAGCTCGGTGAACTGGGCGCAGGGCGTGCGAGACATCGCGCTGATCTTGAAGGACACCAACAACGGGAAGCCTGCGCCGGAGAATGTCGGCGCGACTGAGTCGGCGAAGTACATGCCGACGAATGTGCGCGTGACGGTGACGTTGGTGAGTCCGGGCAGCACGTACGTCGATCCGACTGTCGTGGTCGACGCGGGAACTCCCGACGCAGGAATCCCTCCGCCGGTCGATGCGGGCGTGCCTGTCGTGGATGCGGGTGTCGTCGTCGATGCGGGGACTCCGGAGCTCGAAGTCGACGCGGGAATTCCTGAAGTCGTCGATGCGGGCCAGCCTGAGATGGAAGTCGATGCAGGTGTTCCCGAGATGGTCGTTGATGCCGGAGCGCCGGCGGCGATCGATGCGGGCGTTCCTGAGACGCAAGAGCCTGTCGTCGCGGAGCCTTCGCCCCAGCCGGTTCCCGATGACGTCGTCGTGGGCACTGGATGCAGCGCTGGTGGCGTGTCGATCGGTTTGATCGCGATCGTTGCGTTGATGCGGCGCCGCCGTCAGTCCTGAAACAATTCGAGGCCACGAGCTCTACGAAATGAGGGCGTCAGGACGCCCATCGAGTGAAGGACGCCGCGAAGCGAGGGGCCTGCTGCATCGAGATGGCGCACCGCCGCTTCCTCCCTGCGAGGCGATAGCAGGACGACCCTCAGCCGACGTCGCACGCAAAGAGGTGATTGACCCGCCGTTCACCCGGCTACCATGCCGCCGCGATGCGACGATTCATCCCCCTGTTGCTTCCCTGCTTGCTGTCCTGTGAGTGGATCGCAGACCCGATGAACTTCGAGCGGGAGGAAATCCCCCGCTACAGAGCGATCGCAGAGCATCCCGAGCCCGCAGAGAACCCCACGCACCTGAAGATCATGGCGTGGAACGTGAAGTACGGCGCCTGCCGCGTCGACTTCTGGTTCGACTTCTGGGGCGACCGCGTGCAGCTCACCGAGGGCGAGGTGAACGACTGCCTCACCAAGGTCGCCGCGCTCATCAAGGAATACGACCCCGACATCCTGATGACGGAGGAGATCGAGGCAGGCAGCAAGCGCAGCGCGTACGTCGACATGCCGCGCTTCATCCTCGAGAACACCAACCTCAAGTACGGAGCGTTCGCCGAGACCTGGCACGCGCGCTACGTGCCGTCCGAGGGCGTGGGCCGCATCATCCTCGGCAACGCGATCTTCTCGCGCTACCCGATCACCAAGGCCGAGCGGATTCGTCAGGTCGATCGCACCGATCAAGATGGGCTGACCGCGACCTTCTACATCAAGCGCGCGATCGCCCGCGCCGAGATCGATTTGGGTAACCGCACCGTCGCCGCGTACGCGGTGCACACCGAGGCGTACGACCAGGACGGCACCAAGCAGAAGCAGATCCAGCAGATCTACGACGTGCTCAAGGCCGAGACGATGCCGTGGGTGATCGGCGGCGACTTCAACGAGCTCCCGCCGGTGTGCGACGAGAAGGCCGCGGCAGGCACTCCGGAGTCGTGTGACGGAAAACTCCGCCTCTCCGGCTTCCTCGACGAGCGCGCGAGCAGCAAGGGCACCGAGTACGAGCAGCCGCCGTACACGCCGTCGGTGATGAAGCCGTACTACGACGACTTCGAGCCCTACATTCCGCTCGCTCGTTACGGCGTGGGAGAGGCCGCGCAGCAGCCCTTCTTCACCCACTCCGTGCTCGGCCCCGATGGCGTGAATGACGAGGGCGTGCCCGGCTGGTGGAACCGCACGCTCGACTACCTCTTCATTCGCAAGGGAGAGACGTGGACCAACACCGACGTGCTCCAGGAACCCGGCCGCCTCGGCATCACCGGAGATCCTTCGCGGCTCTCTGATCACGCACCGGTGGTCGGAACGTGGGGGCTGCCATGAGAGCGCTCCTGCTCATCACCGCGCTGGCCGCGACTTCAGCGCTCGCGCAGCCGCGCCCCGCCCGCGACACCGCCGACGTCGGCAATCGCGGCAGCTACAGCGTGGGCATCTTCAACCCGCTGCGGATCTCGTTTCACAACCGGTTCGAGCTCGAGGCCGCTCCCCTGCTCTTCTTCGTGGCGCCGCACATGAACGCACGCTTCGCGATCTTGAAGCCGGAGGTCGCCCAGGGAGAGCTCCCGATGGGCGTGCGTCTCACCGCCGAGGCCGGCGTGCTGATGCCGACGTACGCGATGCGGCTGACCAAGGGCTTCCTGTTCCCGAGCTGGGAGACGAGCACCAACGACATCGGCTTCATGCTGATCCCGCGGCTGGGCCTGCTCGTGTCGGGCGACTTCTTCAAATACGACGTGCTCACCTTCCGCATCGACGGCGCGCTGCGAATCCCCGTGGGGCCGAACAGCGCCACGCCGCTCAACTCGTTCCTCGCGCCGCTGGAGATCCTCTTCGCGGCTCCGCTCACCGGGTTCTGCGGCCGCTTCGGAGGTGCCTACGATCACGCCTTCGGAGATCGCCTGCGTCTGCGCGGCGAGCTGAACGTGTACATCACGGGCCAGCAGGGAAACCTGAACCTCGAGGGCACCAACGCGGGCGCGATCACGGCGATCTCTCCGTTCATCATCACCGCGCACCTCGGCCTCGACATCGCGGTCTTCAAGTACAGCCGCATCACGCTGGGAGTGCTGTACGCGAACTACGATCAGGGTGCGACGGCGGTGGTCCCTGGGGCCGACGGATTCAGCCAGCGCGTGCGCGTGCGGAGCAACAACTTCCTCCCCACGCTCGACTTCATCTGGGCGTTCTACTGAGTCATTCCCCTCTCCCTCGGGAGAGGGTCAGGGTGAGGGCATACACATGCAGCTCAGTCGCAGATCTCTTCTGAAGGGCGCCACCGCGCTCGCGCTGTCCCCTGCCCTCGCCCACGCGCGCGGACTGGTCACCGACGCGACGTACTTGAACGTGATCTCCGCGGTGCTCGACGCCGCGAAGAAAGCGGGAGCGAGTTACGCCGATCTCCGCCTCCACCGCCGGCGAGAAGAAGGCGTGGCCGTGCGAGACGATCACGTGAACTTCATCCACGACGCCGAGCGCTTCGGAGTGGGCGTGCGCGTGTTGGTGAATGGCGCCTGGGGTTTCGCTTCCTCACCCATCGTCTCAGTCACCGAGGGACAACGGCTCGCGCGCATCGCCACCGATCTCGCGAAGGCGAACGCAGAGGTGGTGACGAGGAAGGTCGAGCTCGCGCCGAACCCCGCGCACGTGGACGTGTGGCAGACGCCGCTCCAGAAAGATCCCTTCAAGATCCCCGTGGCGGACAAGGCGGGGCTGCTCCTCTCAGTCTGCGAAAAGCTGCGCGCGGTGAAGGGCATCAACTTCTGCAGCGCGTCGCTGAGCACGCGCCTCGAGTGGAAGCTCTTCGCCTCCTCCGAAGGAGCGCTGATCGAGCAGAGCCAGACGCGCATCGGCCCTGACTACGACGCGACCGCGATCAACCAGAAGACGGGCGAGTACGTGGGACGCAGCTGGGACGGTCAGCCCGCGCAGGCCGGCTGGGAATACCTCGAGACCAGCCACTTCCTCGAAGACGCCACCCGCGTCGCGGAGGAAGCGGTGCAGAAGCTCAATTCGCCGAGCGTGGAGCCGGGGAAGAAGGACCTCATTCTCGACGCGACCAACTTGTGGCTCACCATTCACGAATCGGTGGGGCACCCGACCGAGCTCGATCGTGCGCTCGGTTACGAGGCGAACATGGCGGGCACTTCGTTCGCCACGCCGGACACCCTCGGCACTCAGTACGCCTCGCCGATCGTTACCCTCTACGCGGACAAGACGATGCCCGGGGGACTGGCGACCTGCGGCTACGACGACGACGGCGTGCGCACGCAGAAGTGGAACCTGGTCGAGAAGGGAAAGTTCGTCGGCTACCAGACCACCCGCGAGCAGGCCGCGTGGATCGGCGAGACCGCCTCACGCGGCTGCAGCTACGCGCAGGATCACGGCTCGGTGCCCTTCCAGCGCATGCCGAACGTCTCGCTCGCCCCCGGAGAGAAGGATCTCTCGGCACAGGATCTGATCGCCGCCACCGACGACGGCATCTACGTGGTCGGCACCGGGAGCTGGTCGATCGATCACCAGCGCTACAACTTCCAGTTCACCGGCCAGATGTTCTTCGAGGTGAAGAAGGGAAAGATCACCCGCTCCCTGAAGGATGTCGGGTACCAGTCGAACACTCCGGCGTTCTGGAAGAGCTGCGATCTGCTCGGTGGACCGAAGAGCGTGGTGATGGGCTCGGCGTTCGACGACGGCAAGGGCGAGCCGATGCAGTCGAACCCGGTGAGTCACTCGTGTCCCGCGGCGCGGTTCCGCGGCGTGTCGGTGATCAACTCCGCTTCGAAGAAGGGCGGCTGAACGTGATCACCGAGTCGCAATTGATCGCACTGTCGAAGTCGGTGCTCGCGCTGGTGAAGAACCTCGATCCGAAGGCTGAGGCCTCGGTGTCCGCATGGAGCAACCACCGCGCGCACACCCGCTTCGCTCGCAATGAGATCACCACCGCGGGAGAGAACGACGACATCAGCATCGGGCTCTCCGTGCGGCTGGGGCTGCGCTCGGCGAACGCGGCCACCAACCAGACTGATGCACTCTCCCTGCGCAATCTCGCGGAGCGCACGCTCACCATCGCGCGTCTCTCGCCTGAGCTGCCCGAGACGATGCCGGTGCCTGGGCAAACGAAGGTGACGAAGAGCGCGCTGCGCGACGAGGCGATGTCGAAGCTCGACGCGAAGGCCCGCGCTCAGGGGATCACGCAGGCGCTCGAGCCGTCGCGCTCGAAGGACCTGCTCTCCGCGGGCTTCCTCGAGGTCTACGACGGAATGAACGCGCTGGTGACCTCGGCAGGGCTCTCGCTCTCGCAGTCGTATACCAATGCTGATTTCTCGGTGACCTCGCGCACGAAGGACGGCACCGGATCAGGCTGGGCGAACGTGAGCACGAGGCAGCGCTCGGCGTTGGACTTCGGGGCCGTGGGCCGCACCGCGGCGGAGAAGGCCATCGCTTCCGCGAAGCCCAAGGTCCTCGAGCCCGGTCGTTACACGGTGGTGCTGGAGCCCGCCGCGGCTGGAGAGCTGTTCGAGTACTTCACCGGCTCGCTCGATCGGCGCGCGTTCGACGAGGGCCGCTCGTGCTTCGTGGGCAAGCTGGGCCAGAAGTTGGTGAGCGAGCTGATCACGCTCCGCTCTGATCCGAAGACCACGCCGATGATGCCGTACGATCAAGACGGCATCGCGCTCGCGCCGCGCACCTGGGTGAAGGCTGGCGTGCTCGAGTCGCTCCAGGTCGGCCGCTTCTGGGCGAAGGAGAAGAAGCTCGATCCGACCGGCTCCTACTCCGGCTTCGAGCTCGCGCCCGGTCAGTCCACGAGAGAGGAACTGGTGAAGGGCGTGAAGCGCGGAATTCTCGTCACGCGCTTCTGGTACTCGAACATCGTCGATCCCAAGACGCTGGCGATCACCGCGCTCACGCGAGACGGCACGTTCCTCATCGAAGACGGGGCGATCACCACGCCCATCAAGAACTTCCGGATCAACCACTCGGTGATCGACGCGCTGGCGAAGGTCGACGCGGTCTCGAACGAGCAGGTCTCTCCTGGCTCGTCCGCGTGGAAGCTCCCGGCGCTCCGGACTCACGAGTTCAACTTCGCAAGCCAAAGCGACGCTGTCTGAACCCGGGTTGCACGCAGGTCTACAGGACGACTACTTTTGGTACCAAAGGTGGACCTATGAAACCGGTTCGGATCTCCGAGAACTTCGTACCCGTAAGTGAGTTCAAGGCTCAAGCGGCCGAGTTTCTTCGGAAGCTCGGCGAGGGCGCCGCGCCGCTGGTGGTCACCCAGAATGGAAAGCCGGCTGGCGTTCTGCTTTCGCCCGAGGCCTACGACGAGCTCACCGAGCGGGCTCGATTCGTCGCTGCGGTGAATGAAGGTCTGGCTGATGCGACCGCCGGTCGAGTCGCAACCGATGCGGCGGTCTCGAAGCGCATGGCCGCGCGTTTCGGCGGCAAGCGGCGGTGAAGCGACGAAAGCTGGTGTGGACCGCGAAGGCCGAGGCCGATCTCATGGCCATCGGCGACTTCATCGCCCGCGACGATCCCCGAGCGGCGCTCAAGTGGGTGAAGAAGCTCATGGCGACAGCACGCGCCGCCGCGCGAGTACCGTTTGGGGGAAGAAGAGTCCCGGAGCTTCAGCAGGAAGAGGTGCGGGAGGTTTTCCTCAAGCGCTACCGCATCGTCTATCGGGTGACAGCGCACTCCCTCGAAGTGCTGGCCGTCTTCGAGGGCCACAAGCGGCTGGCCCTCTGATCGACGCCGCCGCTCAGGCGGCCCCGACGTCTCTGAAGTCGAGCACAAATCCACCCTGCTCATACTGCTGCAGGCGCGGCCGGCCGATGGTGTGGCAGATGGCGCAGAAGCTCCTGACGCCGTCTGCGGAGATTCGAAGTTCCAGTGCGCCCGCGCACGTGGGACAGGCGTGGGGCAGCTGAAGCTCCGCGGTTCCTTCGCTGATGACTCGAAGCTCAGTATTCATGCTCAACAGGTACGACGTCGCATCGCACCTGCAACTGCAAGGGCGCCTCACGGGCCTGACTGAACTCTCAGCGCTGGTTCTGCGCGGCCAGCAAAGGGGTCAACAACTGGGCCGCGCCCGAGCGCTCAGGGAGCAGAGTTACGGGGGCGCCACTCTCGAGCAGCTTCTGCGTCTCGAGCAGCTCGAACATCGCCTCCATCACCTCGGGATCGGCGCTGATCTGTTGCAGCGCCTTCCCGACGATGAACGGGCGTTGCGCGGCGGCGCGGGCGAACTCGGCGGCGGCCTTCGAATCGGCCGACGACTTGATGATGTTCACCTGGTTGTGACCGTCCTGGCTGATCGCCGACGTCACCTGGCGGAGGCGGTTCACGACCTTCTCCTCGATGCCGCGGATCATCGCGACGTCGCGGAAGTGCACCTTGCGGATGTAGACGGAACCGAGCTGGTAGCCCCACTCTGCCGAGCGCGGCGTGACCTCGTTGCGCACCGCCTGGCTCATCACGTGGCGGGTCTCGAGCATGTCACCCAGCTTCATGTTCGAGAGCGTGCGCACCGCGGCGTTCGAGACGTTCGCGCGCAGCGAGCCGCGGGGATCGGCGTTCTTGAAGATGAACGAGACGGGCTCGGCGACGTACATCTCGTACCAGATGCCGATACCCATCGGAGCGCCTTCCTCCGAGTTCACGGGCTGGCTGCGCAGGTACTCCTGGTCCAACCGCAGATCGACGGTGTGCACCTTGCCGAAGAGCGGAATGAGCGCGGCCTTGATGCCGAGCTTCGCCCACAGGAAGTGCAGGCCGGGCTCGCTGATGGTGCCGAGCACTTCGCCGAAGAGGGTGAACACCTTGGCGCGGCGCTCCTCGATGACGACGTAGAGGCCGAAGGCGCGAGCGATCGCCATCGCCATGGGGACGCCGATGAGGCACGCGAAGAAACCGACGAACATCGAGACGAAGAAGCTCACGGCTTCACCTCCACGAACGCGTTACGGGCCTTGCTGAAGAGACTGAGCTTCACGTTGCGCACGTACGCATTGAGCACTCCAGCGCCGCCGTTCTTCTTGAGATCGCTGAGCTGCTGCGCGAGCTGCACGAGCGGCTCGACCTCGGCCTGGCTGTTCAGAGTGTTGATCTCGACGGCGCGGCGCGACTGCACGAGCTTCTGGTCGGCGGCGGCCTGGGCGAGCGAGACCTCGGCGCCGACGGCGTTGTGCGCCGTGTTGATCGCGGCGAGCGCGCTCTCGACGTCAGACGGCGGGTCGATGCCGGTGATGAGCGAGGCGTCGAGCACGATGCCGTAGCGCGCGTTCGACGACATGCAGCCCTTGTCCATGTCCTCGTTCAGGAGGCGGAGATTCTTGCGGAGGTCGTTGATGGACACGCCGGCGGCGGCGGAGAGATCCGCTCCATGCGCGGCCGCGGCCGTGGTGGTCGCGTTCGGAGCGCCGTCATCGGGCGCCTCGAACGAGGCGATCTTCTGACGGAGGATGGACACGAAGTAGCCCAGCACGTGCACCAGCGGGCGCTTCACGCCGAAGATGTACGCGTAGAGGTTCTGGTCGCTCACGCGGAAGCGGAGCTGCCCCACGAGGCCAATGTTCAGCTGGTCCTTGGTGACGGCGTCGAGCTCGGTGCCGCCGCGGTTCGCGTTGATGTCTTCAGGATCGAACGCGAGGTTCACCGTCTCGGTGGCGATGGAGACCTTGTAGATCTTCTCCCACGGCCACTTGAAGTACGGGCCGCCGGGCTGAATCACCTGCAGCTGGGGGTAGTTGTAGCGCTCGCGCTCGTCGGGCCGGAGGTACTCGGCCATCGGGTTGTCGAGCGTGGTGGTGGTCAGCCGCTGCGCGCGACCGAACGAGGTCTTCACCACGCGCTCGTTCTGATTCACCGTGAAGAACCCGCGGATCACGTAGACCAGCAGGAACCAGCCGATTGCTCCGAAGAGCAGGCCAGCGAATGAGATATCCATATGGGGGAACCCCTCCTTGAGTTCGGGGACCTTAGACCAGACGACTCACGACGCTTGTGATTTCGGAGGTCAGGAGATCTCGGCCCAAACGGGCGCGTGATCAGACGGTTGCGTGCCCTCACGCGCAGCCTTGTCCACGCCGATCGCGGTGCAGCGCTCGACGAGATCAGGGCTCACGAGGATGTGATCGATCCGCAGCCCCTGGTTCTTCTTGAACGCGCTCGCGCGGTAGTCCCACCAGGTGAAGACGCCCGGCTCGGGGTGCTTCTCGCGCACCAGATCGACGAAGGAGTTGAGCTTCACCATCGCGAAGAACGCCTCGCGTTCCTTCGGTGAGGCGAGCGTCTGGCCCTGCCACAGCGCGGGATCCCACGTGTCGATGTCGGCGGGCGCGACGTTGAAGTCACCACACACCAGCGTCGGTCCCTTGCTGGTGGCGTTGAGCCAGCGCCCCAGCTTCGCGTACCAGTCGAGCTTGTACGCGTAGGCCGGAGTGCCGAGCGCCTGACCGTTGGGCGCGTAGAGACCGACGATGCGGATGTCGTTCACCGTGCCCGCGATGATGCGCGCGTGCTCGTCGTCGTCACCGAGGTTGCGCGCGACGTTGCTGATCGGCGTCTTCGAGAGGATCGCGACGCCGTTGTACGAGCGCTGACCGAAGAGCTCTGCGTGGTAGCCGAGGGCCTGCACCTCGACGAGCGGGAACTGGTCGTTGGTGCACTTGAGCTCTTGCAGGCAGAGCACGTCGGGCGAGCGGGTTTTCAGGTAGTCGAGAAAGCGCTCGAGCCGCGCGCGGATGGAGTTGATGTTCCACGTGACGATCTTCACGCGCTCCATCTACTCCGGAACGGGCGTTGCACGATTCAGATCACGAAGCGCGAGTTGGGGTCTTTCGAAAGGGGCTCTCGCATGCGTACGGCACTTGGTCTGATTTCGGCGTGTCTCTTATTGACCCTCGGGGCGTGCGAGGGCCGCGCGCAAGAGGGCGCGCAATCACTCGGCAAAGACGAAGCAGGGCTCGCCGGACATCACCGTCGGCATTCCGGACCCCACGATTCTGGAGACCGCCACGCGCATTTTGGACACCACCATCGGCATCCGCTGCCGCCACCGGAATGTGGTGATGCCGGCGTCGCGACTCCGCAGCTGCGCATTGGGCTCAACTTCACGGGCAGCACCTACGGGCTCGACAGCACGTACGTTCCTCCGGACACGGACGGGGCCGTGGGCGAAACGCAGCTCGTGGAGCTCCTGAACGGCACGTACGCGGTCTATTCCAAGGAGGACGGTTCAACCGAACTGAGGAACACGCTCGATGAGTTCTGGACCGCCGCGGGAGTGAGCCTCGAAGGATTCCTCACCGACCCGCGTGTGTTGCACGACTCGGCGAGCGGGCGCTGGTTCGCTTCGACCCTCGAGATCCGCGGTGACGTGAACACGGCCGATCGTCTGCTGCTCGCGGTGTCGCTCGGCGAGGACGTCACCGAAGGTTGGGCCGGGTTCGCGTTCGTCTTCGTGGGCGCGATCAACAACAAGGCGGACTTCCCGACCCTGGGACTGAACGGCGAAGGCGTCTACCTGTATTCGAATGGCACCGTCATCGTGGTGCCCAAGGCGGACCTCATCGCTTGCACGCCCAGCATCGCGCGCGCCACGTTCCTCACCAGCCTGGAGTTGCTCACTCCGACCGGCGGCAAGGTCCAGCCCATCGTCAACCTGGACGACAGCCCCCTGCCTGAGCCGCTGCTCTCTGCCTATGACCCGGGGAGTGGTCTGATGAGGCACACGCGCGTGCTCGGACCGATCACGGCGCCCGTGCTCGACACGACGGACGGCTTCGTCATCGGTCAGCCGTTCAGCACGCTCGCCAACGTCGGCGCCGATCAGCCGGACTCAGACATCAACCTGAACGCCGGCCAGGGCCAGCTGGAGTCGTCGACGATCATGCACGGCAACTCCATCTGGGGAGTGCAGACGGTGGCGGTGGACGGCCGCGCTGCGCTGCACTGGTTCGAGGTCGACGCGACCACCTCCGTGCTGATCCAGGACGGGCTCGTGAGCGATCCGGCGCTGAACTTCTTCATGGGCTCCCTCGCGATCAACTCGCGCGGCGACGTGGTGATCGGCTTCAGTGCCTCGAGCGGTACGGTGTTCGCCAGCAGCTACGCGGTGCTTGGCCGTACGGTGAACGGAAGCACCGTCTTCGGCACGCCGATCCTGCTCAAGTCGGGCGTCGCGCCCTACGAGGCTGGCGGCGCAATCACCGCGCGCTGGGGCGACTACAGCGCCACCCTGGTCGATCCGAACGATGACTCGGTGTTCTGGACCATCCAGGAGTGGCCGTCGGCCTTCGATCAGTGGTCGACGCAGATCACCGAACTGCACGTCGATCAGTGACGAGGCGGCTGACGATCTTCACGTGGCGCTTCTCATCAGTCGAGCGAGCTGGTGCGCACCGAGATCACGCCGCCGTCGATGGCGCTGATGCCAATGAACCAGCGGCCGAAGGGCGGCACCACCACCTTCATGAAGGTGATGTTCTCGACACCGCCGTCGCTGTATTCGAAGCCTGGCTCCCGCTCGAAGCCGAGCTCTTCGGCGCGCTTCGTCACGTCGCTGAGCGAGGTGCCCGGCGCGACGTGGTTGAAGGCGTCGAAGTCGTCGCGCTGGACGTTCATCATGACGACGGAGCCGATCATGTAGACGACGGGCACCATCAGGCAGAGCCCGCCGAGCACGGCGGGGACCAGCGCGATCATGCAGCCCGTCGACAGCCCCTTCTTCGCCGCAGCGTTCGCCATCGCGGCGCTTCTACCTTGTCTCTGAATTGACCGAACGATTTCGAATTCGCTCGCCCTCACCCCGACCCTCTCCCGAAGGGAGGAGGGAGCTCAGCTCAGCCGCCAGCGGACGTGTAGTGACCGATGCTCCGCAACCAGATGCCGCGGGAGATCGCTGCGAAGGCGAAGGCACCGAGCAGCGAGTACAGCAAGGTGATCGGAGCGAGGCGGCCGAGGAGCGCTTCAGCGGGGTACGTGGTCATCACCGCGAGCGGGATCACGAAGGTGAAGAAGAACTTCACCGCCCCGCGGAACACCGACGCTGGCCAGCGCGCCGCATCGAAGATCGAGCTGAACAGGTACGTGAGGTTGTCGACCTTCACCACGATGAACGCGGCGGAGACGATCAGGATCCACAGTGAATAGAGCAGCAACGTCGCGATGCCGAAGAGCACGAGCGCGGTGATCACTCCGAGCGCCGAGGGACCGTGACCGAGCTGCTTGAACGCGATCCCGAACACGATGCCCGAGGTCACCAGGCTGAACACGCGCCACAACATGAAGCGCGAGGTCGAGACCAGGAACTGCGCGTCCGCCGGCTTCAAGAGCACGAAGTCGAGCGTGCCTTTGCGGATGTGATCGATCACCGCCTGCAGGCCCGGGTTGATCGCGCCGTCGAGCACGCCCTGCAGCAGGATGAAGCATGCGGTCACCACCAGCGCTTCACCGAAGCTCCAGCCAGGAATGCCGGGGCGCGTGGCCTCTCCGTACACCACGAAGAGCGGCACCACGGCGGTCGCGGTCCAGAACAGTGAGATCGCCGCATCGACGAAGAAGTCGAAGCGGTATTGCGCCGCGAGCAGCGCGGACGTGCGCAGCTGAAGCCCCAGCAGCCTCGCGTAGCGGATCACTCGTCAGCCCCCGAACGCCTGGAAGCGCTTGATGCCGCTGCGCCAGAGGATGAGTGAGCCGAACACCATGACCCCCGCCCACGCGTACTGCTTCGCGAGCAACGGCAGTGCGGCCTCCACCGTGAGCTGCCCCGTCATCAACTGCACCGGGAGCGCGATCTGGTACTTGAACGGCAACCACTCCGCGGCGACTCGCAGCCAATCGGGAAACAGATCGAGCGGGAACAGGTAGCCCGAGAACACGAAGAACGCGGCGAGCCACACATCCATGATCTTGATGGAGCTATCGATGAAGAAGCTCAGGCTTCCGATCGCCACGTTCGCGAAGAACGTGATCAACCAGCCGCCGATCATCGCGAGCGGCCACAACATCCACACCTGCCAATTCGAAGTGAGCCGGCTCACCTCAGTGAAGAGCAGGATCGCGAGCACCGGCATCGTCACCACCGCGCGCATCGGCATGTAGGCGAGGTTCGACATCGCGTACGAGAGCACCGGATGCATCGGGCGCAGCAGGCGCATCGACAACATTCCCTGGCGCACCTCGAAGTTGATCTCCCACGCGGCCCACGCAGAGATCAGCTGGCGCACGATGAATACGCTCAAGAAGTAGGCGACGAAGGCGCCGCTCCCCCACTCCTTGCCGCCCTGCGCGACCACGGGGGAGGTCTCCGCCACCGAGGTCCACAGCATCATCATGATCAGCGGCATCGTGGTCGCGAAGACCCAGACCAGCATCTCTGCGCGGTACGCGACCGCCTCGGAGAAACCGATCTTCAGCAACGTCGGGATCGCACGAACCGCGGTGAAGGATCTCACGCAGCAGTCCTCGCGGCGCGGCTGCGCGAGAACAGCTCGCTCATCACCTCTTCGAGCGGAGGATTCTCCACGTTGAGATCCTGCACGGGCAGCGTGGCAAGCGCCTTCGCCACCGCGGCGTTCATCGCGGACTGCTGCACGAGCAGCACCGCTTCAGCAGGTTCGTGCTTCACCACGTTGCCCAGCTCCGCGACCTGCTCCTTCGAGACCGGAGCGGAGAAGCGCAGCGTGAGCCGCTTCTCAGGACGCACCTGCGTGACGAGCGCCTCCAACTTTCCGTCGAACGACAGCGCGCCCTTGTCGATCACGATCACGCGCGGACAGAGCGCAGCGACGTCGTCCATGTAGTGCGAAGTCAAGATGAGCGTCGCGCCGTGCTCCTCGTTGTAGCGGCGAATGAAGTCGCGCATCGAGACCTGCATCGAGACGTCGAGCCCGATGGTGGGCTCGTCGAGGAAGAGCACCTTGGGGCCGTGCACCAGCGCGCCTGCGAGCTCACACTTCATGCGCTCACCGAGCGAGAGCTGACGCGTCGGCTTGTTCACCAGGTCACCGAGCTCGAGCAGCTCGGTGAGCTCCTTGAGTCGCTTGGTGAACTCGTCGCGCGGCACGTCGTAGATGGCGCGATTGAGCTCGTAGGTATCGGCGGGCGGCAGATCCCACATGAGCTGCTGCTTCTGGCCCATCACCAACATGATCTTCTTGAGGAAGTCGTTCTCGCGCTTCTGTGGCGTGTGGCCGTCGACGGTGACCTCGCCCGAGGTTGGATGCAGGAGACCCGACGCCATCTTGAGCGTGGTGGTCTTGCCCGCGCCGTTGGGCCCGAGGAAGCCGACGCGCTCGCCGCGATCGATGAAGAAGTCGATGCCGTCGACCGCCTTGACGATCTCGTATTGGCGCTTGAACAGCGCCTTCACCGCGGCCTTGAGCCCGGGAGGACGCTTGTGCACCCGGTAGTGCTTCTTGAGCCCGCTGACGCGAATCATGGGGCCGGTATCTAACTGGGTCGGGTCAACGCCACTCGATATTCCGCGCGGGGAACTTCGCCTTCAGTTCCTTCTCGAGCTTCGCGCGATCGCCCACCAGCACCACGGTGAAGCGCTCGGGGTCGAAATTGCCAGCTGCGGTCGTCAGCTCAGCCAGGGTCACCTTCGCGCGGCGATCGCGTGCCTGGGTGAGGGCCTGGGGTCCGAGATCTTCACGGGCCAGTTCGAGCAAAGCTTCGACTGCCGACTCTCCGGACGAGAAGTTCTGCAGCTGACGTGAGTCCTGCAGCGAGCGCGCCTTGTCGAGCTCCGTGGCTTCGAGGTGCGTGATGTTCACGAGTTCAGCCAGCAACTCCATGAGCGCGGGCGCGGTGACCTCGGTCTTCACCGAGGTGAACACGAGGATCTGTTTCGTCTCGCGGCCCCAATCGAGGAGCGACACCGCTCCGTACGTGTACCCGTGTTTCTCGCGGAGGTTCTGTACGAGGCGGCTGGTGAACGAGCCACCGAGCAGCGTCGCGGTGAGCTCGAGCGGGACCAGCGCAGGATCGGAGGAGGCAGGACCTGGCCTGCCGAACATCACGACCGTCTGCGCAGCGTCCGGCTTGTCGAACGCGAGCCACTTCGTTGGAGCTGCAGCGGGCGTCGCGAGCGGCTTCTTCTGAGAAGCAGGGAGCCAGGCCTTCGGTGCCGCCTTGTCGAGCATCGCTTTCGCGGCGTCGGGCTCGACGTCGCCCACCATGATGAAGATGGTGTCGCTGGGTGACCAATGCGCGGCGTGGAACTGCTTGATGTCGTCCGCGGTCGCCGACTCGATTCCCGCGACGGAGCCGAGCTCCAGGTGATTGCGCGGATGCGAACCGTAGACTTCAGCGAGGAGCTTCGATCTTCCGAACTCCGAAGGATCGTCGAGCGCCGCGACCACTTCAGAGCTGAGCCGCTGCTTCACCGCCGCCACGGAGCTCGCGTCGAAGCGCGGCTTGCCAAGTACGTCGATGAGCTGGCCGAGTGCGGGCTCGAGCTGTGCGGTGAGCGTGGTGAAGGTGACGCTCACTCCGTCAGGATTCACGCTGAAGTCGAGCTGCGTGCCGAGCGAGTCGAAGAACGATCGGACCTCAGCGCCGCTCCTGGATCCAGATCCACCCTCCTCCACGCACGTGGCGGTGAGCGACGAAAGTCCGGGCTTGCCCGAAGGATCAGCGACGGAGCCCGCGTCGATGTGCACACCCACGTGCACCAGCGGAATTCCCTTCTGAGAGATCACCCAGAGCTTCGCGCCCGAAGCGAGCGTGCGAACTTGAACCGACGGAGGCGTCCACTTCGCCGCGGGAGGAATCGGCGGCGCAGCGAGTGCAGCTGAAGAAAGGAGGAGCGAGAGTACCCACGCGCTCCCTCTCCCTGCGACAGCGGGGAGAGGGCTGGGGAGAAGGGCGCTCACTTCGCACCTCCCTTCTCGGGAAGGAACGTCACTGTCACCTTCGGACGCGTGATCACTCGACGCGCGACCTCCGCGAGATCAGTCGGACCGAGCACGTCGTAGCGCCCAGTCACTGCCCACGGCACGAGCGAGGGATCTCCCAGCGCGATCTCCATCTCGTT
>CBIHPJ010000071.1:0-18021 GCA_966211295.1 uncultured Myxococcales bacterium | reverse complement strand
GCGACCGGAGTGCAGGTGGTGCCATCACCCGTGAAGCCTGGACCGCACACGCAGCGAGCGAGCTGACGATCGCAGCGAGCGCCGGAAGCGGTGCAGGTGATGCCGGCACAGGGATCGACTCCCGCATCCACCGGCGGAGTCCCCGCGTCGACCACCGGAGTGCCGGCATCGTTCGTCGTCGTGCCCGCATCGTTCGGAGGCGTCGTGGTGCCCGCGTCGTCGGTCACCGGGACGATCGGCGCACCCGAATCCGCGTCGGCGGCGTTGTTCAGCGTCGCGGTGACCAGCGCGGGATCAGCGAGGCCCATGCAGCCCGGGAGGGACAGCAGGCTGAGGACGATCAAGGAGCGCACATTTTGTTCTCGGACCTCCCTTCAGAGCGATGCGGCGCTCTCATTGGTTGAGAGGAGCGCTGCCCACCGGAGTGCCGCCGCGTTCCAAAACCCGCCTGAATCCCGAGGGATACACAACACTTCTTCACGGTCCTTTACGCGAGGGGACTGCATTGTTCCCGAAATGAAAATCGCGATCCTCGGAACGGGAGCCATCGGTAGCGCCTTCGCCTTTCAACTTTCGAAGGCGGGCCATGACGTCACCGCGATTGCGCGAGGCGAGCGAGAGAAGCAGCTCCGCGCGGATCGGGCGATCGTGACGGTCACGGGAGAACGCGCGGCCGTCGAGGTCGCGGGTCAGCTCGACGTCTCCAAGCCGTACGATCTCGTGCTGGTCACCGTGCTCGCTCCGCAGGTCGGCGCTGTGCTTCCGGCATTGAAGGAGAGTTCAGCGAAGAAGGTGATGTTCATGTTCAACACCTTCGACTCGCTGGAGCCGCTGCGTGATGCGGTCGGCGCGCATCGGTTCCTCTTTGGCTTTCCGCAGGGAGTTCTCGGTCGGCTGATCGACGGCAAGCTCAAGTTCCAGCTGATGCCGGGCAGCGCGGTGAGCGACGCGGATTGGGCGAAGGTCTTCGGCGAAGCGGGCATCTGCTGCTCGGTCGAGCCCGACATGCACTCGTGGCTGCGCTCTCATGCGGCGCTGGTGATTCCGTTGATGGCGAGCGCGGTGCGCTCTTTGACGAAGCCCATCTCGTGGGCCGAGGCACGCGAGTACGCGAGGGCGTTCGACACGGGCTTCTCGATCGTGCGCGAGCTCGGTCACCACGTGAAGCCGGCGTACCTCTCGGCGCTCAGTCGCTTGCCGACCTCGATCATCGCGTTCTCAATCTGGGCGATGAGCCGCACGGCCACCCAGCGAGAGCTCGGCATGCTCGGACCCGCTGAAGCGCGCATGCTGATCGACATGATGTCGAAAGCAGCACCGAGCCGTTCGCAGCCACTCCTCGCTATCCGCCCATGAATCTCCCTCTCCCTTCGGGAGAGGGTCGGGGTGAGGGCGCGCCCAACTAGAACGAGCCCGAGACCCCCATCGGAGTGACGCTCACCGTGATCCCCTCCATCAACTTCGCCGTGTGCCGCGCGTTGATGATGCCCATCGTGAGATCGAAGACCGCGAGCCACGCGCCCTGAATCAAGAGCGATTGGCCGAGCCCGACGAGCCGCTGATCCGGAATCGCGGCACCGCGCTCCCACAGAAGGCCAGCCGCCGCGAGGTACGCGAGGTCGAGCGCCGCGTTCACGAAGAACACCTTCTCGATGTGCTCGCCCGCCTCGAGGCTCTGCTTCGCGTCCTTTCTCGCGGGATCTTCGTTCCACTCGCGAATGAGCGTGTTGAGCGCGAGGCCCAGGTTCACCGCGTTGAAGAGCAGGTTCCCCAGGTGCACGAAGCGCACGCGCTCGTTGTCGGCAGTTCCGAGCCCGATCGCGCCGACCACCATGTTCCCCGTCGCCCAGCCTCCGAGCACCAGCATCGCGACCTTGCTGGTGGCGAGGCGCTCCCGATTCCACTGCTCCAGATCCACCGGCTGAGCCGTGAGCGTGAGGGCCGTGAGAATGGCGAGCATGCCCGCGTGCATAACTTGTGATGAGTTCGCGCGCGTGACGAATTCGGCAGCGGAGCTCAAACGCGAGGTCCGCATGCAGCTCTTGCGGTGGTTCGATCGATCGAAGCGCGATCTCCCGTGGCGCAACACGAAGGATCCGTACGGCATCTGGGTGAGCGAAGTGATGCTCCAGCAGACGCAGGTCGATCGCGTGGTGCGCTACTGGACGAAGTTCCTCGGCCGATTCCCGACGGTGAAGGCGCTCGCCGAAGCAGAGCTCAAGGACGTGCTCGGGCTGTGGACGGGCCTCGGCTACTACTCACGCGCGCGCAACCTTCACCGGGCCGCGAAGGAGATCGTCGAGAAGTTTCAAGGCGAGCTCCCTGACTCGGTCAACGCGCTGCTCACCCTGCCCGGCTTCGGCCGCTACACCGCAGGTGCGGTCGCCTCGATCGCGTTCGAGCTCGAAGCGCCGCTGGTCGATGGAAATGTCGCGCGCGTCTTCTCGCGGCTCCTCGAGATCGACGGAGTGCCCGGGGAGAAGCTCCGCGAGGCAGCGCTCTGGTCTGCCGCCGAGGTGATGGTCGGCGGCTCACGCCCCGGTGACTGGAACCAGGCGCTGATGGAGCTCGGCGCCACCGTCTGTCTCCCGCAGAACCCGATGTGCCTGGTGTGTCCCGTCCGCCAATCGTGCAGGGCGCTCGCTGCGGGTCGCGTCGACGAACTCCCGCGGCCGAAGAAGCCGGCCAAGAGAAAGCGGCTCGAGCTCGCGGTCGCGATCGCGCGCAGAGGTCACGAGATCCTGCTCGCGCGTCGTGAAGAGAAGGGTCTCTTCGGAGGCCTCTGGGAATTGCCCGGAGTCGAATTGTCGACTGGCGCCGATGGTGACGAAGCGCTGCAGAAGCTGCTCGGGAAGAAGGCGAGCATCGGACCCGAGCTCACCGTGCTCGAGCGCACCCTGACCCACCGTGAGCTGGTGCTCCGCGTTCACGCCGTCGCGTTGCCGAAGCGATTGGCGAAGCCGCCCACGGGTTACCTGGAGTGGCGCTGGGTTCCGAAGGATGAGCTCTCGTCGCTGGGCATGAGCTCAGCGATGCAGGGCGCCCTCGCCGAAGCAGGCTGATGGCCAGGGGAACGAAGGCTTCGCGAGGCCTCTGCGCGAGTCGCGCGGGCTGGCCCCTCTGCACGCCGCACCAGAAGCGAGGGCACGAGGCTTCGTGGAGGAGACGCCGGGTCTTGATCAGCAGCCCGCTACGGCGATTTGTCGGCCACCTCCATTTGAGCCGCGGGGAACGCGCGATTCCGGGCCGAAAATGCAGTCAGCCGGACACTGGCCGACATTTCGCCGTAGCAACCCGGACCTCGATGCCCGGGCGGTCACTGTCACGAAGCCGAGTGAACTGCGGACCGGGAGTGGCGTGCGAAGAGGCCTGTTTGGACGAGCACCCGAAGCACATTCACCGTCTGGGATGAGCGGTTTCTCTTTTCCCCGCACGAAGTGTCTGATCACTCAATGCTCCTGCGGAACCCGATCGCGCTGGTGATCCTCGGGATGCTCTTCATCCCGCTCGAGCGGCTCTTCGCGATTCGCAAGCAGCAGGTCTTCCGCCCCGGCTGGCGCACCGACGTGATGCACTTCTTCGCGAGCAACGTGCTCGAGCAGCTCGCGTTGGTCCTCGCGATCGGCACGCTCCTCGCCTTCCTCGATCCGCTGGTGAGCCCCGCGCTGCAGGAAGCCGTCGCGAACCAGCGCCCCCTCGTGCAGTTCCTCGAGGCGCTCCTGATCGTCGAGCTCATCGGCTACTTCACGCACCGCGCATTTCATTCAGTGCCCTGGCTCTGGCGCATTCACGCCGTCCATCACTCGAGCGAACAGATGGACTGGCTCGCTTCGCTGCGCGTGCACCCGCTCGATCAGACCATCACGCGCTCGGTGCAGTTCATCCCGCTTTACCTTCTCGGCTTCACCAAGGAGACCTTCGGAGGCCTCGCGCTGATCGTCGGCCTCTGGGCGATCCTCAACCACGCGAACGTGCGTTGGCGCTTCGGGTTGCTCGAGCGAATCATCGCCACGCCGCACTTCCATCACTGGCATCACGCGGGCGACGCGCGCAGCAACTTCGCCGGACTCTTCCCGTGGGTCGACTCGCTCTTCGGCACGCGGCACGAGGTGCAGCGATGGCCCGAGCGCTACGGCTCAGACACTCCGATTCCCGACGGCTGGCACCGACAGGTGCTCTTCCCGTTCAGAGCAACGCCCGCAACCGCGCCTGCGCCGATCGAACCTCAGCGCTGATCCGCAGCGCCTCCTCCCGAGTGTGAAGACCGAGTCCGCACGCGGGCGAGAGCAAGATCCGGTCGAGCACTCGTTCGAAGTTCGGAGTGGTCGCGCGCAACGAGACCTCCACCGAGTCGCAGAGCTCAGCGACGTCGTACTTCGCACCGGGATTCGTCGGAATGATCCCGAGGCAGAGGGTGCCACCTCGCGCGAGAAAGCTCAGCCACGCGCGCCGATCTTCCAACAGCGCATCGAGTGAGAGCCGGGCATCGAGGCTGATGATCTCGAAGTCCATCGCGAGCAGTTCGCTCCAGCGCGTCTGCCCGCAGCAATGAACACCCACGATGGCGCCTGCGTCACTCGCTGCACGCCGCACATGCTCGAGATCGTCGAGCGTTTCTTCGCCGAGACCGAGGCCCGGCTCGTCGAGGAACAGAATCGGAGTCACCTTCGCCTCCGCGAGCGCGCGCGTGATCGCGACCGCCTTCTGCGCGAGGTGATCGGCGAGTCCACGCTGGCCGAAGCGCGAGACGGTCACCGGCCCCGCGAGTTGAGCCTTCGCGAAGCCGTAATGTCCTTCGAGAGCCCTCCCAAAAGCCGCGAGCTGCGCAGGGAGCTCAGCGCTGATCGCCTGTGCGAGCATGGCGTGCTCGGGACCCACCCCCACCAGTTCCGGAAGGTATGGAGCATCCTGTTGCATCGAAAGCTGAAGCGCCTCGTCCAGTGAAAGCGGGAGGCTGCCGATGCCGGTCGTCGCACATGGTGGGAGCAGTCGAAGCGCGGCACTTCTGTTCACGCGCAGAAGTCTAGCGAGGTCGAGCAAGCGAGCTAGGCTTCACCGCATGGGGCGCCTTCTGAGCCTGATGATCCTGGTCATCACGCTCGCGGGATCGACAGCCAACGCGCAGGTCGACGTGAAGGCGGCGCTGCCCGTCTTGCTGAAGGTGCTCACCTACGACGTGAACTTCGATTCGCGCGGCGCGGGTCCCTTCGTGCTGCTCGTGGTCTCCGAACCGGGCCAGTCAGCTGATCGCAGCGCGCTGATGGGCACGCTGAAGGACTCGAGTGTCACCGAGGTGAAGAAGCGGCAGCTCAAGTACATCGCCGTCGACTACAAGGACGAGGCGCAGCTGCAGGGCGAGATCGACAAGAACAAGGCGTCGGCGCTGCTCGTAGTGCCTGGCACCGCGCCCGGAGTGGTGAAGTCGCTCTGGGAAGTCGCGCAGGACAACCAGCTCTACGCGCTCGCGCTCGACGAGAACACCGTGCAGCAATTCTTCCCCGTGGGCGTGACGATGGTCGGCGACAAGCCACAGATCATCATCAACGAGAAGTCGTCGAAGGCCGTCGGTGCTCGCTTCGAGACCGTCGTGCTGCGAATGGCGAAGGTCATCCAGTAACTGCGGCGAGCGCGGCCTTGAGCTTCTCGCCCTTCGCGCGGTCCACCATCATCACGTAGGCGATCTTCCCCTCGAGCACGCGCCGGAAGTCCGGCACCTTCTCGCGGTTCTGCGCCTCGAGGCCGGTCTTCTTCGCCTGGTGGAGGATCGCACGGATTCGCTTCACCTCGTCCCGCGGCACGCCGGGCTTCACGTTCACCACGATGCCCGTCACGTCCTGCCGGCCACCCCGCCCCTGCGCGCGCCCCTTCTTCGGATTCAGCGCGAAGCCCTCGTCGCCCACCACGTGCCGAATGCTCGCGTGCAGGAAGCCGAGCTCACCGCGCGTGAAGGTCTTCTTCGAGAACGAGAGGTCGTCGGCGTAGCGCGTGTACGTCCAGCCCTTCTTGGCGAGCCGGCCGCGCAGACGGCGATCCAGCTTTCGCGTGATCGCGTTCGCCAGCACGGGACTCGTGGGAGCACCCTGCGGCAAGCACCGCTCACCGACCGCCACCCACCACTCGGATCCATCGAAGGAGACCTTGCGTCGCGGCGCCTCGGTGCACAGCAACCCGAGCACGGTCGCCACCGCGGGAGAGAACCCCAGCGACTCGAACAACCCGCGCACGCGACGGAAGGTCACCGTGGGGAAGAAGTCCTTCAGATCGACGTTCATCACCACACCCTGGTTCAGGTGCGGCGTGGCGTTGGTCACGGTGCTGCGCCCCTTCACGAAGCCGTGCGCCTCGGCTTCGAGCGGGATCTTCGAGAGCACCAGCTCGTTCACCTTGCGCTGCGTCTTCTTCAGCAGCTCATGCGGCGCCGAGAGCAACCGCTTGCCGCCGGAGCGCTTCGGAATCTCGAAGTAGACGTAGTGCGTCTTCTTCGTGGCCTCGGCGTGGAAGCACAGCCACCGCAGCTGCTTGATGCTCAGCTCGAGGCCCTTCGCGACGTCGGCGGGCGTGCTCCACACCGGGAGTCCAATTTTTTGCAGCTCTTCCACGTTCACGCGGCGATCGGTGAGACCGCGCGACACTCCGCGCCCGAGGAAGATGATGTCTTCTGACTTCCGCTTGGCGACCGCGGCCTGGCGAGCAGCCTCCTTCGCCTCGGAGGCCTTCTTGCGCTCTTCACGCTTCTTGAGCTTCTCCGCGCGAATCGCGTCGATCGCCGCGTCTGCGCTCTTCTGCGCGTAGGCCGAGGCGAGTCGATCCGCGTCATGGAAGCGCAGCCAGAGATCGCCGACCCGGTGAATCTCCGCGATCTGCACCTCGGTCAGCAGGCCGCGAAGAATCAGTCCACGATCGATCAGCGCGGTGCGCTCATCACTCTGCGGCGGAATGGTGTCGACGCGGCCGATCCACGCGGTGCGGTACGGGTTGATCTTCAGCGCGCGCTTGCGGAACTCGTCGGGAGAGAGCCCGAGGATCTCGGGGTTCGCCGCGTACGAATCGATGATCACCGGCGCAGCAGGCGGAGGCGGCGCCGCGCGAATCGGCGTCACGTTCGACTGGTTCTGATTCACGTTGGTGACCGGAGGACGCACCGGCGCCCCTCCGTGCACCCAAGTACCGTTCAGCAACGCGTAACCGAGCGAGGGAAGAATCTCGTTCGCCACGCGGCCGACCGTGGTGACCACCGTCATGAAGTCGGGAGAGCTCACTCCCGCGACCTCACCCGCGATCGTCATGCTGTTGAACGACTCGCGTCGCGCTGCGCGCGCGTTGATCGCGTTGCGCACTCGCTGCTCGACGGAGAGCTGAGTGCCCACCGTCGAGACCACGCTCGGAGGAGGCGCTCCGGTGCTGCTCGGCCGCCACGTTCCCCCGACCAGATCGCCCGAGAGCACGTACCCGAGCGGCGGCAGCACCTCGTTCGCGATGCGCCCCACCAGGTTCACCGTGTTGGTGAAGTCCGGAGCGGTGGTGCGGAGGAACTCCGCGGCGATCTCGGTCGCGGTGAACGACTCCTTGCGACCCGCGCGCGCGAGCAACGAGTTCTTGATCCGCTGCTCGACGGACAACGGACCGCCCACGGCAGCGACCACGTTCGCCGGAGGGACCTGCAGCGGCGGAGAAGCCGTCGGCCCGAACGTGCCGCCCGCCTCCTGCGAGTACGCGAGCGGAACGAGCAGCCCTTCCTTGAAGAGCTTGTGCACCGTGTCGCTCACCAACCGCAGATCGTCAGCGGTGCGGTGCGGATCGTTCGCGGTGACTTCGTTGGCGATGTCGAGGGCCGTGAAGCGCTCTTTCCGGGCGACCCGGCCGAGCATCGCGTCGCGGACGAGGTTCTGCTGCGCGGAGCCACCGCCGCCGAACATCCGCTTCACTTGATCCCAGAACGACAACTTTGGCTCCCTCCGCTCACTTCAGAACTTCACGGCTGGAGGGAGGCCCTGACCACCGACTTCTACCTCTGGACCACGTCCGATAACCCAAGGGACAACATGACCTAGCGGGATGAAAACCACGTTGCCTTGGTCGTCGCGCAGCGACTCCCGCTAGGTCGTGTTGTCCCAAAAAGAACATCGGGCGTGGGGTCGAATGGATGAGACGGCGCCACCCCGGCGGAACACCGGGGCATGACGGGCTCGGTGGTCAGGTCCTCCCTGCAAACGTGAAGTGCTTCATCAGTGCAGCATCTCTTTCTTCGCAGAATCGGGCGTCAGAATCTCTGCGTTCTCGAACAGCTTCAAAGCGATCAGGTGGCGGCAGGGCCCCTTCTTCAGGCGGAACTGGCGGAAGTGATCGCAGCCGCACGTCGCCTTGGAATATCCGCCGTCGGCGTCGAACACCGCCTCGCAGCGAGTGCCGACGCGAGCGCCTTCCGACTTCACCTGGGCGATCAGCAGCTGGCGCGCGTTCGGCAAGATCTCGCGGCGCTCGAGCGTCACCCCGCCCCGCTTGAACATCGCCAGGCCCACCGTGAGCTCTTCGGAAGGAGGACCGATCACGCTCTCAGAGAGCGCGACCGGCATCACCTCGCGGAACCGGTACTGCCTGGTGGCGAAGTCGAAGATCACCTGTCCCTGCTGCGAGAGGTGATGCAGCGAACCGATCAGCGCGGGCCGCGAGATCTCCACCAGGCGCGAGAGCTCGTCGAGCTTCGCCACGTGCGCCTTCTTCAGGTGCTCGAGGATCCTCGCGCTCGCTCTCAGATCAGCCACGAAGGCGCCAGAGAGCAGCTCGAGGTTGCTGCCGGAGGTCCAGTCATTCGTGGTCCAGCCCGAGAGGCCGAGCACGAAGCGCATGTCGCCGAGATGCGCGGTCCAGATGTGCGGGAGGCCGGAGCCCAGCAGCTGCACGGTGAACTTCTCGGCGATCGGCAGGAGCCGCGCGAGCACGCTCAAGCGACGACGTCCCCACACCTTGATGGTCTCGGGCTTCTCGCCGGCGAAGGGCTTGCCGTGACTCTCCACGCGCACGCCCCACGGCTGCAGCACCAGCACCGGCGCTTTTCCCGGAGTGAGCTGAAACTCGATCATCCGGGGCCCGGTCTTCTCGCGATGGCGCTTCAGATGCGCGAGCACCGAGTACACGGCGTCGACGCTGAGCTCGACCTCACGCGAGGGCAACGCCATCGACGCGCTCAATTGACCGAAGCCCTTCAGCCAGCTGGGCGGAAGGTCGATCTTCTCTTCGCGATAGCTGCCTGCGCTCTCGACCTTCACCTCGAAGCCCGTCGGATCCACGAGGAGCCGCGTCTCGCGATACGTGCGCAGCGTCTGGAAGTGCTCGTAGAGCGCGATGGAGTAATCGACGTTGGTGGTGCCGAGGCCCGAGACCGCGCTGCCCTCGAACGACTCGCGGTCGACGAAGAGACAGCCGTAGCTCGACTCGTCCTTCGCGAAGCACTCGAAGAACACCGTGTCCGGAGCGACCGTGACCACGGGATCGCACGGCACCAGCGCGCGGAACATCTCGGGATCATTTCGCGCCAGCTCGCTCGCCCACTGCCGGCGCGCGGTCCAGTAGAGCGAGTGCATGCGGCGGAAGTCGCCCTCGAGATTCGGCGGAGGTGCGTCGCCCTTGATGCGCTCGATCTCTTTGCGCTTCTCGGTGTCGACGATCGCCGCGCGCAGCTCGCTCTCTTGACGCGTCTGTTCAGACTTCCACGCCTCGTAGAGCGACTTGTCGCGCTTCTTGAAGCGGAAGTCGCCGACCACCACGTCGTGCAGCGCGCTCATCGCCTCGCGGAAGCGGAGCGGATTCTTCAGGCGCTGATCGAAGAAGACCTTCGGGCGCGCGAGGTTGGGCTGAAACGAGAGTGCAGATCCCGACGCCGACTCGATCAGTCCCGAGTTACCGAGATATTTCAGGTCGAGAGAAGTCATCGCGAGCTCCCTCTCCGTGCGCCAGCGGGGACGGAGTGGAGCCGTACCAGCGGAACGCTGGGCCACGCGCTGGAGCGAAGCGAACGCGCGATGAGGCGGAACGACCAGCGAAGAGGGTTGGGGAGAGAGGCGAGCCGAATCATTCAGTCACCTCGTCACCAACAATCCTCAACTCCGGCAGCTCCTTCGCGAGCAACTCGCGAACCTTCGAATCCGCGGTCGCCGCACGAACCAATTGAGAGAGCGCAGCCTTCCGCTCAGTCGGCCGCACGCTCCGAAGAGTGAAGCCCAGCAACTTCGAGAGCGCGGCTGCCTCGTCCGGCTTCTTCACCAAACGATCCGCGACCTGACGAGCGGCATGCCGCTTCGCCCGACTTCCGCGGTGCACGGAGAGAAGCGTGGTGGCCCACACGCGCTGCAACGTGTCGGGAGAGAACCGCGCCTCCCGCGCCTCGAACTGAGTGAGAAACTGCTCGCGAACATCGCCGTAAGGCGTCTCGCTCATCGCGAGCCACAGCTCCACCGCTTCGCCGAAGCGCGAGTCCTTCTGCATCAGCTCCATCGCCGTCTTGCGGACATCGACGTGCCGCGCATCGAGCAACTCACGCACGAGCAGCGGCCGCGCCGAGTCCTCGAGGATCAGCTGCTGCGCGACCCACTCCATGCCCTGCTGGCGAACGTGCGGAGCCTCGGCGTTGCGCAAGCGGAGCAGCGTCTCGAGATCCTTCGCGCCCTTCAGCGGACGATCCTTCGCCCACGCAAACCCGAGCTCCGCCACCGGTGCCGCCCGAGAACACGCGAGCGCAATGCACTGCTCCAGGCTCAGTCGCGAAGGAGCGACGTACTTCTTCACCGCCTCGCAGACCTGCAGCAGCACTTCGGGGCTGGTGATGGAGAGCAGCTCGAGCCAGTCGCTGATCGGCAGCGCCTCGAGCCCCTTCGCGCCTTTCAGGATCTTCCCGCCGAGCTGCTGCACCTCGTCGTGCGCGCTCTTGAGCAGCGGAATCAGCCGCGAGGCCTGCAGCCCATCGAGCGCCGAAGCGTGGTGCTTCTCGAGCGCCCACACCGCGAAGCGGCGCACCGGCCGAGACTGCGCAGTGAGCACGAGATCGAACAGCTGCTCGAAGCAGTCCTCCTGCCAGAGCGACTGGGTACCGAACGGAGCGAACTGCAGATCCTTGAGCGACTTCCCCTCGGGCACCTTGATGCCGAGCGGCTGGCGATCGAGCACCTCGGAGTTCGCGTACAGCACGTGCGCGAGGAACCAGCCGTCGAGCATCGCCTCGATCGTGGTGAGGTGCTCGTCCTTGAACCTCTCGAGCGCGGGGAGGATCGCCGCGCGGAACCGGGCGTCGCCCCCTTCGTGCACGCGCCGGAAGAAACGCCACGTGCGCCGCTGCAAATAGCGCCGAGTGGAGAACGAGAACGTGAGGGGATCAGCGCGCTCTTCCCCGCCGCCGACGCGCGAGCTCTCCCAGCGATTGGTGCGCGGGTTGCGGCCCCACGTGGTGTGCGGATTGACGAGGGGAATGAACGGCCGCCGCATCGCGGTGGTCTTGCCCGTCACCGGGTTCGTGTACGTGCGCTTCCCCGAGCCCTTCCAGCGCGGAAGGCGACGGAGCAGCTCCTTCGGCTCCATCAGGATCTTCTTGGTGTACGCGCGGCGATTCGCCCAATCCCAGCCGCTGGTAGTGACCAGCCGGCGCTTCACCAGGCGATCGAAGGCCACCGCGAAGTGCGCCATCAGCTCGAGGTCGTTCGCCTTCTCCGCGGCCTTGAACAACGTCTTCACGAAGACGCGGTGACCGGGGCGATCGCAGCCGTCGTCGATGTACCCGAGCAGCACCTGGCGGGCGAAGGGACGCGAGTCCTTGAAGAGCGACGAGGCCAGTCCAGCGAGCTTCTTCTGCGCGCGAAGCCCGAGGAGCTCTGGAAGGACGCGAACGTCGCCCGCTTCCATGAGCTCATCGAGCAACAGGCTCGAGCTGGTCGTCCCTCCCGACATGGCGGCGCACCCTACTCACACTTCCGAGTGCCTTCTCTCGGAGAAACGCTTTGACCGAGCAGGCGCGGATCTTTATGGTGCCCCGCGATGGAAAGCCCCCTCACTCCGTACCTGCCGGTGGCCGTCGTGCTGCTGGTCGCTGGTGGCCTCGCCGCCATCATTCCTTTGCTCGCGGGCGCACTCGGCCCCAAGAGCATGAGCCAGACCAAGTCTGAAGCCTTCGAAGGCGGCAACGCCCCGATGGGCTCGGCCCGTCAGCGCTTCGCGGTGAAGTTCTACGTCGTTGCACTTCTGTTCATCGTGTTCGACGTCGAGGCGGTGTTCCTCTACCCGTGGGCCGTTAACTTCAAGGCGCTGGGCTGGTTTGGGTACGCCACCATGGCGGTCTTCGCTTCAACGCTCGTCGCTGCGCTCGCCTACGTCTGGAAAAAGGGCGCGCTGGACTGGGAGAGCTGAAAATGTCCGACGATATCGCGCCGATCATCACCACGCGGAAAGAGGAAGCCCAGGGCTTCCTCCAGAGCATGATCTCGAAGGGCCTGGGTTGGGCGCGGAAGTACTCGCTCTTCACCTACCCCTACGCCACCGCCTGCTGCGGCATGGAGTACATGTCCGTCGCGGCCGGCCGCTACGACATCTCGCGCTTCGGCGCCGAGTTCCCCCGCTTCTCGCCGCGCCAGGCCGACTTGCTGATGGTGATCGGAACGATCAACCTGAAGCAGGCGCCGATCCTGAAGCGCGTCTACGAGCAGATGACCGAGCCCAAGTGGGTGGTGAGCTTCGGAGTCTGTGCGTCGTCCGGCGGCTTCTACGACAACTACGCCGTGCTCCAGGGCATCGACCGCATCATCCCGGTCGACGTGTACATCCCCGGTTGCCCGCCGCGTCCTGAGCAGATCCTCGACGGATTGATGATGCTCCAGGACAAGATCCAGTCGCAGCGCCACTACATCGGCAACAAGCAGCCGATCACCGAGCGCCCCGGCTACCGCGACCTCGCGGCCAAGTAACTTCGCGCCGCACCGCCCAGGCAGTCGAAAACGCAGGTGCGAATGTGCGTGGTCCTGTTGCGTCAAAGGACCATGCAGCTGCTTTTCATCACCCTCGGTGTCCTCTGGGCCCTGCTGCTCGGAGCGGGCCTCCTCTTGACGATTCGCCGAGGCGAACGAACCGCGGGAGCGGTGTTGCTGGTGCTCTGGCTGCTCTGGAGCTCCGCCGGAATGCTCCCGTGCGCCGAGCAGAAGCTGGGGATGAGCCGCCGCTCGTTGGACACGTGCTCTGCCACCTGGGCTCCCACGGGGCCGATTCAGGTGGCCGAGCTGCTCTACCAGCGGTGGTACGCGGGGTGACCGGGCTTCACGGCGACGAAGGTGCCGCGACACGTCGCCTGCACCTTGCCGTGTGACTCGAGCACGCCCTCGACGACGACCTTGTCGCCGTTCGTCTCGACGATCTTCGCCGTCAGATTCACCGGCTCGTCCGTCGGACACGGGCGCTTGAGCACGATCGCGTAGTCCGCAGTCACCGTGCAGGGAGGCGTGGGCTCGCCGCGCGACTTCATCAGGTGGTGAGCAGCGGCCCAGTTGCAGTGGCAGTCGAGCAGCGAGCCGATGATCCCGCCGTTGAGCACGCCGGGAAACGCCTCGTGGAACGTCTCGGGCTTCCAGGTCGCGACGACCTCGTCACCCTTCGCGAAGCTGCGAATGCGCAGGCCCTTCTCGTTGGCAGGCCCGCAGCCGAAGCATGCGTTGTGCGGCGCGTAGGTCTCTTGAAGGCTCTTCGAATCGGTCGACATGAGCACCGCTTAACGCGAGGCCATCGTCCAGTCACCGGACTCGCCGTGCGCGGCCTTGAGCAGCGCGTACTCCCGGCGAACGGCGCGCACGTAGTTCTGCCAGGGGTCGGTGTTCTTGCCCTTGATGGCGCCGATCAGCTTGTTGGGGCCGCAGTTGTAGGCCATCAGCGCGAAGTCGAGCCGGCCGCGGAACATCTCCTTCAAGTACTTGAGGTAGCGAACGCCCAGACGCACGTTGAGCGCGGGGTCGGCCTCGAGCTCGGCGCGGCTGAGCTTCACACCCTCGCGCTGCGCCACCCAGCTCAGCGTCGTAGGACGGAGCTGCATCAGGCCGCGAGCACCGACGACGGAGGTCGCTTGCTGCTGGAACTCGGACTCCACGTCGATCAGCGCGAGCACCAGCATCGGGTCCAGACCCGCGGCCTCCGCCTCTTCCGCGATGGCCTCAGCCACGTGCTCGCGAAGCTCGATACCCCAACCCGGAGCGCGCTCCTGAAGGGTGGCTTCGATGCGGGCGAAGTCAGGGTGACGCACCTTGCGGGCGCCTTCGACCTGCACGGCCGTCGCCACGGGCGGCTCCGCCAGCGGCGAGAGGCTCCAACCGATGGTGGCCACGCACGCGGCGACCACCACTGGCAGGGCCCACTTCACTTGGACAGGTTCTCCAGGCGCTTCGTGAGCGTGTCGAGGCGGGCGTTCAGCTGCGCGACCTCTTCACGCCGCGGCACCTTGAGACGAGCCACGGAGGTCTTCACCACTTCTTCCACCCGACGCTCCAGATCCCTGCGCTGCCCGGCGAGACGCTCTTGCAGCTTACGCGTCTCTTCCTGGCTGACACCCTGCAACCGGCCGAGGAGCTTCTGCGCCTCCTCCTCCGCGCCGTGCACGGTGGTCAGCGCCTGGCTCCAGATCTGTTGGAAGAACTCCATGGCCCACCTCCAACCACATGTAGCAAGGGGGGATCAACCCCCGAAGCCGGTTACGCGGAAGCCTGCGGCTTCTTGGTGACGAGGAGCTGGTCGACCTTCTTCGACAGGCGCACAAGCTCTCGATTCAACTCGACAATTTCGTCGTGGCTGGCGACGCCGAGCACCGCGAGGACCTGGTCCTGGAGGTTCTCGATGCGCTTCTTGGCCTCGGCGCCGACGGCCGTGACCTGCTTCTCGATCTGCTTGAGCTGCTTGCCCGAGCGGACGTTCTTGATGAGCGACTCGAGCTCCTTCTGCTGGGCCTTGCCCCGCTTCATGAGCTCCTTCTCGAACGTGACGAGGCGCTTCTTGGCGTCCTCGAGCTGGCCGAGGACGAGGTTCTGAACATCAGCGACGGGGGACGACTGAACGGTCTGCTTCCGAGCCATGGGGGAAACCTCCGACTGCGAGTTATGACGCACCGCAACATAACGCACCGCAGCATAGACGCAAGGGCGCCGGCAGATTCGTGACCGAGAAATGACCCTGCGGTTAACGGAGGAACAGAACTGCGTCCTTGAAGACCGGGTCGGGGACGCTGGCGAGGATGTCTTCCTTGCTGCCGGTCACCCATCGAAAGCGCCGCGCCGCCTTGTAGAGCAGGCCGAACCGGCCGCCTTTGAGCTCCGCGATCCAGAGCGCGCCGGCCGCGAAGACCACCCGCAGCACCTCCGCATCCACCAGGTCGCCCTGCGGCCAGCGGAGCATCCGTTCCAGCTCGGCCTCCGGGTCGAACGAGTCCGTCACGTTCGCGGGCCGCGGCGAAAGGTCGATCCCCGCGTGCGGGAAGAGCGCCTTCACCGCTTCGGCGTCGAACCCGTGGGCCGCGGTCCACCAGCAGAAGGGCCACTCGAAGTAGCCGGTCTCCGAGCCCGAGCGCTCGCTCCACGGAGTGAAGGTACGGAGGAAGCCGGGCACCTCGGGCGTGGACAAGATCGAGCAGCGCGAGAGCGCCTCCAACAACCGAAAGCGCTCGGCCTTGTTCGACTTGATGACCGTCGAGAGCGCCTTCATCAACTCGAAGCGGCGCACTCGCCCGTCCACCTCCATCAGCCGCTTCTGATCGACGACCGTTCGCAAGATGGAGTTGAAGATCTCGATGTCGGCCACGACCGGCCTCAGGTGCCGGCCACGAAACCGCTCGAGCGTCTGGCTGAGGCCGCTCGGGAGCAGCCGCTCTTCCGCGTACTCGGCGCCGAAGCCGCACACCGAGCAACCGGGATCCGCCCTCCTCTTCTCGTACTCGTGCGGCGGCATCCGCTGCGCCATCAACAGTGCCTCGAGCACACCACGCAGCTCCAGGTTGCGCGTGCTCAAGCTGGCGAGAAACGCGTCGGCCGCATCACTCAGGGCGAGCCCTGCCGCGGCCTCGCGCAGCCGCTCGAGCGCGCGCGCGTGTTGAGTCTTCATCAGCGATCCCCCGCAAAAGAAAAGGGCGACTCCGCGAGGAGCCGCCCTTCTCACTTCACAAATCGAAACAGCTCAGACGCTCAGACGCCGCCGACGTCAGCGCGGCTCGGGGCCGCCGGAGTCTGCAGAGCCGTCGGATCGCCGGCGTGCGTGGCAGCCAGCGCGTCCTCCATGTTCTGCACTTCGTCCGCAGGCGTGTTCACCTGGATGTCGAGGTGCTTGTAGTTCGGCAGACCCGTACCAGCGGGGATCAGCCGGCCCATGATGACGTTCTCCTTGAGGCCGCGCAGGTAGTCGACCTTGCCGGAGATGGCCGCCTCGGTGAGCACCTTGGTGGTCTCCTGGAACGACGACGCCGAGATGAACGACTCGGTGGAGAGCGACGCCTTGGTGATGCCAAGGAGCAGCGGCTCGCCGACGGCCGGACGACGGCCAGCGTTGAGCGCCTTCTCGTTCTCTTCCTCGAACACCCACTTCTCGACCTGCTCGTCGATCAGGAACTCGGTGTCTCCGACGTCCGTCACGCGAACTCGGCGCAGCATCTGGCGCACGATGATCTCGATGTGCTTGTCGTTAATCTTCACGCCCTGGAGGCGGTAGACCTCCTGCGTCTCGTCCACCAGGAAGCGGGCGAGCTCCTTCTCACCGAGCACCTTGAGGATGTCGTGCGGGTTGGCCGCGCCGTCCATCAGCGACTCACCGGCGCGCACGCGGTCACCCGCGTGCACCGTGATGTGCTTGCTCTTGCTGATCAGGTACTCCTTGGCGAGGTCCGGGCGGGCCTCTCCGTTCACTTCCGGAGTGATGATCAGCTTGCGCTTGCCCTTGGTGTCCTTGCCGAACGACACCACGCCGTCGATCTCCGCGATGATCGCGTGATCCTTCGGCTTGCGCGCCTCGAAGAGCTCGGCCACGCGGGGCAGACCGCCCGTGATGTCCTTGGTCTTCGTGGTCTCGCGAGGAACACGGGCGACCACTTCACCAGGGGTGATCTCCTGGAGGTCGTCGACCGCGAGCGCGGCGCCCTGCGGCAGGAAGTAGCTCGCAGGCTGACCGTTCGGCAGCGTCTTCACTTCACCCTTCGCGTCGCGAATGGTGATGCGCGGGCGAGCCTCGGGGTCGCGCGACTCGATGATGGTGCGGCGGGAGAGGCCGGTGACCTCGTCCGTCGACTCATTCATCGTGACGCCTTCGATGATGTCCTCGAACTTCACGGCGCCGCCGACTTCAGACAGCAGCGGCATCGCGAACGGCTCCCACTCACCGAGCTTGGCGTTGGCTTCGACCTTCTGGCCTTCCTTCACCATCAGGCGCGCGCCGTAGACCATGCGGTGACGCTCGCGCTCACGGCCGGAGTCATCGACGATGATGATCTCGCCGTTGCGGTTGGTCACCACCGCCTCGCCGCCCGTGCGCTTCACGCTCGAGAGGCCGATGAACTTCACGGTGCCGGCGAAGCGAGAGTTGAGCTCGCTCTGCTGCGAACGGCCCATGGCCGCGCCGCCGACGTGGAAGGTGCGCATGGTGAGCTGGGTGCCAGGCTCGCCGATGGACTGGGCGGCGATCACGCCGACCGCCTCACCGACGGACACCTTGCGGCCGCGAGCGAGGTCACGGCCGTAGCACTCGACGCAGATGCCGCGCTTGGTCTGGCAGGTCAGGCCCGAGCGGATCTTCACGCGGTCCAGACCAGCGTTGACCACCTTGAGCACGCGAGCCTCGTCGATCTCCTCGTTCGCGCGCACGAGCACTTCGCCCGTGACGGGATCGTGGATGTCGTCGAGGGCCACGCGCCCCAGGATGCGCTCGTTGAGCGGCTCGATCTCTTCGCCACCCTCGACGAGGGCGCTGATCACGATGCCGTCCAGCGTGCCGCAATCGTACTCGTTGACGATCGCGTCCTGCGCGACGTCG
>CBIHPJ010000070.1:0-18150 GCA_966211295.1 uncultured Myxococcales bacterium | reverse complement strand
CGCGCGTGTGTACCTGCTGTGCGCAAGGCGACCACGCACTGTTCAGGCGGGCGCTCCGTAACCCAGCGACTCGAGTGCGCCGTCATGCTGATGGCGGCGATGCTGTTGTGCGTGGGACAGGTGGCGGCCCCGGTGAAAATGGCAGTACCGGCCTTTAGATTTCGTTGTTCCTCACCGAGGCTGCGTCGGTCAACCGCGTGAGCTTGATGGGCCAACCCGAGAGCTCGACGTCCTTGCCCTTCACCTGCTCCTCGCTTGCTCCTTCGGCGGTGGGGAGCGCGCGTGAGACGAGCCCGAAGAGTCGCTGCATCAACGAAGGCGCGAGGCCGTAGAGCATCGTCAGGCCCTTCGCGGGGAGCGAGAGGGTGACCTCCGCGTCTCCACGAACCGCGGCGTCGATGATCTGCCGCGCCGCTCGCTCGGCGTTCATCGAGAGTCCCGGGAGGCTGTCGCCGATCTTGAACCACGTGTACTCGGCCCGGTGCTGTCCCTTCACCTGCGCGTTGCGCGGACTGCCGGTGCGCATCAGTCCCGGGCACACGGTGGTGACGCGAATGCCCTCGCGCGCGAGCTCGGTGTTGAGCCCCGCCGAGAAGCCGTACGCGGCGTACTTGCTCGCGCTGTACGGGAGCAGATGGGGAATCGGCACCTTCGCGCCGATGGAGGTGATGTTCACGATGCGGCCTGATTTTCGCGCGCGCATCGAGGGCAACACCGCGAGCGTGGCGTGGAGCGGCGCCCAGAAGTGCACGCGCATCGCGGCCTCGTAGTCGTCGGTGCGCATCAGCTCCATCGGACCGACCTGGATCTGACCTGCGTTGTTGATCAGCAGATCGATCGGCCCCAGCTCTCGCTCGGTCTGTTCGAGGAAGGCCTTCAAATGATCTTCGTCGGTCACGTCGCACGCGGCGGCGAAGAGCGTGCCGCCCGCGGTGAGCAGTTCGTCACGCGCGCGATCCACCTCCGCTTGATCTCGCGAACAGATCGCCACCTTCGCGCCGTGTTCGATGAGTTGTCGCGCGAGCACGAGGCCCAGGCCTCGAGTACCTCCAGTGATCACCGCGACCTTGCCGTCCAACTCGAAGCGCCGAAAACGATCGAACAAACGACGAGCCATGAGCGCCCCCGTGAGGATCCCCATCCACGTTTTCATTTTCATGATGCGGCTTCAGTAACCGCGCCTGCCGAGGGCACTACGGGCCCATCGGCCAGAGTGGAGCCCGAGTAACGACCTCAGAACACGTAGTAGATGAAGTCCTGCCGCGCGCTGCCGTACGCCAGCAGGAGCCACACCATCGCCGCCGCGAGAGCTGCCTGAGCGAGGGGCTTCAAGGTATCGGCGCGCTCCGCTCTCACCAGCGAGAAGAGCGGCTTCTGCAGCAGCAGGAACGCCACCGTCATCACCAAAGTCTGCGGCGGCGTGCTGACGTCCCACGGCGCGGTGAAGAGCCGGCTGATCATCAAGGTGAGCGCGCTGAAGGACGGAGCGCGGAACGGAATCCAGAGGAACACCACCACGTGGAAGGTGATGAAGAGGCCGAGCCACTTCGGCCAGCGCTCCCGCAGCTTCGTGGTGGCGAGCTCGAGATCCATCCACAGGCCGTGGAGGAAACCCCAGATGAGGAAGTTCCAGCCCGCTCCGTGCCACAGGCCGCCGAGCGCCATGGTGACGAGGCGGTTGAACGCCGCGCGCGACTTGGAGACGCGGTTTCCGCCGAGCGAGATGTAGAGGTAGTCGCGCAGCCACACCGAGAGCGTGATGTGCCAGCGCGTCCAGAACTCGCGCAGTGACGAGCTGCCGTACGGGTTCTCGAAGTTCACCGGGAGCGTGAGGCCGAAGCAGAGCCCCAGTCCCACCGCCATCGTGGAGTAGCCCCAGAAGTCAGCGAGCAGCTGCGCGGCGTACGCGTAGATGGTGAGCCATGCGTTGTTGAGGCCCAGCGTGTCGGTGGTCCGCCACGCGTGATCGACGTAGTCGCCGAGCACGTCGGCCACTGCGACTTTCAGGAAGAGTCCACAGAGGATGAGCCAGGCGCCGCGGTGCAGGCCCGAGGGATCGAAGGTGCGCTTCTCTCTGAGCTGCGGGAGGAAATTCTTCCCGCGCACGATCGGTCCCGCGACCAACTGCGCGAAGAACGACTTGAAGACAGCGAACACGAGCACGCTGCGCTCGGCGGGGATTTCCTTGCGATACACGTCGACGAGATACGCGACGACCTGGAAGGTGAAGAACGAGATGCCCAGCGGCATCCACGCGTCCATCTTCGGCGCGGGGAGCTCGTGACCGACCAGCGCGCTCAGGCTGATCAACTGATCAACCACGAAGCGGCCGTACTTGAAATACGCGAGGAAGGAGAGATTGAGCGTCACTCCGAGCGCGAGGAGCTTCTTGCTCGGGCGCTTCTCGAGGAGCAGCCCGAAGCCGTAGTTCACTCCGATGCTGGCGAGCAGGAGGAAGACCGAAGGCCAGTGACGCCAGCCGTAGAAGACGAGTGAGCTGACGAAGAGCAGCACCAGGCGCGCGCGCTGCCACGGAGCGACCCAGTACATGGCGACCAGCGCCGCGGTGAAGGCGAGGAAGGTGGCGCTATGGAAGAGCACGCGCGGCGTCTCCCAGGACCTTCGAGTACTTCGCGCGGCCCGGCGAAGAGAGGTGCTGCCCGTCGACGAACCAGCGGTCGTCCACTTCGGCGCAGGTGAAGTCGAGCAGCGGAGCGGCGGTCTTCTGCGAGATGTACTCGCGGAGGATCATGCGCTCGTGCGTGCACTCTTCGGCGCGCGAGGAAGACGCGACCGGAGGACCGACGAGGACCACGCGAGTTCCCTGCGCCCTGAGCGTGTTGAGCACGCGCTCGTAGCCCGCGACGATTCGCTGCGCGTCTTCATCGAGCTGCGGCGAATTGTCTCCCTCTCCCTTCGGGAGAGGGTCGGGGTGAGGGTGGATCCCTTTGGGCTTCCACGCGGCGTCGTCGGTCACACCTTCGGGAGGCGCGGGAGGACGGAAGGTCTCGACGAGCTGACGAGAGCGGAACCACTCCGAGCCATCGAGAGAGCCGGCAGCGAGTAGACCCATCACGCGCGGGAGATTTTCGAGTGCAAATGCACGACGCACTTTCAGAAGCGCGCTGTGCTCGTTGAGCCATTCACCGACGGGATCTCCGGCGAAGGATCCGGGAGAGGCAGCCGCGTCGGCATCCATCGCATTGCCGTCGCTCTGCGGCTTGCTGAGCTCCACGAAGACGAGCTTCTGCGGGCCGAGCTGCGCGGCCTGGTACTCGAGGGTGGGAAGGGAGGATGACGGAGTGGCCGCGGAGAACCCGTTACCGAGCTCGAGCAGTGACGGATTGATCCCGTCGTTGCTGCGAGAGGTGCCGAGGGAAACGAAGTCGACCGGACCCTTGGCGTGCAGCAGCGCGAGCTTGAAGCGAACGCGATGCGCGACGGCCGCGAGTCCTTCTGGTTGCAAGCGACACAACACCTCGAGGCCGAGGAGAAGGCCCAGCACGGTGGCGGCGAGCAACAGCAGACGCGACATCGAGCGCGCGAACTAACACACCTTTTTCTCCCTCTCCCTGCGAGAGCGGGGAGCGCGAGCCGTCTCGCGGCGTGGCGAAGGAAGAGGGTCGGGGAGAGGGGCTACACTTGCGATCTGCAACCACCCCTCCTCGCGCGAGAGCGACAACCAGAACGTGGTCGAAGAGCTCGTCCGCTGGGACCCTGACGGCACCTTCGTTTCTACTGGCATCGTGTACTCAAAGTGGGGCGGGAAGGGCCGTAGCAGCGAGGAATTCAAGGCGGCTGCAACGAAGCTCCTGAAGCGACCTTAAAGAAATGTTGGGCGGGGATGCGCCGTCGGCCTGAGTGGTTAATCAGGCACCATGCAAGCCGAGCGCAGAGTTTCCGGACGTTTCGTTGAGTGGCTGTTCTCTACCGCGCGGGGCGAGAAGGTCTCGCACACCCTCCGCGGCGCGGGCCTCGATCTCGAGCGCCTCGAATCGGACTACCCCGCAGATCTCGTGCCCGGCTGGCTGAAACTTCTCTCGTCTTCGCGTCACCCTGAGATGCGCTCGGCGGATGCGCTTCGCCAGGTCGGTTTCGATGCGGTGCAGCGCAAGGCGAAGAACGGTCGTTCTCTGGCCGAGGCGATGACGCAGCTGCCTGAGAAACTCGAGATGCTGGGGAACTTCTTCGACGTCTCGGTGCGCACGCACGGAGAGCATCGCTACGTGGCGCACTTCGATGACGTGAACACCATGCCTACGTTCTTCCTCGGCATGCTCGAGGGTGTGACGTCGTCCTCGACCGCGACGGAGCCGATGCACGTCACCTGGTCGCCTGAAGGACTCTCGGGCGCGCGGTACGAAGTGAAGCCGACTCAGCGCTGATCAAGAGCTTCAGATTGTGCCGCGCGTCGGCGTCTCCCCGTCGAGTCGCGCGGCGATACCAGTCGATCGCTTCCTCCACGTCTCTTCGGACGCCAACGCCTCGCTCGAGACACAGCGCGAGGTTGTACATGGCAGAGACGTCGCCCTTGCTCGCCGATCGACGGTACCAATGGACAGCGCGCCGGTAGTTCTGGGCCGCGCCCAGTCCGTGCGAGTACATGAAGGCAAGGGAGTACTGAGCGTCGCTGTGCCCACTCAGGGCCGATCGCTTCATCCAGAAGAACGCGCGACTGAGTGAGCGACGTGTGCCCCTCCCTTCTCGGAAGCACCACGCCAGTTGATATGCGGCGCCGGGGCATTGCAGGGCCGCGCGATGCCACCAGCCGAAACTCGCGATGCTGTCCTTCTTGGACCAGTACTGCGCCAGAGACACTTGAGCGCTGACGCTCCCGCTCGCAGCCAATCGTTCGAGACGCCGACGCGCCGCAAGCTTCATGGGCGGTAGTCGATCGCGTGACGACGTCCTGACCGCCTCGAGGGAGGTAGAGACGAGAGGTTTCGCTCGTTGCTCGATGCGATCAGGCTCTCGCACTCGGGCGAAGACGCGAGCGTGACGAAGTTCTCGCGAGAAACCGGAGCCGGCTCCGGTTTCGTGTGTCAGTGCCACGAGAGACTGGTCACCCAGTCAAAGAATGCCGCAAGTCGAGAGGCCAGCGCGAGACGAGCACGGCGCAGCTGCCAGCATTCCCACGCCCCTCAACAGCGGCGACGTCGCAGCAACATTCCGAGCGCGGCGAAGGCAAGCACTGAACCCTCGAGGCTCGAGCAACCACACCCAGTGGGCTTCGTCGGATCAGTCCCCGCATCCGGAGGACCACCGAGCGAGCCACCATCGCTCACCACTCCGAGATTGCCGTCAGGCTCCGCGATCCAGGTGAACGCCCGCGCGAGCGTCGCGCTCTGACCGTCGTCGTTGCTCACCGTCACATCGCCAGAACCCGCCGCATGCGCAGGTACCACGGCGCGCAGCAGCTCTCCGGACACGAGCACGATGCCCGTGGCGGCAGCACCGCCGACGCTCACGGAGACACCCGGCGCGAAACCAGTACCGGTCACCGTGATCACCGTGCCGCCCGCCTCAGGACCCGAAGCAGGGGCGATCGCACGCAGCGTCGGAGCCGCGCGCGTGAACGTGAACGCGCCACTGAGCGTCGCCAACGCACCATCTGGATTCGCCACGCTCACATCCACCGCGCCCATGGCGTGCGGAGGAGTGACCGCATCGACGTGCGTGTCATCGACCAACGTCACCAGCGGCGAAGGCACGCCACCGAACGTGACGGTGGTCTGCGCGCCGAAGTTCCCGCCCGTGATTCGCACCGACATGCCACCGCCGACATCACCCGTCGCCGGCGAGATCGCCGTCACCGTCGGAGCCGACACGTAGCGGAACGCCGCGGTCTTCTCTCCCTGCTGAGAGTCGGGGTTCTTCACCATCACGCTCACCACACCCATCGGACGCGCGGGAGCCGTCGCAGTGAGCGTCGTCGCCGAAGTCACCGTCACGTTCGTCGCGGCCTGAGTGCCGAAGAACACCTCCGCGCCGTTCGCGAAGCTGGTGCCGCTCAAGGTGACCACGGTGCCACCCGCAGTCGATCCCGTCTCCGGAGTGACCGAAGTGATCACCGGCGCCGCGTCCCAGGTGAAGCCATTCGCGAGCACCGTGCGCTGACCGTCGCCGTTCACCAACTCGAGCTCAGCCGAACCCGCGGTACCCGAAGGCGAGTACCCGACGATGGTCGTCGAGTCGTTCAGCGTCACCGCCATCGCGGGGCTGCCGCCGATGCGCAGCGTGGCACCAGGCAGGAAGTTCTGACCGGTCAGCGTGATGCGCGTGCCGCCCTGCACAGGACCGCGCGCAGGCGTGATGCTGCTGATCACCGGTGCGGGGTCGTACGCGAAGGCGCTCGTGGCGACCGCGCGCTGTCCATCCGTATTCGCGATCACCACGTCGACCGCGCCCGTACCGGCCGGAGTCGTAGCGGTGATCGAGGTCGCGCTCACCCGCGTGATCGAGGACGCAGTGAGTCCGCCCACCAGCACCGTCGGCTGCGCGAGGAAGTTGGTGCCCGTGAGCGTGATGATCGTCCCACCCGCGCTCGGACCACGCGCCGGAGACACCGCGCTCAGCGTCGGCGCGGGGAACACGTAGGTGAAGCCATCGACGCGCACGCCCTGCTGCCCGTCAGCGTTGGTCACGATCACATCGATCGGACCGTTGTTCGCCGAAACGGGAATCGTCGCGGTGATCGAGGTTGCCGAGTTCACCGTCACGCTGGTGCTGGGCAGAGTGCCGAAGCGCACGGTCGCTCCGGGGCGGAAGCTCGTGCCGGTGAGCGTCACCGGGTAGCCGCCCGTGGTGAGCCCGCTCGCCGGAGTCACCGCGCTCACCACCGGCCTGTTGTTGAAGCGATAGCCGTTGGTCAAGGAGCCCGAGAGATCGTCTACCGGGTTGCGAACGATCACCGTGGCATCACCCTCCGCATGCGCCGGTGTCACCGCGGTGAGCCGGCCGGAGTTCACGATGATCACGTTCGTCGCGCGGATGATCACACCGCCGACGTCGAAGGAGACTTCCGCGCCCGCCTTGAACAGGGAGCCATTGATCGTCACCGTCGCACCACCCGCGCTCGGTCCCTCGGGCGGAAGCACGTTGGTCACCGTCGGAGGAATGATCGGCTCGAAGTACGTGAAGCCACCGGGGAGCGTCGCGCTGCCCGCGGCATTGCTCACGCGCACGTCCACGGGACCCACGAGGCCGAGCGGACTGCGCACCACGAGCGACGTGAAGTTCGACTGGGTCACATCCGCGACGTTGCCGCCGAAGGTCACGGAGCTCGCAGGACCGAAGCCGGTGCCGCTGAGGGTGATCAGATCTCCACCCTGGATCGATCCAGTCACCGGAGTGAGCGACGAGAGCGTGGGCGCCACCAGCCCGCCGCCCGTCGAGCAGTTGCGCACGATCGAGAGCAGGTAGTCGTTGTTGAGGTTCGCGGTGCTCGAGGTGCGACCGACGCGCGCGTAGTACTGACCCGAGCGCGGAATTCGATACACGATGTGCTCCGACGGGTACGTGGGAGTGCCGGCGTCGAGCACGCCCGCTCCGCTGTTCGAGCTCACCGCGATGGTTCCGTCGTTCACCACCACCCGCGCACCGTCGAAGCCCCAGAGCTCGAGCGTGTGATTGCTGGTGTTGGTTGAGCCCGTGCGCGAAGGAACGCTGTCGAGCGCGAGGTAGACCACTTCTCCCGCGACGGCCTCGAAGGCGAAGAAGTCGACATCAGTCGTCGCGTCGACCGTGCCTGAGAAGAAGTTGAGCGCGCTCGCACCGGCCTGCGCAGGCGAGTTGTTCGGCTCGACCTCGAGCGCCGGCGTCGCCGTCTGGACGGCCGTGTACAGCAGATACGGCTCGGCGATGGAGCTCGCGGTGGCGTGATTCACGCGCAGGAAATGACGAACACCCGCCGCCAGCGGAGTGCCCGCGATGCCAGGCGCGCTCGTGCCGAAGGGATCAGCGACGTCGTTGTTGTCGAACTCGATGGTGTCGGTCGCCGTGGTGACGCGCAGCTGCAGATCGTTCGAGGTCACCAGATTCACGCCGCTCGCGCCCGCCTCCACCATCGCGAACACCCGCGCATTCGCAGGAGCGGGTCCGAGATCGAAGAAGTCGACGTCACCCGCTGGATTGATGCTCGCGGTGAGTGGACACGCGAGCGTGCCGGCCGTCGCGGTGGTGTTGTTGGGCTCGCTCTCGCGAATGCACTCGGAGACCTCGAGGCCGAAGCTCGCGCCGAGCGTCGACTGCGTGGTGCCCTCGTCGACCCACACGTACACGTCCTGGCCCGCGTTCAGCGACACGCAGGAGATCTGCTCCTGCGTGGTGGTGCTCGAGGCCTGGCGGTTCGCGGCCGCGATGCACTGAGGCGCGTTGTAGATCTGCGGAGGCGTCATCGCCGCGGTGCAGCTGTCGGTGAGGTACAGCGCGCTGTCGGTGGAGCGCTGGCTGTTGCCGAGGCGGAAGCTGTAGGTGCCGTTGCGCGGGGTGGTGAAGCGATGCACCACGTCGCGGCCCGGCAGCGCCTGGATGGTGGCGGTCGTGCTGTTCCCGATGCCCGAGTAGCAGGCGAGGCCGCCGCCCACCTGCGAATCATCTGTACCGGTCGCCACGATACTGACCGGTACAGAGGTGTTCAGCGGCAACGAAGGAATGGGGCCCGCGCAGGTCTCCGCACCCGACGTCAGGTTGACGGTGATCTGCACGGTGTCGGCCGCCACGGGCGCGGTCGTCTTCGCGACCTGCAGCAGGTAGGTGACGCCCGCGTTGAGCGTGACCACCACGCGCGACTGGCTGCTGCAGTAGTTGTCGTCGCAGCCCTGGGCGAGCTCGGTGAGCGAACCGCAGGTGCCGTCGTAGATCGCGAGCACGGTGTTGGTGAACGTGGTGCCCGGCGCGAGATCGTCGCAGGTCTGAAACTGGTACCGGCCCGTCTGCGTGGGAGTGAACGAGTACCAGACCGAGGCGTTGGTGGTGGCCTGGCAGGAGAACGCGAGGTCGGTGGTGGTGGCCGCTCCGAACATCGCGGTGATCGGGGAGCGCGAGAACGGATAGCCCGCGGGCGGCGCGACCGGAGGCGCGATGGGCAGCGCTCCTGAGCAGGCATCGTTCACGGGCTGCGCGAAGGCGAGGCCCGCGCCGAGCGAGAGCGACAACAACGTGAGGCGGAAGATCGTGTTCATGTTCGTCGGCCTCACTGGGGAATGAATCGCCAGGCGGTGTGCGGTTTCACATCGGGCGTGTTCACCGAGAGCGTGAGCGCGGTGCCGGCATCGGCGCGCTCCAGCCACACGGTGGCGCTGTTGCCGGTCGCGTAGTTGTTGCTCGTCGACGAGCGCAGCTCGCCGTAGTGGTACTCGACCGTGCCGTCCTCGAAGAGCTTGAGCTGGAAGCTCAAGTCGTCGGCGGGGCTGGTGTTGTAGTGACGCACGCGGTGCCACTGGAAGATCCAGTGCGGCTCGGGTCGCTGCGGGTCTTCACCAGCGTTCATGCGCTTCCAATAGAGGTCGCTCTCAGGAGTGAGCCCCGGAGTGGTCTGCAGATCGTCCCAGAAGGGCGCGAGCACGCCGCGCGGCGCGGTGGTGCTGCCCGGGTTCGTCTTGTTGGTGAAGTTGGTCGCGGTGGTCGAGTCGGGGACGAGGAAGCCGTCGATGGTCATCGAGACCACGGGCACGCGATCACCGAAGAGGCGCGGCGCGGGATCGCTGCTGGTGGCCGCGAGGGTGATGGGCACCGTGCGCCCGTCCACTGCCGCTCCCGGGGAGTTCACCAGGGCGATGCCACCGTCGCTGCTGATGTCGACGTAGTGCGAAGGGATCTGCTGCGCGAGGTAGCCGAACCCGCAGCCCGTGACGGTGCCGGGGTTGCCGAGCTGCTGGGGCGCCTGGTCACCGAACGGCGTGGTGGGGTTGCACACCATCACGCGCGTGGTGGTCGCGGTCCCGATGCGGAAGGGACCGGGATCGATCACGGTCGCCTTGCCCACGCCTCCATCAGGAACGATGGGCAGATCGAAGCCACCATCGAGGGCGCCGACGAAGAGCAAGCCCGCGTCGAGCGGCAACACGAGGCCCGCGTCCGCCCAGCTCAGCTGCACTCCGGCGTCGTCGTTCTGGGAGGGATCGTCCGACGCGCCGATCACGAAAGGAGTGTTCGGCTGCAGGGTGAAACCCTGGGGAAACTGGAAGCGAGTCCCCGAGGCGCCGCGCAGGTACCAACCGCTCAAGTCGAGGGGCGACACGGTGCGGTTCACGAACTCCACGTACTGACCCGCGGGCACGGTGGCCGCCGGGCGGAACATCACCTCGGTGACCGCGAAGTCCTCAGGCATCGAGAGCACTGGCGCGTCGCGCGAGACGAGCGAGCTCACTCCGTTGCGGCGAAGGAAGCCGCCGAACTTGGATCCGCGCAGCACCTGCAGGTCGGCGTTCGCCATCAGCGGGCCGAAGAAGTAGAGCGCGCTGTCGCTCTCTGGCGTGAAGTCAGGAGTGATGGCGAGCTTCTGGAAGCCGTCCTGCACTCCGATCTCGAACGCGGTGTAGGCCGCGGCGAGCGTGACGCTCTGGTACTGGAAGGCGACCGCGCCGTCCTGATGCACCTGGATCTGAAACGTGATCTCGGTGTCGACGTCGGTGCCCACCTGCATGTGCGTCCACTGAACGATCAGCCGCTCGTTGGGCGCGGAGTCGATCACTTGCCAATGCACGCTCGACTCAGAGGTGACGGTGAGGTTGTCCCAGAAGGGCGCGAGCATGAACGGAGAGGCCGAGGTGCTGGGCATCGCCGACTCGCTCGAGGCGACCGCGACGGTGGCGTTCCACGCCATCCACCCCGCGCGGGAGATCACCAGGTTGCCGCTCTGGCGCTGGCCCCAGAGCCACGTGGTGAAGGGCACCTGAATCGCGAGCACTCCGGGCGTCTGCGTGATGTCGAGCTGCTGGCCGGTGCCGCGAATGTCGATGAAGTCCGCGCGCGTGCCGGTGAGCACCTGCGAGTGCGGGAAGCCCACCAGCAACGCGTCAGGCAAGCTCGCGCTCACCGAGACACGGCTTCCGGCGGGCACGTACGGAGGGAAGGTAGTCGCCGTGAGCGCGTTGCCAGTCACGGTGACCGTCGTCGATGCCGTGACCGGAGCGCTGCCGAGGAGATTGTCCGCGGTGATGGTGTACGTGGTGCTCGCGCGATTCGGGAACACCGCGACGCCGCCCTGCTCCGCGGCCTGGCCCGTGGTGGAGAAGACAGGCTGACCATCGTCGTCGGTGATGCGCACCCGGCGCGCTTCGGGGCAGGTCCAGCTGAGCATCGTGGAGCTGCCCGCCGTCACCGTGGAAGGTGAGGTGTTGAGCGTCACCGCGGTGGGAATCCCGACCACGTCGATCTGCGTGCGCTGCTGCGCTCGTCCGCCACGCGCGTTGGTGGCGATCAGCTCGAGGGCGAAGTCATTCATCGGCGTGGGGAAGCTGAAGGAACCACTGAGCGCCTGCGCGGGGTTCGAGGTCACGAAGAGCGCAGCGCCGTCGACGCGAAGCTCGACCTGCTCCGCGGCCACCGTCGTCCAGCGCACCGCGTACGCACCGCCACGCAGCGCCACCTGCGAAGCGTCCAGGCGCACGATGGAGAGACCCGTGCCCACGAAGACCTCGAGGGTGCGGGAGACACGATCCGTGCCCTTCTCGATCTCCAGCTCGTAGGTGACCACGCCGTCGATCGGCAGCATCGGCGCGGTGTCGGTGAACGTGCCCGACTGCACCATGGTGGTGCTCGACTGGAAGAGCACGCCGCGGCCTTCGCTCGAGAGCGTGACCTTCGTGGCGCCCGCGGTGTCCCACGAAAGCGCCACGGGATCGCCTGACTCGACCGCCATGCGCGCGGCGGTGAAGCGGAGAATCGCGGCCTGCACGGTGACCTGCACAGTCTTCGCCTGGCCATCGACGGTGAGCGTGTAGAGCGTGTCGAGGAGCGGACGCACGGTCACGGCGCCGCTGGTGAGCTGGCCCTGGAGATCGATGTTCTGACCACCAGCGCTCAACGAGACCTGTGATGCACCCGGAGCAAGCCACACCAGCGTGGTGCTCTCACCACCCGGAATCACCGGAGGGAGCGCCTGGAACGTCACGCTCCCTGAGGCCGCATCGACCGTGACGGAGATCGCGCGTGCGTCGGTGCCGCTCGGTCCCTGCGCGGTGAGCACGTAGAGCGAGCTCACCTGCGGATTCACCGCGAGCGTGCCTTCGAAGACATCGACCGCGACGGGCAGCGCGCCGAGCGTCGCTTCACGCAGCTCGATGCTGGTGGCGTTCGACACCTTCCAGCTCAGCGTGACTGATTCACCTGCCGCCACGTCGAGCGAAGACGAGGTGAACGAATCGATGGTCGGAGAGGGCGGGACCTCGGTGCGTGGCTGCTCACGCTTGCAACCGAGCGCGGTGAGCGTGACGAGGAGTGCGAGAGAGATGCGGTTCATGGCGAAGGCTCCAGAGTCGCGCTTCATCGGGGGCTGATCCGGTAGGCGGTGAAGGGCGAGATGCCCGGCGTCTCAGAGGTGGCGTTGATGGTGAGCGCCTGCGTTCCGGCGGCGTTCTCGATCCACGTGTTGGCACTGATGCCCGAGCCGTACGGCGTGGTCGAAGGACCGCTGGTCATCGCGGCGAAGTGGAACTCGATGACGCCGTCGTCGAAGAGCTTCACCTGGAAGTTCAAGTCGTCGTCGGCGACGTGCGACCAGTGGCTCCACTGCACGATCCAGTGCGGCGCGGCGGCGAAGGGATCTTCATTCAGCCCGACCCGGCGGTACTTCACCGAGCTGTTCGCGAGGCGCCCGCCGAGATCGTCGGCGTACACCGCGATCACCGAGTTGGGCGCGGTGGTCGAGGGGAAGTTGCTCGAGAAGACGTTGTTCGCCGACGTGAGATCGAAGGTGAGGTACCCGTCAGCCGAGACGCGAACGCCGGTGCGCGGTGTTCCGAAGAAGGGGAACGGCGCGGCGGAGAGATCGATATTCACCACCGTCGCGGTGGTGGTGTTCGCCACCAGCTGCGTGCCGGTGGACGCGATGTCGTAGTAGCCGAAGCGCGTGGGCCTCCAGCGGTAGCCGAAGCCGCAGGTGCCGTCGCTGCCCGGAGTGCCGCGCTGGAGCGTGGGTTGATTGCCGTAGGTGCCGCTGCCCGTGCAGACCTGCGGGCGCGAGAGCGAAGCGGTGACGTCGGTGCTGTAGCGATACGGGCCGTAGTCGCTCACGATCGACATGCCCGTGGTGGGGTTGTTCCACGACCAGCTGCCGAACGCGCCGCTCGAGCCCCAGGTGAAGCTGCCGAGCGTGCCGTTGATGTCGAAGCCGGTGAGCTGCACGTCGACTCCGGCGTCGTCGTTGAGTGAACGATCGCTCGAGGTGCCGAACACGCGCACGCCGTTCGGAGGAATCGAGCCACCGAGCGCACCAGAGCCGCCGTCAGGCAGATCGAAGGTCCAGCCGGTGAGATCGACCGCGGTGTCGCGCGCGTTGAAGAGCTCAAACCAGCGGCCCGAAGCGCCCACCGCCGCGGCGGGCTCGATCATCGCTTCACTGAGCTGCAGCTCCTCGGGGCGCACCACGTCGAGGCTTACGCTCACGGGAACGAGCGTGCCGCCCACGTCGATCATTCCGCCGTACGCAGCACGGCTGCGCGCGGGCAACGTCACCGGGCTCGTCTTCGGCGCGAAGAACGTCACGCCGCTTCCCGAAGTGGGAACGCCGATCGCGAAACCCTCGTCACCGCGCGGACCCTGGAGGCCAGAGTGGCCGGCGACCGCGGCCATGGTCTGGTACTCGAAGTCGATCTGCCCGTTGCTCCACACCTTCACCTGGAAGGTGTTGGTGGTGGCGGGAGTGAGCGTGGCCGCGCCGGTCCACTGAACGATCAGCACGTCCAGCGGGCCGACGGTCTTCACCTGCCACTGCGCGGTGGCCGACGCCATGCGCAGGTCTTCCCAGTACGGCACCAGCGAGAGCGGCTCCATCTTCGCAGTGGGCAGCGCCACGTCGACGTAGTTGGTGCGACCGATGAAGCCGAACGTGAGGTATCCGTTCGTGCTCACGTTGATCACTTCGCCCACGATGCGTCCGTAGAACGGCGCACGGAACGTGGTGACGATGGGCGCGGTCTCGTCGTCGCGCGCAGTACCGGTGAACGCCAGCGCGGTGCCGGTAGCCGAGATGTCGTCAAAGCCGGTCGAAGTCGTGCGCAATTGCACGTCGTCGTGCGGGAAGCCGAGCAACGTCTCGCCGCCCGGCCACGAGAGCGACACGCGCTGACCCGAGCGGATGGTGCTGGTGAGGTTCGGCGTGAGGGTGAACGGATTGGTCACGTTCACCGTGAGCGAGGAGCTGATCAGATCCCCGAGGCCGTTGTTCGCGACCACGCGGTACGTGCCCGAGCCACCGAGGCGGAAGGTGAGCGGGAGCGTGCCGGTGTCGGTCACGTCGCTCTGCTCGTGCAGCAACCTGCCGTCGGTGCCGTAGAGCTGCAGCGAGCGCACCGACTGGCCGCTCCAGCTCAAGGTGAAGGGAGCGCCGCGCGCGACGCTCGCGGGATTGGTGGAGAGCGTGATGCTCGGTTGGTGCACCACCTCGACCTCCACGCTCGAGCGATCTTCACCGAGCGCGCCGGTGGCCACTGCCTCGAAGGTGACGTTCATCGAGGGCGCGATGATGTCCACGCTGCCCGCGGCGGCGGCCGTCGAGTTCGACGAGCGGTAGATCTCCACGCCGTTCTGCAAGAGCGAGAGCTGCTGCGCACCGCTGGTGGTCCACGCCACGGTGACGGGCTGGCCGCTGCGCGCGAAGCGAGGCGCGGTGAGCGAGAGGATCACGGGGTGACCGCGCACCGGCAGGGAGATGGTGCGCGACACCGTCTCGCCAGCGCCGCTGACCTGCAGCTGGTAGCGGAAGATCCGGCTGGGATCGATCGGCGCAGCGAGCACGTCGGTGTAGCTGCCGCTCGCGAGCATCCCGGCGTCGGCCGAGTCGTGCAGCGTGCCGCGCGTCGGAGTGAGCAACTGCACGCGCTCCGCGTTCGCAGTGGCCCAGGTGAGGGTGATCGAAGCGCCTGCATCCGTGACGTCGAGCGCGTCAGCGGAAGACGTGAAGCTCACGATGGTCGGACGCACCTTCACGGTGACCATCGCGGTGCGAGTGCCGGCGGCGAGCGTGTACGTGGTGGTCGCGGTGGGCGTCACGGTGACCGCGCCGCTCTCCACTTGCCCACCCAGATCAACCGCACCAGCCGGAGTGCTCAACGTCACCGCGCTCGCTCCCATCGCAGACCACGCGAGCGTCACGGCGTCACCGGAGTTGATCTCCGTCGCAGTCGCGGTGAGCAGCAGATCTCCTTCAGCCTCCGCCACCGAGACACCGACCACCGCGCGCTGGGCCGCGCCGCGCGCGTTGCGAGCGGTGAGCGTGAAGAGCGAGTTCTTGGTGATGGTCACCACCAGCGAGCCGCTCATGGAGTCGTTGCCCACCGAGCCGAGCGAAAGCTCTTCGAGCACGACCTCGGTCGCGCGTTCTGTGGCCCAGGTGAGCGTGACCTGCGAGCCCGCGGCGACCTTCGTCTCCGAGGAGGTGAAGCTCGAGATGCGCGGAGCAGGCTCCAGCGGCTCGGGCTTGAGCGGCTCAGGACAACCAGCGAGCAGCGCGACGGCGAGGAACGGAGTGAGCTTGAGCGAGTTCATGGCGTGAACCGGATCCCCGAGTTCTGCTGAATGGTGTTGTCGGTATCGACGCCCACGGAGACAGCGCTGCCTCCTCCGGGCTGTTCCAGCCACACGGTGGCCTCACTGCCGCGGCCCTGCGCATCGAGTCCGCTGGCGAGCGTGAAGGTGCCGTAGTGGAACTCGATCGCTCCCGAGTCGTAGAGGTGCACCTGGTAGTTGAGCGACGAGGTGGTCGCGTAGAGGCGGAAGTCCTGCCACGAGATGATGGTGCGGTTCGCGTCGCGCCTCATCAGCAGCCGGCCGTTGGTGTTGCGCACCTGGTGATCCCAGAACGGAGCGACCACTCCGTTGGGCTGCGTGGTGCCGGGGAGCGTGTCGTTGTTCGCGACGTAGCCCGAGGTGCTTCCCACCGTCGGCAGCACATCGCCGAAGCAGAAGAAGCCGACCATGGTGACGAAGATCTCGTTGTACGGCTGGCCGTAATACGTGAACGGCACGGGCAGCTGGATGGTGCCGATGCCGGTGTAGTCACTCGCTGAAGCGAGCAACTCCGTGCCCGTCGCGCCGAGGTCGACGTAGCCGCCGGGAATGCGATCGATGCGGTACGGCGAGCAGCGCTCGTTCTCCGCGCCGGGCGTGCCGATCGCGCCGTTCGGTCCGAAGGTGCGCGTGCCGGTGTTGCAAACCGGACCCGTGCCGCCACCAGGTCCTGTGAGCAGGCCTTCAGCGACCTGCACCGAGCGTCCTTCCGTACTCGTAGTCCACGTGAGGCTGGAGACGGGCTCCGTGCCGAGCAGCAACGTCACCGTGTCGCCCGCGATGTCGAGCGGGAGATCATTCGCCACCACCGTCACACCCGCGCCACCGTTCGCCGTCGCGTTGGTGCTCTGCCCCACCACGAGGAAGCCGAGCGGAGGCAACGTCACTCCGGGAGGGAAGGTGAAGCCGCCATCCGCCGAGCCGGTGGACTTGAGCGTGACGCCGCCGAGATCGATCGCGGTGTCGATGGTGTTTCGCAGCTCGACCCACTGACCGGTGCCTGAGACCGAAGGCTCGGGGAACGGCATCGCTTCGTTCACCAAAATGTCGCCCGCGCCGAGCGCGACCAGCGGCACGCTCACCGGAACGAGTCCGGAGCCGGTGCGACCGAAGAACGAGATGGTCTTCGAGGTCTCGGCGATGAAGGCGAGCGTGCTGCTCACCGGACCGCCCGAGAAGTAGTTGAGCTCCATGCCCTCGGCGACCGAGGCGGCGGTGTTGAACGCGTGGCGCTGCACCACGCCCTGCGTCGCTTCCTTCACACCGACCGTCGCGCTCGCACCGTCCGCGCCCGTGAGCGTCTGGTAGAGGAACGAGACCTCACCCGTCTCCGTGAGCTGCACCTGGAACGTGAGGCTGGTGCCGGTGGTGCCGGCGAGCTCCGCCTGGCTCCACTGAATGATGAACACGCGCTCACCGGTCTGCGCGCGCGGACCGAAGCCGCTCCACACCTTCGACGTGGGGCCGAGCGTGAGATCGTCCCAGTACGGCGCGAGCATGGTGGGCGCGGTGTTGCCGCTCGCCGAGATGTCTGCGTTGGCGCTCAGCGCCGCGGGAGCCGCGACGGCGATGAAGCCATTGACGGAGACCCACAGCGTGGAGCGCTCCACTCCGAGGAACGGGAAGCGGAAGCCCGCGGGCAGCCGGAGCTCAGCCGCGCCGTTCGCGCGGTCGGCGAAGAGCACCTCGGTGGCGTTCACGTCGGTAGAGAGATCGACGAAGCGCGTGCTGCCGCCGATCGCCGCGGGAGCAGCCGTGGCGAGACCGACCACGTCCGTCACGCCGAGCGCGTTCAGGTTCCAGGTGAGCGTCGCGTTGCTTCCGCGCAGCGTGGGCGAAGGAGTGACCGTCGCCACCGGAGTGCCATTGAGCCGCAGCGTCGCCGTGGCGATCGCTCGCTCCTCGGCCTCGTTGTACGCCTCGAGCACCATCGTCGCCGCCGAGCCCGCGATGAAGTTGATGGAGCCGCTGTTCAGCTGCTGCGTCTCGATCGCGATGGTCGGACCGCCCTGCGTGCGCAGCTGAATGCGGCGCGCGTTCGTCGCGGTCCAGCGCGCGGTCACCTGCTCGCCCGCGTTCGCGATGGTGGGCGGCGTGAGCGTGAACGAGGTGATCGTCGGCAGCAGCGCGGGACGCACGTTCACGGACTGGCGCACGGCGACTCCGCGCGCGTTGGTCGCCACCACCGTGTACGTGGTCTGCACCGCGGGCGCCGGGAGCAGCACGGAACCCGCCGCCGCGCGCGCGACTTCGGAAGGCTGCGTCTCGAACACCAGCTCGCCGCCCACTTCGACGCCGACCTTCGCCGCGCCGATGGTGTTCCACGCGAGGAGGAAGTTCTGTCCGGCAGACGCCGCGGTCGGCGCCGTCACGCGCTCGATGATCGGCGCATCACCGACCACCGCCGCGAGCTCTTGCGCG
>CBIHPJ010000069.1:0-18206 GCA_966211295.1 uncultured Myxococcales bacterium | reverse complement strand
CGGATGAGTCCGCGAATGACTGCGCCGGGTCCGACGGTGACGAAGGTGGTGACGCCCTTCTCCACTGCGCCCTGGAGCGCGCGCGTGAAGTGCACCGGTTTGACGAGCTGATCTGCGAGAGAGCTCAGTGGATGATTGAGCGCGCCGTCGAGCGTGCTGATCACCGGGATCTTCAGTGGTGCGCCCGCTCCAAGTGCGGAACGAAACTCTTCGACTGCGCCGCGCATCGCTTCGCTGTGCCACGCACCTGCGACGGGGACTCTCGTTCCGCGGAGCTTCTTGATCGCGTCTTCGGGTCCGCTCACCACGACTTCATCGGACGCGTTCACGGCTGCGAGGGTGAGTCCGCTGGCCTTCGCTCGTTCGAGGGAGCTGAGCGCGACGAGACCGCCTGGGAACTTCGCGGCTTCTCTCGCCATGAGTTCGCCACGATGCCTGGCAAGGTCGACCGCGGCTTCTGCAGTGAGTGCTCCGGCGGCTGCGTGCGCGATGAGTTCGCCGAGTGAGTGGCCGAGGACATATGCGGGTTTGATTCCTGCTCGCTCGAGTTCTGCGTGGATGCTCAGTGAGATGGCGGTCAGGACTGGTTGGAGGACTTCGGTTCTTTCGAGCGCTCTGCCGCCTTGAGCTTCGAGTTCATCTGCCCTCACCCGGACCCTCTCCCGCAGGGCGAGAGAGATCATCTTCACTGCAGCGAGCACATTGCGTGCGCCCTGCCCGGGAAAGACGAACGCGATCACAGCGTCAGGCCACCATCGACCACCAGCGCCTGCCCCACCACGTAGGCCGCGTCATCGGAGGCGAGGAAGAGCACCGTCTTCGCGATCTCCTCTCCGGTGCCCAAACGACCGAGCGGAATCTGTGCCTTGCGCGCGTCGAGGAGCCGCCGATCGAGCACCTCCGCCATTCCCGTGCTGCAGACACCCGGAACCACGGCGTTCACACGAATTCCTCGCGGCGCGAGCTCGGCAGCGAGGCTCTGGGTCAGTGCGAGCACCCCGCCCTTCGACGCCGCGTAGTTCACCTGCCCCACGCTCGCGCGCTGCCCCGCGATGGACGCCACGTTCACGATCGCGCCGCGCTTCTTGCCCATCATCGGTCGCGCCACGGCTCGACAGACATTGAACGTGCCATCGAGGTTGGTGGCGATCACCTGGCGCCAGCTCTCCTTCTGCATCACCGGGAAGAGCTCATCGCGCGCGACACCAGCATTGTTCACCACCACATCGAGCTGCGGCCTCGCAACCAGCATCCACGCCACCGCTTCGTCGACCTTCGTCGCGTCCGTGACGTCGAAGCCGACAGTCGCTCCATCACCGCCCGCACCGCGAATGAGCTCCAGCGTCTCGGCCGCGGCCGTCGCGCCCGCGCGATAGCCGACGAACACGAACGCGCCTTCCGCTCCGAACGCGAGGGCGATCGCGCGACCAAGACCGCGAGAAGCACCGGTGACGAGCACCGTCTTGTCCTGAAACCTCTTCACGAAATCCCCGGGAACTCGGTCGACTTGCGATCGGCCCACGAGTGTCGTTGCGGGCTCACGTAGAGGCTGCGGTTGTTGATCAGCGGAGGCGAAGCCGTACGTGCGCCGTGACCACCGATCGTCAACCCAGTGATCCCCGGCACTGCGAACTGGATCTCGATCAGCGCAGCGCCGATCCACTTTCCGAGCGTGGATGACTCAGCAGCCGTGACGATCCTCCCGAGTTCCTGCGCGCCGAGCATCACCGCGTCTCCGGGCTTCACCGCGCCCTCCGCGACGATGCAGGTCAGCCGCGCGACGCGCTTGCTCGCCTTCACTGCCTCGGAGCCCACGTACTTCTTCCCCGGAGCGAGTCTCCACTGCAGCCCGAGCTCGACGGGACCGAGGCCCGCCTTGCCCTCGTGGCGGATGTTGAAGAACCAGTTCTCCAGCGCGCACCGATCGAGCGCTTCCAGACTCACGGTCTTCAGCTCGAACGTCGCACCGTGCTTCATCAGCTCGCTTCGCAACGAATCGAGCTCCGCATTCGGAACGAGGAGCTCGTAGCCGTACTCGCCCGTCTTCCCCGCGCGGAAGCAGGTCACTCCGCCGTCGGCGCGAATGAACGAGAGATACGGCATGCCGATGACGTCGGGCCCGAGCACCGCGGCGAGGAACTCCCACGCCCACGGTCCGTGCACCGAGAGCATCTGGTGAGTGCCGTCGAGACGCTCGAGCTCGAGCTCGAGCTCCGCGCCGACCGCGTGCTTGCGCACCCACGCTTCCAGCTCCGCACTGCTCGGGCCCTCACAGATCAGGAAGTAGCGTTCGTCATCCCGCGCGACGTAGGCATCGGCGAAGACCGTGCCGTCCTCGCGAAGCAAGACGGTGGGACGCAGCTGCGTGTCCTGTAGCGAGAGCGTCGCCGGGCAAATGCGATCGAGCGTGGCGAAGGCAGATGCGCCGCCCACCCGCAGAGTGACCACGTGCGACGCTTCGCACAGCGCGGTGGTGGTGCGGATCGCGAGGTGTTCCTCAGGCAGCGACATACGCGCCTCCCTGCTTGCGGATCACCAGGTCCACCAGGCTGTTCACGGTGCGCATCGACGCACGCGAAGTGGAGTCGTCATCGAGGCGGAACGAGAACTCCGTCTCGAGGCTCACCACGAGCTCGACCGCGTCGACTGAATCGAGACCCAGCCCCGTGCCGAAGAGCGGAGCGTCGGGATCGATCTCCTCGGGCGTGCGCTGCACATGCAGCTGTTCGATCAACACGCGGCGCACGCGGGCGAGCAGGCTCGCGCGCCGCTCGAGGTACGCCATGAGATTGGGAGTCATGCGGTGCTCCGTTCGAGGACCACGGCGCAGGAGGCCGCGGTCGAGACATCGGTGATCAAGGTGTGGCCCGGCGCGAGGCGCAGCGCGCGTGTGCCTTCGACGCATGCGAGCAACGAGGCACTCGCGAGCGCGTCACTGGTCAATGCAGCTCGGGGAAGCGAATCGACTCCCGCCATGCGGAACGCATGAGCGATCGCATCGTCGAGGTGCCCGGCGCCAGAGGCCGCCCAACCTGCAACACGAACGGGAGCAACCGTCGTCGAGAGCAACATCGCGACCGCGGCATCACTGCGGCCGGTATCGCGCGCGAGATCCACTTCATCCACGGCGGCGACCACGATGCGATCCGCGTCCGTACGCGACTCGAGATGAATCGCAGCGAGCACGAGCGCGAGCAGTCCGCTTCCGCCGCCGCAGGTGACAGTGGTGGTCGGACCGCGAAGGCCAAGCAAACGAGACGCAGTCCCCGCCGCGCTGTTGAGGACCAATCGTGTGAACGCCGGCGCGGACGCCTTCACCAACCCGCGATCCCTCACGCTCGAGCGGAACTCCTCCCACGAGAAGGGAGACGCGTTGGTCGCTCCAGCGAAGATTCCGGTGCGCTCACGAGCAGCACCGCTCACCGTGAACTTCGCATCCGCCAAGGCGAGCGCGACCGCCGCGGTGAGCGTCTGCGACGAAGGATCCATTCCGCGCGTGTCGGCTGCCTGCATCACTGACTCGAGGCGGAACTTCGTGAGGCGCTTCTGCTCGGGGATCAGCGCGCCAACTCCAGAGACGTAGACGGGTCGCGACTTGATCGCACGGCGTGGAGTCACCTCGCGCGAGACGGACACGCACGCGTTTGCACCACCGAACGCGGAGTTCGTGCAGACCGCGTGCTCCACTTCGAGAGCGCGCGGACGGTCCTGCGCGATCGGATCCGTCGGTCCTCGCCGACGCGGCTTCGTGAAATGCAACGTGGGGAGCACCTGTCCGTGCTCCATGCCCAGCAGCGTGCAGATCAGCTCGAGCACGCCCGCCGCGCCCTGCGCGTGCGCGAGGTAGCTCTTGGTCGAACTCACGGCGAGCTTGTCTCCGAAGACCTGGCTGATCGCGAGCCACTCCGCGGGATCGTTCGCCGCGGTGCCCGTGCCGTGCGCGTTCACGTACGCGACGTCAGTCGTAAGCAGTCCCGCATCTTCCAGCGTGCTCTTGAGCCCGCGCGCCACTCCTGCGCCCGACGGCTCGGGAGAAGTCGCGTGGTAGCCGTCCGCACTGAGCGCGTAGCCCGACAAGCACGCGACGAACGGCGCGCCCCGCGCGTCCGCTTCAGGCGCACGCTCGAGCACGAGGAAACCCGCACCTTCGCCGAGCGTGGTGCCCACCACTTCGCTGAATGGCGAACACTTGCTCGCACTCAGCAGTCCGAGCGCGTGAAAGCCCGTGAAGATCTCCGGAGCGAGCACATCGCTGCCGCCTGCGAGCACCACGTCAGCGAGTCCCTGATCGAGCAACTCACGTCCAATACCGAGCGCGTTGGTGGACGACGCGCACGCGGTGGAGACGGTGATCACCGGACCTTCGATTCCCAGTCCCGCCGCGACCTCGGCGCTCGCTTCGTGGAGTCCGCCCAGATGACTGCCCATGCTGGTGCCGAGCACGAGTGCGACTCGCTTCGGATCGCGCAACGACAGACCGGATCTCTTCTGCGCCTCACGCCCCGCGAGCACCGCGTACTGCACGCAGCGCGCGCGCGAGCCCTTCGCGTCGTCCACCTCGAGCTTGCCGGGGAGCGGCACCATGCCCGCGAGGTGCGTGCTGAAGCCCTCCGTGGAGAAACGCTCGATGACTCGAATGCCATCGCGCCCTTGCTCGAGCTCGGACCAGATCGCTTCGAGACCGACGCCGAGCGCGCAGACCGCGCCCTGACCCGTGATGACGACCGGAGCCTTCACTTCACTTTCCGGCGGCGAGGAGGATCAGACCGACGATCAACGTGATGAGGCCCGCGATGCCGAGCAGCGCACCGAAAGTGATTCCGAGCGCGAGGCCCACGCCGCCGCTCGAGGACGAAGTGGCGAAACCGATGCCGAAGAGCGCGGCCCCGAGACCGAGCGCGATGCCACCCGCGGTGAGCACTACGTGGCTCGGCCGCACGCCCTGGCGCGGCTGCGGCTGCTGCGCCTGGCCCTGATCAATCGGCGCCGCGGTGGAGCCCGGCGTCTCCTGCGGGGGCAGAGGAGGAGGCGGCGGTGGCGGGCTCAATTCTCCGCCCGCGGAGGTCCCGTCGTTCGACTGGCCCTGCCACAGCAGCGCGTTGCCGATCGCCGCGGCGGTGGTGCGCTCGAGCTCGGAGCGTGCTCCGTGACGCGCGGCCACCTTCCGCATCTTCCCGGTGTACTCGGTGAGCGTGAGCTCGGGCGATTGACGCAGCCGCGAGCAGGTGTGGCTCGAGATCGCGCGCAGGCGAGAGCGTTGCTTCATCGAGACACCGAAGTTCGCGGCCTCCTCGTCGACCGCGCCCATCACCTTCATGCCGAGCGTGGGATTCTCCTGGAGCGCCTTCGAGATCTCCGTGCGCTCCGTGGACGAGAGACCTTCGAGCAGCGAGTTCATGCCGAACATCGCATCGTCGAATTCGCCCATCGAATTGCGCAGGCGTTGCTGCACCCCTGCGTGCGCGAGCTGCTCGGGCGGGAGCTCCTGCAAGGTGCCGACGAGCAGCAACGAGCGGAGCGTCTTCTTGGTGAGTTCTTCACCGTGCTTCGCGCGCGCGCTGATCTCGGGACTCTGATTCGCGGGGAGGAATCTCTCGAAGAAGCTGCCGCTCGCGATGTTGTCGAGCGCGGTGTCGAGCGAGGCGAGGAAGCCGTTCATCTCTCCGACGCTGACGGAGCCGGGGTTGGCGAGCAGGCCCGCACAGCTGCTGCCGCTGAGGCTGGCGACCGCGCCGAGCTTGAGTACGTCACGTCGATCCATGGGGCCCCCGGGGGAGTGAGTCCGGGGCGGAGGCTACACGAGAAGGGCCTTCAGCATGGCGCTCACGGAGGGGAACTTCTCTCGCACTTTCCCGAGCTTCTGGCCGGCTGAAACCTCGAGCCGATCGAGCTTCGACCAGTCGTCCCAGGTGGTGACGCGCACGCCTCGCTGTTCCAGGAGGGCGGTGATTCCGCTCCGCGGTACCTCCGGGAGCGAGGGCGCGTCTTCGATCATCTTCTCCACCACGGTGTGCGCGTCGACCTTGTTGGTGCCGATCACTCCGGTGGCGGTGCGGCGGATCCAGCCCACGGCGTAGACGCGCGGGAGCACGCGGCCGTCGTGGTTGGGGATGGTGCCGGTGCCGGGATCGAAGGGCACTCCGGGAAGTGGTTCGCCGAAGTAACCGATGGAGCGGAAGACGAGCCCGGTCTCCAGCTCGAAGAACGTGCCGGTGCCTCGGGCTTTGCCGTTCACCACTTCGTTTCGCTCGAGGCGGAGGCTCTTCACGCGTTGGTCACCTCGTATCTCCACGGGTGACGCAAGGAACTCGATCCTCAGCGTTCGCGAGCCGGCTCGGGGACTCGCCGCGAGCTGATGCATGAGTTCGACGTTTTTCCGCGCGGCGGCGTCGGCGTGATCGAAATCAGCGGGACTGACCTTCAACTGTTCGGGATCGAGTTGCGTGCGGATCGATGGCAGCTCGGCGAACTCCTGCAACTCGATCGGAGTGAAGGCCGCCTGCGCGGGGCCACGTCGCGCGACGAGGACGACCTCGCGAATCGGGCTCGTCCTCAGGGCCTCGAGTGCGGGTCCAAAGATGTCTGTCTTTGCGAGTTCGTCGCGATCGCGCAGCAGCACACGCGCCACGTCGAGGGCGACGTTGCCCACGCCGATGACCACCGCGCGTTCGACGTCGAGATCGAAGTGCGCTTCGCGGAAGTCGGGGTGCGCGTTGTACCAACCGACGAACTCGGTGGCGGCGTGCGAGCCACTCAGCTTCTCGCCGGGAATTCCCAGGTGCCGATCAGTGGCGCTGCCGACCGCGTAGACGACTTGATCGTAGTGAGTCGCGAGCTCTTCGGCGGTGATGTCTTTGCCGACGGTCACGTTCCCGAGGAAGCGGAAGCGAGGGAGCTTCGCGATCTTCTCGAAGGCTTTGGTGACGCTCTTGAGCTTTTGGTGATCAGGCGCGACACCCGAGCGCACCAGTCCGAAGGGCGTGGGAAGTCGCTCGATGAGATCGACTTCGAAGAGGCGCGAGGTCTGTTTCAGCAGTGCTTCCACAGTGAAGAAGCCAGCCGGCCCTGCGCCGACGACGGCGACTCGCACGGGACGCTCGCTGGCCATGCAGAGGATCTAACAAGCCCCAATGGAAGCGGACACGTGGCGAGCACGCCGATCTCACCAACAGACCCAAGTCCCCTTCAGGCTGCTGTTAGCGCTTCACCAGCTCGGACATCGGCTTCATCCCGAGGATCGCGCCGGCGCAAAGGACACCACCGTACGCCGCGCCGCCGACGCCACACGTCGCCAAATCCGCACCGGTGAGGAACAACCCAGGCACTCGCGTCCTGGCGCTCACGGGCATCGCCATTCGCGCAGGTGACGCGTCGAGTCCGTAGATCTCCCCGCGTGGATGCCCGGCGAAGTGCGCCGTGGTCAGCGGAGTCGACAACTCCGCGTGATCCACCTTCCCCTTCAGCTGCGGCAGCCGCCGGTACACCGCGTCCAACATCCGCTGCTTGAACGAACTCTTGAGCGCCTCGTACTCAGCCCCTCGCTTCTGCCACTGCGTCCCTTGCCATCTCGCGAACCACTCCCAGCGCGCCATCGTGATCACGTCGACGGTCGCTCGCCCTGGATGTCTCCGCTGAAAGTCCGGATCCTTCGCTGAAGGAAACGAGAAATAGAGCATCGGGAACGGCGCGTTCGGATCCTCCGCGAAGCGCTCCACGTTCTCGTCGTGACGCTCGTTCGGATACACCCAGAGATTGGTCCCCGTGAGCCCGAGCTCGGCGTCGGTGTGCTTGAAGCCCAAATAGAGACACAGGTACGCCGACGAGGGCGGCGCGCTCGCGAACTCAGAAGACTTCGGCAGCAGTCGTCCGTACGTGTTCGCGAGGCCAGCGTCGCTGATGATCAACGGAGCCCGGATCACCTCGCCCGAACTCAACGTCACTCCGACCGCGCGGCCTTCTTCGAGCAGCACTGACGCCACTTCCACCGAATGCGCGAGATGTCCTCCTGCGCGTTCGATGCTCGGAGCCAACGTGCGAGCGAACTGCGACGACCCGCCCACCGGATAGAACGCCCCCTCGAGGTAGTGCTCCACCACCGTCGCATGCATCGCGAAGCTCGAGCTCCTCGGTGGCAACCCGTAATCGCCGTACTGCCCCGTGAGCACCGCGATCAGCTCTTCATTCTTCGTGAGCGAGTCGAGCACCTCGCGCGTGGTCTCGAAATCCTTCGAGGAGCCCGGCACGGCGCTGAACGCGACCTGGCGACGCCGCGCAGTCATCTGCACGCGCTTCACGTACGCCTCGATCACACTCCGCTCAGACGGAAAGTACGCCGCCAACTTCTCGACGAACCGAGAAGCACCAGCGACCAACTCGTAGCGGCGACCACCCAGCTCGATCACGTCGTACGCATCAGGCAAGGGAGCGAACTTCAGCGCGCCCTCCGTAAGCCGATCGAAGAGCGGCTTCAACATCCCGCCCTCGCCCACCGATCCGACGTAGTGCACGCCGACGTCCCACTCGTAGCCGGGCCGAGTGAACACATGCGTGTAGCCGCCGATTCGATAGTGCCGCTCGAGCACCAGCACCCGCTTCTGCCCGTACTTCGCGAGCGCGGCGGCCGCGACGAGTCCACCAATGCCCGAGCCGATCACGATGACGTCGAACTCACCCTGCGGCTTGCGCTGCTTGAAGGAGTGACCGACGTGCACGCCGCTGATTCCTGAGCTCAGTTGATTTGCCCCCTCCCGCGCGGTCAGTGATGCGGGGAACGAAGCGCGCTCCTTAGTTCAAATCAACTGAGCTCGGATCACCGATGCGGATGCGGAAATCGCCGCGCCTCGGGATACGGCATCACGTCGTCTTCAATCCCGTGCACCAGTTGATCCTTCTTCGCCTGCCAGAACTCCGCGGTGGCGAGGTCTCCGTGCATCGCGAGGAACATCTCCCGCGACTTCCCCGTGTTGAAGAGGAACGTCGGAAGCTCTTCAGGAAACACGTCGGTCGCGCCTACGAAGAACCACGGCTCTCCGCGAAGCTCATCGTCGTCATTGCTCGGGGTGGGCAACCTGCGGAACGAACAATCCGTCACGCGCGCGAGCTCGTCGTAGTCGTAGAACACCACGCGCCCCGCTCTGGTCACTCCGAAGTTCTTCAGCAGCAAGTCGCCGGGGAAAATGTTCGCACCCGCGAGCTCGCGAATCGCCTGGCCGTATTCGTAGAGCCCGTGCCTGAGCCGCGACTCGTCCGCGCCCTCGAGCCACACATCCAACGGCACCATGCGCCGCTCGATGTACACGTGCTTCAACACCACGCGCTCGTTGTCGTGCTCCACCTGCGAAGGAGCCAACTTCTCCAACTCCTCGAGCAGCGCCGGCTCGAGCCGAGTGCGAGGAAGCGCCACGTCGCTGAACTCCAGCGAGTCCGCCAGGCGCCCGACGCGATCGTGGTACTTCACGGTCGAGTACTGCTCCATCACCTTCTGGCGATCGACGTCCTTGGGCGGCTCGAAGGTGTCTCTGATCACCTTGAACACGTACGGGAACGACGGAAGCGTGAAGACCACCATCACCATGCCCTTCACCCCGGGCGCGATCACGAATCGATCGGACGAGTGGCGCAGGTGTTCGAAGAGATCTCGATAGAAGAGCGTCTTCCCCTGCTTCGCCCAACCAAGCGCGATGTAGAGCTCCGCGGTCGACTTCGAAGGGAACATCGACTTCAAGAACGAGACGAAGGCCGACGGCACTTCCATGTCGACCATGAAGTACGCGCGCGCGAGCGAGAACAACGCGCCGACCTGTTCCTGCCCCGCGAGCAACGCGTCCAGGTACAGCTCGCCCTTCGAGTTCTTCCGAATCGGCACCGCGAACGGAATCTCGGTGGTGCCGGTGTCGAGCCGCCCAATCAGATACGCCGAGCGGTACCGATAGAAGAGCGAGCTCAGCACGTGCACCTGCAGCGACGCAGTGACCTCGCGCGGCTTCGGCAACAACTCCCTCACGACGTGCAGCAGCGCGTGCAGATCGCGCTCGAGATCCTCCCAGGGCGAGAGCAACTGCGCGTCCATGAACATCGACTTCAGCGTCGCGCGCAGCCCGAGCTCCGCCGGGTAGTAGACGGTGTACGCCGGCCGCAGGCTCTCGATGTGCTCGGTGGAAACGCAGGGGCGCCAGAAGATGTAGTGGTTCGTGTAGTAGGTGCGCGCCAGCACGCGCGCGGCGACGGAGTTGAAGAACGTCTCCGCGAGCTCAGGTTGCTGGTGCTCGAGCAACAGCCCCACGTACTCGTGCTTGATCGACGGCCAGATCGCGTCGTCGGTCGCCCCGGGTACTTTCAGCAGCGCGCCGACCGTCTCGCGCACGCGCGCGTCGTACATGTCGATGCGCTCTTTGTTCGCCCAGCGCACCGAGCGCCAATCGCCTGCTTCGAAACGCTCCTTCGCGCCCGCGCTGATCGCGCGAAACTGGCGGTAGTGCCGATCGAAGCCCTCGAGGATCTGAAGTGCGAGGTCTCTCGCGCCTTCGTGCGACAACACCATCCGCTCAAGATGCGCGGCGTTGAGCCCCGCAGCGACCCGGAGTGACAGGCTACCGACTAACCGCTTTCACTCCCCCCGGTCTCGGACGCGGTCGACGCGCGGGAGGCCATCGAGCTCTTCCTCCCACATCGCGGCGCGCAGCTTTCCCCGCGTGGTGGTCTTCGGATCGTCACCGAGGTTTCCCATCATCTTCTCGCCCTGCCACGCCCCGAGGAGCGCGGTGAAGAACCCGATGCCACCGCCGACGATCACCTTGGTGAGGTCGAACGTGAAGAACCAGGTCGGCATGAAGAAGCTCATCAGGAACACGATGAGCACCGAGAGGAACGCGCCGACCGCGGGCTCCAGCAAGCGGCGACCGGGGCTGACCACTCCGACCGCGAGTCCGCCGAGGTAGAGCGCGCCGAGATGCAGCGCCATCTGCACCTGGTAGTGGAACATCGGCGATACGTACGCGCCGGCGATCAGCGGACCGAGCCAGGTGCCGATGATCAGCTCGACCGCGAGGAAGAGCACGAGGCTCAGAATCGTCCAACCGGTGCTGAAGGGGCGCTCACTCAAGTCAGCCATGAGCGCCCAGCGTAGCTCACTCCGCGTTACGGACGCGGAGGAGGAGTTCCGCCACCACCGGCGCTGCCACCGTCGACCGAGCCCCAGGTCGGATCCTCACCCGACGTGCAGATGAACGCGTCGCAGGGGAGGCAGCCACCGTCACCGTCGTCGCGGCAGAGCGCGTCGCAGTCGAGGTCGATCACCGTGCAACCGACCGCGCTGCAGGTGTTGCGATCGAGACCGTTGCAGCGGTCAACGGGGGTCACCGGCACGCACTCCACCGGCGGCGCATCGCACGGCTGGCAACCACCGTTGCCATCGGGGATGCAGATCGCCGGGCACGCCCACGCACGCACCTCGCAGCGGCCATCGATGCTGCAGGTGTTGAGGTCGCGGGTGCTGCACTCGTCAGTCACCGGAGCAGGCACGCACATCGCGGGAGGCGCGTCGCACGGCTTGCAGCCACCGTCAGCGTCGAACTCGCAAACCGCGGGGCACGCCCAGGCCTGCACCACGCAGCGACCATCGAACTCGCAGCTCGCCAGGTCACGACCGAAGCACACATCGGGAGGAGGCGCGGGCACGCAGTGCGGCGTGGGGTTCGCGCAGGGCGGGCAGAAGCCATTCGGATCGCAGATCGCGTCGCAGACCGGGCCGAACTCGAGGACGCAGCGGCCATCGATGCTGCAGGTGTTCGCATCGCGCGCACCGCAGAGATCCGGAGGAGGCAGCGGCACGCAGCGCGGCGTGGGGTCAGCGCACGGCGGGCAGTTCCCACCGGGCTCGCAGGCGATGTCGCAGACCGCTCCGTACTCGAGGGTGCAGCGGCCATCGATGGTGCAGGTGTTCGCGTCACGCGTGGAGCAGGTGTCGGCGGGCGGCATCGTCACGCAGCGCTGCTGCGGAGCCGGCCGCGCGCAACCCTCTTCAGAGAAGCACGCCACGTCGGTCCCGCCGGTCGCGACGGTGGTCTCGAGCGCACAACCAGGACGCGCAAGGCAGAGATCGACGGGGAGCGTCTCACACGCCGTGGGCAGACGATTCACGCAGTGACGAGGACCAGCGGGACGCTGATCAGGCGCGGGAGGCGCGAACTCGGCACCGCCGGTGTTCGGAGTCGCAGGCTGCGTCGCGTACTCCACGAGCTCGCAGCGCGAGTCGTTGATGCACTGCACGTCGGTCAGCGTCGCGCAGTCGAACGCAGGAGGAGGCGGCGTCGGGCGGCAGGTCTCAGCACCCGGACAAGGCAGACAGCCACCGTGGCCATCGTCGCGACAGACGAGATCGCACACGACCGCGTCCGGCTCACATCCTGGAGTGGCGTCGCAGGCGGTGGGGTTCAAGCCTTCGCAGGGACCGATCAGCCCGTCGTGATTCTCGTCCCACGGGGTGTTGCCAGTGGGTCCGCACGCCGTGACTGCCATCACTGCAACCATCGAGAGGAAAATTCTGGTCTGTCGCATGGTCGCCCCCTGTGCAGGCAGGATGCCGCCGACAAAACCCATCGCTGTCGCACACTTGGCGCGCTGCCCAGGGGGATCCCTCAAAGAGTCGAGAGGGGATCAGGCACCAGATTTCTGTGTGTCCCTTCAATCCGGACCTGAAGCGCCGTGGTCCGGATTCAACGCCCGAAGGTCACGAAGGATCTAGACCTCAGTCAGTACTCGGTCCCCACGGGCTGGCGGTGGTGGTGACCTTCTGCAGTTCCCACGCGGCCAGGGCATCAACACAACGGTCGAGCTCACTGGTGAGCGAACGTGCACGCTTCGATGCGAGGTACCCCTCGGCGAAGTCCTTCAAGCGCGCACCGAGGAACAAGCGGGCGAGCGTCACTTCGCTCTGCTCGAAGAACTCCACGAAGCGGAGTGCGAAGCCAGTGCGTCCCTGGCCATCACGACCTCCCGTTTCGGTGCGGATGATCTGCGCACGCGCGAGCACGGGATCCTCTTCAGGATCCAGCGCGAAGCTCGCACGCACCTCGGTGCCCACGGGAAGGAAGAAGCTCGACTCCAGGAACGCGCCGCTCACCGACACGTTGCCCGAGCGAAGGGTGGCCTCGAAGCGAAGATCATCTCCGTCGCCCACCCACAAACGGAACGGCACCGTCATCTTCGCGCGGGGAAACTGGCGGTGCTCGGGGCCGTCGTGAGGGTCGAGCTGCGGCGTGCGGCCCGCGGGCTTCGCAGAAGGAGGCAGCGGCTTGCCGGACGACGCAGAAGAGGTACGAGCGGGCGGCGGAGGAGGAGGAACCGGCTTCTTCACGGTGGCCATGCGCGCTTCTCAGCACGTTCAATCCTCCGCGTCCTCCTCCTTCGGTGCGGGAGCGGGACCGCGGGCTTCCTCGACGGTTCTCAGCGCAGCTTCCGCCTGCTCGAGCGCGATGGCGGCCTTCTCCATGTCCTGCTCCATCTGGGTGCGCTGCTTCTCGAGCTTCGCGGGCGGGAACTCGAGGTGCTCGATCTTGAACTGAAGCTTCTCGAGCGTCGCGTTGACCTTGTCGTAGCGCGCCCGAGCCCGATTCACCGCCTGCTGCGCCGCCACGCGCTCGGTGTCGACGAGCTTCGCGACGAACGCGGTGGGCCTGGGCACCGAGGTGTAGAGCTTCTTCGCAGGCGCCCACGATTCCTTCTTCACCTCGAGCGTGTGCTTGCCCTTCGGCGAGACGTAGACGTCAGTGGGCGTGACGCCGAGCCAGCGGCCGTCGACGAACACGTCCGCCTGATCAGGAATGGAGGTGACGGCGATCTTCACGCCCGGCTCCAACTTCACCGTGAGCTCGGTTTCACCAGGGGTGAGATCGAGCGTCTGGAAGTGCGCCTGGTGACCAGCGAGGAGCACCAGCATTTCACTGGAGCCCGACTCGAGCGGCTCGCTCAGTCCCGGCGTCCTCGCGAGCACTTCCTTCTGAGCGATCAGCACGCGCGCACCCTCGGGCTCGGTGCTCACTTTGAGCCGCGCCGCGCTCTTCAGCGTGAAGTTGAGGTTGATGCGCTCGCGCGCGTTGGGCGAGGGGAACTGCGAGTCAGGGAAGTAGCCAGCGAGCTCGACCTTCACCTCGTTGCGTTGGCCCGCGTTGAGCGGCGTGTCGATCGGCGTCTTGCCGCGCTGCTCACCGTTGACGGTCACCATCGCGCCCAGGGGATCGCTGGTGATGAACGCAGGAGGATGGAGACCGAGCGAGGGATCTTCGGGGATGTTGCTGAGATCGATCGGAGGAGAGGGCTTCTCCTCGGTGATCGTCGCCACCGGGTTCATCTTCCGCAGAATCGTGGGCGCGGCGAGCGCGAGGGTGATTCCGAGCAGAAAGAAGAACACGTGCAGCGACGCCATGATCACCGCGGTCCACCGAGCACCGGCGCCCAGCTCGCGGTCTCTCCAGATGAACCAGCCGAAGATGCCTGGAAACATCGAGGCCGCGATCGAGCGCACCCAGTCAGTGCCGCCCGAGCGGTAAATGTACGTGAAGAGAATGATGAAGAAGAGCGAGCAGCAACCGCCGCCGCCTCCGCTTCTCACGTCGGTGTAGGCGAGCAGAAGCTGCATTCGTTCAGGTCAGCCGAGGATCTCTGCTTCGGCGAGGAGACGCTTGGCGAGATCGCCCGTGGTCTTCTCAGCCAGCTCACCGAGGAGCCGCTTCAACGTGACCTTGCGCTCCTTCTCGACCTGGAGCTCTGCCTCGAGCTGCTCCACGCGCGCCTTGAGGTCGGCGGTGGCGTCTTCGATGCGCAGGTCCATCACGTTCTGGAAGAGGTCGAGCTCGGTGCCCTTCTGGAACGCGGTCGACTCGCTCTTGCGCAGCGCCTTCTCCATCTCGCGCAGCGACTTCGAGAGCGCGGAGCGTTCCATCTGCACCTTGCGGTGCTTCATCGCCTGCTTCACGCGCTCGATGACGAGCATGATGCTCTCGAAGGGCTTGAGCAGGTAATCGTCGGCGCCCAGCCGCATCGCCTCGAGCACGGACTCGGTGCTCACGAAGCCGGTGATGATCAGCCGCGCGGTGTGCTCGTGCTTCTCGTTGATCAGCTTGAGGAGATCGAGGCCGCTCTTGCCGGGGAGATTCTTGTCGGTCACCACCGCGTCGAACTTGTGCGTCTCGAGCAGCACGATCGCGTCTTCCGCGGTGAGGGCGGTCTTCACGGGAATGCCCGCGCGTTTGAAGCCCATGGAGAGGACGTCGAGAATCGACTTCTCGTCGTCCACCAGGAGCACCAGGTCCTGCGTGTCGCTGCTCATGAGGCCCCAGTCTCCGACGGGGCGGGCGAAGTGGCAATCAACGCGAAGCGACGAAGTCACCAATTGTCTCCCTCTCCCTTCGGGAGAGGGCCGGGGGTGTGGGTTGACAAGCTGGCACCCAGCGCGGTGCGCGCGCTGACAGACGCGACGTCGCACCAAGCGGCTCGTTCGTGAGTTCGGGCATCTGCGAGCGGCACATCGCTCGCAATCGGCGCGCGCCACCATGAAAACAAAACGAGGGAAGCGAAGCGCGAGAGGCCTCGGCCTCATCGAGATCGTCGTCTACATCACCATCGTCGCCATGCTGATGAGCGCAGTCGCGGTGTATGCGATTGGCGTTCATCAAAACGCGCGGATCGACGCCGCACGACTCGATCTGAAGAACGCAGAAGCGGCACTCGACATGTATCTCGCATCGAAGGGCCGATATCCGGATCCCGCCGACGGCTTCGCGCCGATGGTGAAGATCCGCGCGTTGAAGAAGGTGCCGAAGGATCCCTGGGGCAACGAGCTGTTCTGGGAGATGCGCGATGGAGTTCCGGTGGTGTGGTCCTACGGGGCCGACGGCGTGAAGGGCGGCGTTGACCAAGACGCCGACCTCTCGAGCGCTGACGTGGAAGAGTAGCCCCTCACCCCGACCCTCTCCCCGCTGCGCAGGGAGAGGGAGCAACGTATTTGCAGTTGCAGCGCAAATTAATCTAGACCCCGCTCATGGCCGCACTGCTCTCCCTGCTCGTGCTCTCCCAGCTCTCCACGGGCGGCCCCGTGAGCATCACTCCACCCGCCGGCGTCGCCCCGGTGCGTTGGCCCGACGTGGCCTTCTCCTCCACCGACGACGTCTTCCTCGCGGTGAGCGGCGCGGACGACATTCAAGGCCAGTACCTCTCCGCCACCGGCGCTGCGCTCGGCGCCGCCTTCAAGGTGAACGCCGCCGACGTCTTCGGCCAGGCCCCGCGGGTGACGTGGAGCGCCGCGCACAACGCATTCCTCGTCACCTGGCACGAGACGCTGGGCAACGACACGCGCGTCCGCGGCCGCATCATTCGGTACAACCAACCCGCGCTCACCGCCGACTTCGACATCTCTGACTTCGGCACCAACTGGGAGATGGGAGCGACGGTCGCGTACTCAGAGACGAGCGACGAGTTCCTCATCGGCTGGCAGGACCGAGCGAGCACGCACATCAAGGTGCAGCGCGTGAGCGGCACTGGCTCCCTCATCGGAACTTCCCTCACCATCGAGACCGTGCCGTACGCGCGCGATCCCTCGATCGCGTGGGACCGCGACACCAACCGCTTCCTGGTCGTGTACGGAGGCTGTGTCGGAAACGACGATTGCTTCATCCACGGGCAGCGCATCGAAGGTGGCACCGGCACGCTGGTGGGCACGCCCATTCTCCTCGAGCCCTCGGTGCGCGCGGGGTACGTGCCCGAGCTCGCATACAACGCCATCACTCACCAGTTCCTCGTGGTCTGGTTCCGTCTCGCACCGAGCGGCAACGGGCTCTACGCGAAGACGGTGGATGCGAATGGCCTCGACGGCCCCCTCCTCACCGTCAGCGCGGTGGCCTCGTACGACGCGAACGATGTCGCCTGGAATCCCATCTCCAACAGCTTCGTGGTCGTCACGCACGGCTCCACCGCGCAGGACCTCGCGATCGAGCTGAGCGCGAGCGGGCAAGTCCTCGGCACGGGCGTGGGCTTCGGAGTGCCCACCAGCAACGGCAACTTCAACCCACGTATCGCCTCGAGCACGAGCGGCGCTGATTGGCTCGGAGTGACCTCGACTGAGTTCGGCCGCCTCACCGCAGAGCGCATCACCACGCTCACCAGAGCTCAGCCGCCAGACGCGGGCACCAGCGAGCCAGACGCCGGAATCGACGCAGGTCCCACCGATCCACCTGATGCAGGAAGCCAGATCGACGGAGGCTTCACCACGAGTCCCCCGCTTCCCGATGCAGGCATGACCACGGACGGAGGCACCAACATCAGCGGCACGGGCTCGTGCGGCTGCACCACGGTGAGCTCACCGTTCTTCTACGCCCTGCTCTTCGCCGCTCTCTTCGTCACCCGCCAGCGCGCTGCGCCACGTAGATGACGTGCTTGAGGCCGCCCTTGCCCGGCTTCTCGTGACGAACCTCGAAGCCCACTTTCTCGAGGCGCCGCTCGAACGAAGGGTCGTACGCCTCGCCCCAGATCGCGAAGATGCCCCCGCTCTTCAACGCCCGACGCGCGGCGTCCACCGCCTTCGAGCCGTAGAGCGGATCCTTCTTGTTCGTGCCCGCATCTGGGCCCACGTAGAGATCGATCACGATCGCGTCGAACTTCTCCTCGAGCCCCGAGTTCGCGGCGCGAGAGATCGACTTGGTCACGTCTTCGATCGCCACCGTCACGCGAGGATCTTCCACCGCGCGATCGGTGAGGTGAGCGAGCGGGCCACGGCACCACTGCTCCACCACGGGGTTCAGCTCGGCGACGACCACCTTCGCGCCCTTCGACAGTCGATCGAGCACCGCGCGGAGCGTGTACGCCATGCCCAGCCCACCCACGAGCACGCGAGGCGAGGCGTAGTTCGCGAGGCGCTTACAGGCGACGGCTCCGAGCGCGACCTCGGAGCGATGCGCGGTGCTGGTCATCAAGACCCGGCCTGCGACGGTGATCAGGAAGTCATGCGCGTCGCGTTGCTTCAGCGACAACGTGCCTTCCTTCGTCTCGACCGACTCGATGGTGCGCAGCGGCTTCATGAACCGCTGCTTACCTCACCCTCACAACTTGTTGAGGTACGGAGAAGTGAAGGCCTCCATGGGCATGGTCCGCCTCCCCTGGGGTGACAGCTCGAGCCAGGCAGAGCGGTCGTGCGGAATGCCGATGATTCTCCCGTC
>CBIHPJ010000068.1:0-18239 GCA_966211295.1 uncultured Myxococcales bacterium | reverse complement strand
TCGATCGCCTGCTCGGCGAGAAGCGCATCTGGCCCGCGATCAACATCGCGCAGTCAGGCACACGCAAAGAGGAGAAGCTCTTTCAGTTCAAGGAGTACGAGAAGGTCAAGAAGCTCCGCGGAATGCTCTTCTCGGTGAAGCCGGTGGAGGCGATGGAAGCCCTGCTCAAACGCCTCGGCCGCTACACCTACAACGACGAGTTCCTCGAAGAGCTCTGAATGGGTGCTCCCTCTCCCTGCGACAGCGGGGAGCGCGAGCCGTCTCGCGGGGCGGCGAAGCCGTCACGAGGCGCAGCGTCCCTAAGAAAGAGGGCCGGGGAGAGGGGACCTGCATCAAAGAACTCTGATCTCGGCACACCAGTCCGAGGCTAGGCTCTGAGGCGAAATGGCACTCGGATCAGGGCGTTGCCACTACCACCCAGAGCGCGCGGGCCTCGGCATCTGCGTGGAGTGCAGAAACGTCATCTGCACCGAGTGCACTACGCAGTTCGAAGGCATCAACCGCTGTGCGAAGTGTCTGGGTGAGCGGCTGGCGAAAGCCCGCAAGCTCATCGATCGGAAAGACTGGTCCGTCGGAGGTGTGCTGCTCGCGTTGGTCGCGGTCGCGGTGCTCTTCGGCGGCTTCTACGGACTCGCTGCTTTCCTCCGAAACTGATGGCCGTCGACGCGCTCGAGCTGAGGCCCCGTAACGCCGTCGCGCTCTTCGACGCGGCAGTGCGCCTCTGCGCGACCACCACCGGAGTGTGGGCGATCACCCTCCCCGCGGGCGCGCTGCTGGTGGGCACGCTCTTCATGCTGGTGGAGGCCATCAGCCGTCGGCAGCCGCTGCTGGTCCCCGCAGCGCTTTGGACCGCCGCGTGGATATTCAGAGCGATCACTCAGGGCGCCGCCTGTCACTACGTCGAGCAGCAGGTGCTCGGCACCACCCCTCCCTCGGTACGCTCCAGTCTGCTCGCCGCGCTCAAGCGCGCCCCCGGCCTGATCGTCGCGTCTGCGGTGATGGTGGTGATCAACCTCGCGCTGTGGATCTTCACGGTGGGCATCGGCTTCCTCTTCGTCGGCGCGCACGCCGCGGGCTACGCCGCCACCATGCGCGGCCAGGGGAGCGTGCTCGGGCTCTACGGCACCTGCTCCCGCCTGCTCGGCCCCACTCGGTACATCGCGCCGTGGGTGCGGGTGTGTGGAACGAGCCAGCTCATCCTCGCGATCAACCTGCACCTCATGAGTCAGGTGGTGCTCTCGCTCGCGAACAACCTCTTCGGCTTCGACGTGACCTTCGTGGAGCGCTTCGCCTCACTCGACAATCCGACCTGGCTCGCCACCGTCGCCGCGATCACCTTCGCGCTCTTCGAGCCGGTGCGCGCCGCCACCGCGACGCTGATGCTGATCGACGGCCGCGTGCGCCAGGAAGGGCTCGATCTGATCGCCCAGGTCGAGCAGCTGCCGCAGCGCAGGAAGCCGAAGGGCGTGGCGCTCGCCGTGGCGTTGGCGCTGAGCTTCGCCCTCCCCGCGCGCGCTGAAGACTCCGCGCTCGCAGAACGTGCCGCGAAGCTGAGCGACGACTGCTCGATGCACGTCGATCTCAAGCCGCTCGAGCGGGAAGGCATCGCCGACGAAGAACAGTCGTCGCTCACCAGGCTCATCGTGCGTGCAGAGCGGCGCGCCTACGAAGACGAAGATTGTGATGCCGCCGAGGCCGATTTGCGCGAGGGCCTGCGGCTCTACTCCGAGCTCAAGGAGCAGCCTCCGGCGATCGACGCGCAGGGAAAGGCGAAGTCGATCCTCGCGCGCCCCGAGTTTCAGACCGCGCCTGATCCGGACAAGGCCGATGAGCCCGAGCCCGTCGACGAAGGGCCGGGCTGGTTCGCGAAGCTGATGCGCAAGTTCTGGGAGTGGCTGCGCAGCTTCAAGAGCGACGAACGCGAGGCGCCACCCGAGGTCGAGGTCTCCACGTCTCCTGCGATGGCGGGCGCGAACGTGGTGATGGTGGGTGCGATCATCCTCGTCGCCGCGGTGCTGCTCTTCATCCTGGTGCGCTCCTTCAAGCGAAAAGGACCTTCCGAGCTCGAGCTGGATGAAAGCGGCGGACTGAGCCAGCAGCCCCTCGATCAAGACGCGATGAGCGCGCTCGCGAAGCCGCCTGAGACGTGGGCCGGACTGGCCGATGAGCTCGCCGCGAAGGGCGAGTACCGCGAGGCGATTCGTCACCTCTACCTCGCGCTGCTCTCGCGCCTGCATCGCGACGGCGTGATCGACTACGACCCCACGCTGAGCAACTGGGAGTACCTCTTCGCCTTCAAGGGCGCCTCGTCTCTCAAAGCCGGCTTCAAGGAGCTCACCCGCCGCTTCGACTTCGCCTGGTACGGCAATCTCGGCGTCGACGGAGTGGCGTACTCGATGTTCCGGAAGATCGCCGAGCCGCTCCTCGTTCCGCCGGGTGGCAACACGGAAGGAGCGGCCGCCCGTGGCTGAGCGACGCTCCAGCGGAGGATCAGCAGATCGTTTCCCCCTGCTCCTGGTGGGCGGCGTGATGTTGATCGGCGCGCTCGGCTGGTTCCTGCTGCAGGGCGCGCGGCGCGGTGGCTTCGCGGACCAGCTCTCCACGTTCAGGAGCGAGCCCGACGGCGCACGCGGCGTCTACCTGCTCCTCTCGGAGTCGGGACTCCCGGTGATGCGTCATCAGCAGGACCTCACCATCATCCCTCCCAACCGGAACCTGGTGCTGCTCGGCACCCGTTTCACCCACGAGACGGGCTTCGAGAAGGTCGCCTTCGATGGGAGCGACGGTGGCGTCGAGGAGGACGAAGACACCGAAGCGAACGACGCGGAGTTCAAGTCGCGCGGCCTCAACGCCCTTCGCTCTCCGCCGATCAGCAAGGACGAGAGCGAGAAGCTGCTCGAGCACGTGCGCAACGGCGCCACCCTCGTCTACGTGCCCGCGAGCTATCGCGATCCGCAGCTGCTCGAAGATCTCGACGTCACCCTGGAGCGCACCGACACCTCGCTCGGCGTGCGCACGCTCGTGCCCGCGCAGCCCAGCCGCTACGTGCAGGGCGTGCAGCGGGTGGTGACGAAGGTGCGCGCGTTCCTCGAGCTGCCGCCCGGCGCGGTGCCGCTGCTGGTCGACGACACCTTCGACAAGCCCGTCGCCGCGATGATCCCGTACGGCCAGGGTCGCGTGATCCTCCTCGGAGCACCCGAGCTCGCGATGAATCGCAGCCTGGGCGTCGCGGACAACGCGCAGCTCTGGCACTCGCTCATCTCCGCGGTGTCGGCCTCGGGGCCCGTGGCGTTCGACGAGTTCCACCACGGCTTCACCGGCGAGCGCTCCATGGGCGAGTTCGCCGCGCGCTACGGCCTGCACTTCGCGGTGGGCCAGCTGCTGCTCGGCGTGATGCTCTGGGCGCTCGCCCTCAAGCGCTTCGGGAGTCCGCGCGCGCCCGAAGAAGAGCTCCGCGTGGGCAGCACCGATGCGCTCTTCGCCACCAGCCGCCTCTACCGCGAAGGCCGCCACCACCTGCACGCCGCGGGCAGCATCGTGAAGCACCTCGCCTCCGACTTCGCCGCGAAAGCGGGAGTCAGCGGCCGGCTCGGTCCCGCGGAGATCGGCGCTGCTCTCGAATTGCGCGGCCGAAAAGATCTCGCCACGGCGCTGCTCGACATCTCGCGCGAGGCCGCCGCGACCAACTCGGAAGCAGACGTCGAGCGAGTCGCTTCACTCGCCGCCGTCGCCAGAAAAACGCTGAACCATCACTCGAGGAACACAAGATGACGCCACTTGGTGGACCCATTGCACCGCCCCCGCCGGAAGCCCCTGCAGCTCCGACGGCGGCCGTCACCCTCGCCGCCCAGGTGCGCGAAGCGAGCCTGAACGAGGTGCGCAAGGCCGTGGTCGGCCAGGACGAGGCGCTCGAGCTCATGCTCTGCGGCCTGATCGCGGGCGGCCACGTGCTGCTCGAGGGCGTGCCAGGCGTCGCGAAGACCTTGATGGCGAAGGCCCTCGCGCGAAGCGTGAGCGCGGAGTTCAAGCGCATTCAGTTCACGCCTGACCTGATGCCCTCCGACATTCTGGGCACCAGCGTGTTCGATCTGAAGTCGCAGTCGTTCGTGCTGGTGCGCGGACCGATCTTCACGGACCTGCTGCTCACCGACGAGATCAATCGCGCGCCGGCGAAGACCCAGTCGGCGTTGCTCGAGGCGATGCAGGAGCGTGCGGTTTCGCTCGAGGGAAAGCACATTCAGCTCTCGCCGCTCTTCACCGTGTTCGCCACCCAGAATCCGGTCGAGTCCGAGGGCACGTACCCGCTGCCTGAGGCGCAGCTCGATCGTTTCCTCTTCAAGATCGACGTCGGCTACCCCAGCGACGAAGAGGAAGAGGCCATCTTGTCCTCGGTGAACAAGGGCTTCGACTCGGGCGATCTGCAGCGCGCCGGAGTGCAGTCCGCGGTCACGCAGGATCAGGTGAAGCAGGCGCGGCTCGCGATGGCGGAAGTGCGCATCGAGCCGCCGGTGCTCTCGTACGTGCGCAAGCTGGTGGCGGCCACCCGCCGCTCTCCGCGCATTCGTCTGGGCGCCGGTCCTCGCGCGGCGGTGCACCTGCTGCTCGCGAGCAAGGCGCTGGCGGCGCTGCGCGGCCGCGGCTTCGTCACCCCAGACGACATTCGCTATCTCGCCGGTCCCGTGCTCAAGCACCGGCTCCTGCTCTCGCCCGACGCAGAGCTCGATGGCGCCACGCCGGCCGACGTGCTGCGCGAAGTGATCGCCTCCGTCGAGGTTCCTCGATGATTCACGACCTCTATCTCCCTCTCCCTCCGGGAGAGGGTCGGGGTGAGGGGGCGTAACTGTGATCCCATCCGGGCGCTTGTGGCTCATTCTGTGTCTGCTCGCGCTGCCCACGATGGCGGCCGGCTTCATCACGGGCCTGGGTCCCCTGATCATCCTCCTCGACGTGCTCCTGCTGATGATCGCCGGAGCCGACTTCCTCCTCGCGCGCCGCGTGCCCATCAAGATCTGGCGCGAGCTCCCGCCACGTCTGCAGGTCGGAGTGAGCAACCCCGTCACCCTCCACCTGATCAACACCGCGAACCGCGCCGTGCGTCTCGACGTCCGCGACGACGCTCCGCAGGAATTCGAGAGCACACCCGCCGTGCTCTCCCTCACCGTCTCTCCCAACAGCCGCGCGAAGTTCCACTACACGACCACTCCGGGAAAGCGCGGCAAGTTCGAGTTCGGCGCGCTCCACCTGCGCGTGCGCGGACCCTTCGGCTTCGTCTGGCACGAGCGCACCCTCCCCGCGACCGTCGCGGTGAGCGTGTTCCCCGACATGCGCGGAGCAAGCCGGCTGTTGCTCTCCGACGCCGCGCTCGACTTCGTGAACCTGGGGCTCCGCCAACTCCGCCGTGACGGACGCGGCTCGGAGTTCGCTCGCCTGCGTGACTACTCGCAGGGCGACTCGGCGCGCGACGTCGACTGGAAGGCCACCGCCCGCCGCGGCAAGCCCGTCACCCGCGTGATGGAGTCAGAGCGCAGCCAGACCGTGCTCATCGGGGTCGACGCAGGCCGCTCGATGGCCGCGCGCGTCGATGGTCTCACCAAGCTCGATCACGCCGTGAACGCGGCGCTCTTCCTCGCCTTCGTCGCCGTGCGCAACGGAGACCGCGTCGGCCTCGTGGTCTTCGCCGACGGCATCAAGACCTACCTCGCGCCTTCGGCGGGCCGCCTGCAGTACCGGAAGATCGTCGACGCGCTCTACACCGCGCGCCCGCACCTCACCTACGTCGACTACCTCGCGCTCTTCAAGGAACTGAACGTGCGGCTCCTGAAGCGCAGCCTCCTCTGCGTCTTCACCGACTTCATCGACGAAGACCAGGCGCAGACCATGGTCGATCCGATGCGGCGGCTCGCGAAGCGCCACGTGCCGCTCTGCCTCTCGGTGAAAGACGCGGCGCTCACCGAGCTTCTGCAGACCACCCCGCCGGGCGCCGAGGTCGCCTACCAGCACGCCGTCGCAAGCGAACTGCTGCTCGAGCGTGAAGCGATGAAGCGAAAGGTCGGTCGCGATGGAGTGACCGTGGTGGACGTCGAAGCGAATCAGCTTTCACTCGCGGCGGTGAACCAGTACCTCGAGATCAAGGCGCGCGGCACGCTGTGAAGGAGAACGCACTTCCATGAAGGTCTTCTGTCCCAACTGCGGTACCGAGAACGAAGGCATGCCGGGCGGCCGGCTCACCTGCAAGGCGTGCACGGCGAGCTTCGAGGTGCCCCGCGAGGGCGGCATCGTCTCTCCTCCTCCACCCCAGGTGATCGCGCCCCCTCCGCCCCGCGTGGAGCCAGTGCAACCGAGCTTCCCCTCACAAAGCTCGTCGCCCTTCCCCACGGGCTACGTCGGCCCACCGCCCTCGGGCTTCGGCCAGGGCGGAGGTCTGGCCAGCAGCGGCACCAACCCGCTCGCCATCGTCTCGATGGTCCTGGGGATCCTCTGCTGCATCCCCTTCGCCGGCATCGGCGCGATCGTCACCGGGGTGATCGCTCAGAACCAGATCAACGCCAGCAACGGCGCGCAGAAGGGCCGGGAGTTCGCGCTGGTCGGCATGATCCTCGGGGGCCTGAGCATCCTGGGCGGCATCATCAGCGTGGTCTTGAGCTCGCTGGGCCGGCTTCACTGACCTTGCGGCGATTGGCTGAGCATTCGTCTCGCGGCGCCTGACCACAGGTACGCGTAGACGCCGCTGCCCAGCACGAGCGCGAACGAGATCTTGAACGCCACCGACAAGCGCGGCGGGTGAATCTGAGAGATCGTTCCTTCGACGAATCCCGCGAGCACGAAGAGCGCCAGGGTGCCGAGCAGCAGCTGCAACGCGGTCTTCCCTTCGCGCTTGAGGGCCGCGCGGCGCGACAATCCCTTCGGCGCCACCAAGGCTCTGGCCAGCACGAAACCCGCTGCGCCCGCGATCACGATCGCCGAGATCTCCGGAATGCCGTGCGGAAGAATCCACGCCCAGAACCAGCCCGCCATGCCCTTCGACGTGTAGACCCACGCGAGCGAGCCCAGCATCACCCCGTTCAAGAACATCAAGATCGCGGTGCCCAGGCCCGCGGTGAGGCCAAGCGCAAAGGCGAGGAACGCCACCTGGATGTTGTGGGTGAAGAGGAAGCTGGTGAACATCGCCTGCTCGCCGGTGGTCGCTCCTTTGTTCTTCGCCTCCTCGGCTTGCCGCTTCTCCGGGTCGAGCGTTCGGTGCTGCTCCGGCACCAGGTACGGCGCCGCGTCGGGATCGAACATCATTCCGATCCACCCGAAGCCGAAGCCGGCCCAGAACAACAGGAACGACGCGACGAACATGCGCCACTCGCGCGCCATAACGTCGGGGAAACCGAGGGTGAGAAAACGGCCCACCTCGCCGAAGCGCAGCGGCTTGCCCGGGTACGTGATCGCGTACGCCCGGCCCACCAGATCGTTGAGGTAGCCGCTGACATCCGCGGCGCCGGCACGCGCGCGCACCCAGAGCAGATCCGACGAGGTGGAGCGATAGAGCCGCGACAGCATGCGAGCGTCATCGAGCGAGAGCTTCGAGAGCCCGTCGCGCTCGGTGGTGTCGAGCAAACGCTCGAGCTGGCTCCACTTGGGCCTGCGCTGCTCGACGAACTCCGCCAGTTCCATGCGTGAAGGAGTCTAGACTGATTGCAGGCCATGGCGACCGCTCTCGACGCACCGGTGACCCTCGACGGCAAGCACACCGTGCTCACGCCTGAGTACGTCGAGTTCAACTTCGTGCTCGCCGGCCTGATGAGCCGCTTCCTCGCGCTCCTGATCGACACGGTGCTCAGCGTCGTGATCACCTACGCGCTCTTCATTCTCGTCTTCGTGCTCTCGCTGCTGCTCTCCGCGGGCACGGCGGCGGTCGGCGGCTCGGGCGCGGGCTCGTCGTTGCTCGGCGTCGGCATGGCCGCCCAGTTCGTGATCTGGTTCCTGATCGACTGGGGCTACATGGTGTTGCTCGAGACCGTGTGGAGCGGCCAGACCGTCGGCAAGAAGATGCTCGGGCTGCGCGTGATCCAGGACACCGGCGTGCGCGTGGGCGTCTACCCCTCGCTCCTGCGGAACCTGGTGCGCCCGCTCGACAAGCTGCCGATCTTCTATTTGGTGGGCGGCGTCGCGGCGCTCTTCTCGAACACGCAGCAGCGCCTCGGCGATCTCCTCGCGGGCACCATCGTGGTGCGTGAGCGGCGCCTCAAGATCCCCGCTCAGCTCGAGCGACCCGACGGAGACACCTCGCTCCTCGCCGATGCCGACTTCCGCGCGCGCGTGGCCAAGCTCTCGGCCGAAGAAGAGAGCGTGATGTTCTCGGCCGCGCTCCGCCGCGAAGAGCTCGGCATGGAAGCGCGCTTGAACCTCTTCGCCACGCTCGCGCGCCGGCTCGAAGAAGACCTCGGCTTCACCAAGCCGGCTCACCTCTCCGACGAAAAGCTGGTGCTGCTGGTGAGCGCCGCCCTCGCCGCGAAGAACGCCTCGCGCAAGAAGGCCGCGCCGGCTCGGCGCTTCCTCCAGCGCTGATCAGAAGTGCTTCAGAAATACGCGCGAGCCGTCTCGCGGCGTCGCGAAGCGATGCCGAGGCAGCAGCGCCTCAGAAATAGGTCGTGGCCGCGATGCCCGCGCCGATCGCGAAGTTCGGCGGCACGTTCAAGGTGACGTACATGTCCACGTACGCACGCGCCCCGAGCGAGATGCTCTCGCCCACGAAGAAGTCCACGCCCACGCTGGTGCCCGGCCCGATGAAGAAATTGTTCAGGGTCTGGCCGCTCGTGGCCATCACGGCGGCGGCATCCCGGATGAAATAGAGCCCGGCGACGTGAAGGGTGACGTAGGGCCTGATCGACTCCTCGAGGAACATGTACTTCACCCCGAACTGGCCGCCCGACGCGAGCACGATACCCGGGCCACCATCCGCGGTGACCCCGAACTTTTGCTGGGCGAAGAGGAGCGGAATGCGCAGGAAGACCTCGAACCCGCTCTCGATGTAGAAGCCGCCCTCCAAAGTGATGGGGATACCCCAGTCGATGGCGATCCCGTTCGTCATCGCCCCCACAATCCCGAAGCCCGAGACGCCCAGGCCCAGGTTTCGGTTGGCGAAGCTCGCCGAAGCATTCGCCTCCGAAGCAGCGAGCAGACCGAACACCAGCACACACGTCGAAAGCTTCTTGGCCATGGGCGCGCATCGTACCTCCCAACATCGGGAAATCAGCGGCGTTTCGTCTTACGGCGTCATTGCGACCGATGGGCCCGTTCTCTACACTCGCGCCCCGATGAATCGATTCAGTCTGGCACTCGCCGCCGGCCTCCTCTTGGGGATGTTCGGGATGTTGGCTGGGTGTGCGGCCAATCTGGCACCGCACCCCCGCGCGCTCGAGTGCAACGAGCTGTGCGCTCAGTACATCGCGATGAACAACCTGCAGGCGGCCGAAGATCAGTGCGATCTCGGCATTCAGTTCTCCCCGCAATACGCGGACCTGTGGGTGAACAAGGGCGTGATCGCCTTCAACCGCGGGCAAGACGCGAAGGCCAAGGAGTTCCTGATCAAGGCGCTCCGCCTCAACCAGGACCAGGCGCAGGCCTACAACAACCTCGGCATGCTCTACATGAAGGAGCAGGGGTACGGAAAAGCGCACGACAACTTCCAGCGCGCGCTGCGCGTCAACCCCGACTACCTCGAGGCTCGCTACAACCTCGCGCTCGCGTTCAAGGCCCTCAATCAGCTCGACAAGGCGAAGAAGGAGCTGCGCACCCTGCTCCACGTGAAGCCCGACCTCGCCGACGCCTGGGGCCAGCTCGGTCAGATCGCGGTCGACGAAGGCGAGACCGAGACGGCGATCGAACACCTCACCAAGGCCACGCAGCTCGATCCCAAGTTCACCGCGGCGTGGCTGGTGCTCGGCAACGCGTTCATGGAAGCCGGCAAGCCGTGTGACGCGAAGGACACCTTCTCGAGCTGCATCGAGGCCGACGAGAACTTCCCGCAGTGCCGGAACAACATCATCGTCGCCGAGAAGAAGTGCAAGCTGCAGGACAAGGCGATGGACGACGTGAAGCAGCGCGCCGCCGGCGCCAAGACGCCCGAGGGCGAGTACTCGGTGGCGATTCAAGCCAAGGACAAGGGCCTCGTGAACGACGAGGAGCGCGCCTACAACCGCTGCCTCAAGTACGACCCCAAGTACGCCCTCTGCCACTACGGTCTCTTCGAGCTCTTCAAGAACCGCAGCGACGAGAAGAAGGCGACCATCGCCTGTAAGAACTTCCTCAAGTTCGCCAACGAGTCCGAGTTCTCGAACCAGGTGGCGACCTGCAAGCAGTACGTCAGCGACTGAAGCGAAACGCCCTTCAAGCCCCTCCCCAATGGGTGTCCGACTCACAGTCAAGATGAAGAGCGCCAGTGGCGCTGATCAGACCAAGACGGTGCTGCTCGATGACGAGCTGATCACCTTCGGTCGCGATCAGTCTTGCCAGGTGGTGCTCGCCCAGCAGGCGGTGTCGCGCAACCACGCGCGCATCTCGGCCGACGGAAGCCTCTACTTCCTCGAGGATCTCGGCTCGAGCTTCGGGACCTCGGTGAACGGTCAGAAGCTGCCCAAGGGTGAGAAGCGCCTGCTGCGCAACGGTGACGTGATCGCCATCGCCCAGTTCGACGTGACCTTCGATCGCGTGGCCGAGACCAGCAGCGAAGACGTCTCGGGCAAAACCAGCTTCCTCTCCCGCAAGGTCGTGAAGGACGTGATGAAGGGCCTCGCCGCTGGTGGCGAGAACGCCTACTTCCGCGTGATGAACGGCGCGACCGAGGGTCAGCGCATCGAGATCGCCGACGCGCAGGAATACATCTTCGGCCGCGACGCCGCGGACGCCGACATCGTGCTCAACGACGACCTCGTCTCGCGCAAGCACGTGAAGGTGCGCCGCGACTGGTCGGGCACGCACGTCGAAGATCTCGGCAGCCGCAACGGCATCAAGCTGAACAAGAAGCGCACGCGCAAAGCCACCATCAAGGATCGCGACGAGCTCGAGATCGGCGGCGTGCGCCTGCTGTTCATCGACCCTTCCGAAGTGCGCGAAGACCCGGTGGTGATGTCGGCCAGCCAGGACGACGAAGCCGAAGGCACGCTCGCCAACAAGCCCGAGGAAGAGGAAGCGCCTTCGGTCGAGGTGAAGCAGGAGGAAGAGCCCCCTCCGGCGGAAGAGCCGAAGTCCGAGGAGTCTCCGGCCGAAGAATCGGGCGGCGACGAGGCGCAGAAGACCGAAGACGATCCGCCCCCCGAGGAAGAGCCCTCAGAGGAGCCTCAGGAAGAGCAGGAGGCCGAGGCCCCCGCGGACTCTGGCGGTGGCGGCAAGCTCATCGACTTCTCGAACAAGCAGCACCTGGTCGTGCTCGCCGCGGGCGGCGCGATGGTGCTCGTCGGAATCGTGCTGATCATCCTGCTCGTCGCGGGCGCCTAGCTCACAAGCGAATCGAAGTTCGTCTCGACTTCTTCTCGCCCTCGCCCTGCGAAGCGGGGAGAGGGTCGGGGTGAGGGGCGACAGCTCCCAATTATTGCGAGAGCCCGTAGTCACTGAGTCAAAGAAAGCTCGAGGTCGCAGGGCCTGCTCGAGCGAGCACGCAACCAGCCCAGAATCACCACTCACCTTCAGGCTGCTTCACCGAACTGACCTCGCGTGAGAGCGCGAGCAAACGAAGCGACTCGTCCTGCATCATGAGCAGCGCAGCGACTGGCGCTCGTGGGAATCGAACTGACCACGAGGCTGAGCTGACGCCACAAGCGGCGGAGCGGTGCAGCGGCACGACGCGATCGCTCGTCGAATCGCGATGCAGCGGCGAACTTGCCGGCGTCGCCTACGCTCAGCGAGTGCTGATGCGCGCCACGGGCTGAATGTTCAGCTCAGGCGACAGCTCCTGGTAGCTCACCACCGAGAACGGCGGGTTGAACTCGTACTCGAGGAGCTTTCGCACGTACCGGCGAATGTCCATCGAGGTGAGGATCACGGGGCGCTGCGCGGTGGGCGGCAGGTGACCGCACTCGTTCTTCACCGCCTGCACGATCTCCTGCGCGATGTCGGGCTCGAGCGCGAGGTGCGTGCCCGCCGAGGTGCGCTTGATCGAGCTGCGAATCGCGTCTTCGATCTGCGGGTCGAGCAAGTACACCACGAGGGTGTTCGTCCCGCGCGCGTACTTGTGTGACACGTAGCGCTTGAGCGAGCTGCGCACGTGCTCGGTGAGCATCACGCTGTCGGCCTCCATCTGGCCCTGCTCTGCCAGCGCCTGGAGGATTCCGCGCAGGTCGCGAATGGAGATCTCTTCTTCGACCAGGCGGCCGAGGATGTCGGTCAGCTTGAGCACCGTGACGACCTTCGGCACGACCTCCTTCACGATCGCCGGGAAGGCCTTCTCGAGCTGGTCGAGCATGGTCTGCACTTCCTGCACGCCGACGAACTCGCGCGCGTGGCGGCGCAGCACCGACGCCACGTGGAGAATGATGTAGCCCGGCACGTCCCACGTGGTGAGACCGGCCGCCTCGAGCATGTCCTTGTTCTGCTCGGGCACCCAGGCCGCGGGCTGGCGCGTGGCCGGGTTGATGGCGTCGAAGCCCTCGATGTTCATCAGGCGCAGGCGGTCGACGGTGTCGTTGACGAGAATGTGGCCGAGCGTGGCCTGGCCCGTGACCACGGGCACTTCGTTGATCTGAATCTGGTACGCGCCGGGAGGCAGGCCCGGGTTTCCGCGCGCGCGCACGCCGGGGAAACGAACGCCGAGCTCGACGAACAAGCCGTCGCGCATGAAGGGCACGAGCTCGAAGAGGAACTTGCCGCCGTCCTGCCGCGAATCGACGAAGGGAACGAGCGCGTCGGAGACCTCGAGGACGATCGGCGTCACCACCGGGATGAAGAGCTCGGAGTCCGGGTTCATCGGCTCCTTGGGCGCGGGCTCGGTCGCCTTCGCCTTCTCGTCTGCACCCTCTTCTTCCGGATCGCCGCCGTCCGCGGTGAGCTCGCCGCTTTCGATTTTCTTCTGGCGCTTGAGCATCAGGTAGGCGCCGCCTGCCGCGCCTGAGCCGAGGAGGATGAACGGAATCTTCGGCAGACCCGGCACCAGGCCAAGCACGACCAACATCGTGCCGGCGATCGCGATCGCGCGGGGGTAGGCGATCAGCTGCGAGCTGACGTCCTTACCGAGGTGGGCGCCCTCTTCTTCACCGCCGACGCGCGTCACGATGATACCGGCCGCGGTGGAGATGAGGATGGCGGGGATCATGCCGACCAGGCCGTCACCGATGGTGAGCAGCGCGTACTTCTTCGCCGCCTCACCCACCGCCATGCCCTTCTGAGCGACGCCGATGGCGAGACCACCGACGATGTTCACCACGGTGATGATGATGCCGGCGATGGCGTCGCCTTTGACGAACTTCATGGCGCCGTCCATGGCGCCGAAGAGGGCAGATTCGCGCTCGAGATCGCGGCGCTTGCGCTTGCCGTCTTCCATCTCGATCGACCCGGCGCGCAAGTCAGCGTCGATCGACATCTGCTTGCCGGGCATCGCGTCGAGGGTGAAGCGCGCGGCCACTTCGGCGACACGCTCCGAGCCCTTCGCGATCACGATGAAGTTCACGATCACGAGGATGATGAACACGATGCCACCGACCACGAAGTTGCCGCGGGCGACGAAGTTACCGAACGCGTAGACGACTTCGCCGGCATCACCGGTCGACAAGATCAGACGTGTGGTCGAGACCGTCAGCGCCAGGCGGTACATCGTGGTGATCAGCAACAGCGTGGGGAACACGCTGAACTGAAGCGCTCCAGGAATGTAGAGCGACATCAGCAGGATGATGACCGAGAGGCTGATGTTGACGGTGAGGAGGATGTCCAACAAGAACGTCGGCAGCGGGACGATCAGCATCCCGATGATCGCCATCACCACGACGGCGAGGACGACGTCCGAGTACTTGTTGATGAAACCTTTGCCTGTACCAGCGGGACCCGAGACGGCCATGAGTGGGCCGGAGGCTAACCCAAACTTCTCAAGTCGTGCGGTTCGACCGGGCGAGTGAGAGCAGTTTCCTCGCCCTCGCCACGAACGGGTCGGTGCTGGCTCCCAACTTCACGGCTCGCTCGAGATCTTCGACTGCTCTCGCGACCTTGCGACGCGAGAGGCGGATCTCGCCGCGGTACACCAGAGCTGCCAGATCTTCCGGGTCGATCTCGAGCGCGGCCTCGAACTGCTCCAACGCCCGGTCGAGCGCGTGAGCGCCCAGCAGAATGGTGCCGAGCATGGTGTGAGCGAACGGATCGCGGCGGCCGAGGGCCACCAGTGACTCGAACACCACGCGCGCTTCTTCAGCGCGGCCTGCCTCGAACGCTTCGTGCCCGAGGCGGGTCAGATCGACGAAGGCCTGCTCCGTGGGATCCACGTTTTGCAGGCCGGTCTCGTCGGTCAGGGTCCTGCGTGCTTTCCGCGAAGGCCTGCGATCAGGACTGCCGCGATCAGCACTGGCTTCGTGAGCCGCGTGCTGATCGTTGAAGGCCTGGATCTCCTCGGTGACCTGCGTCTCCACCGTCTGAAGGCGCTTCGGCACAGGGCCGCGCGCCTTCTTCGGGTAGTAGACGATCTCGACCTGCTGCTGTTTCACGCGGGTCACTGTCACTTCAGAGGAGAGGGCTGCTTACTTCTTCTTCTTCTCGTCCGGCTCCTTCTGGGCCGCCTCGATCATTTCGAGAGCCGCCGCCGCGAGCACGCGAGCGCGCTGGGTGAGCGGATCTTCGAACTTGGGATCGAGCGCGACGGCGGCAGCGAAGTCTTCCGCGGCCTCGAGGATCTTGCCGCTGCGGAGGTTCACTTCACCGCGGTTCACGAACGGAGCGACTTCCTTCGGGTTCAGGTTGATCGCCTGGTCGAAGCACTTGCGCGCCTGATCGAGCTCTTCTTCAGCGAGGCACACCGCGCCGAGCGCCGTGAAGTAATACGCCTCGGTGGGCTCGAGCTGAATGAGGCCCTGGAAGATGGTCTTCGCCTCGGTGTACTTGCCCTGCTCGTACATGCGGAACCCGATGAGCGCCATCTGCAGCATCTCGGGGCCGCTGATCGCGTGGTAGTCACGCAGGTTCATCTCACCGTTCTGGACCTTCGCCTTGCGTTCCTCGGTGTAGAGGATCTTCTGCCAGTTGGGCGTGGGCTCCTTCACGACTTCGAGCCCGTCCATCGGGGGCCTTTGGTTCTTGTCGCTCATTTCGTGAAATCTCCGAGGGGTGAGTTTGAGAATTTGAAAGCGCCCGAACTCGACCACAGGTGCTTGGGCGAAGGCACCAAAAAAAAAGGCCGGGAACCGAAGTTCCCGGCCTTTGAAATTTGAGGCGAAAGGCTTAGCGGTAGTTCTGCGCGATGCCCTTCTTGACGTCGTCGTTGCCCTTCTGGATGTTCGACATCTGCGTCCAGAACTGCTGCATCATGCTCATCGCCTGCTGGTAGGCGAACATCTTCTTGTTGTGAGCCTGCTGGTCAGCGTACGACTCCGGGTTGCCCGTGAACTGCGGCATGGTGTCGGGGAAGCCGCCCGCCTGCGCAGGACCCGACGGGTTGGTGATGCCAGCCGACTGGGTGTTGCCGGTCGCCGCAGCGGCCGACGAGCCGGTCGCCGGAGCGGACGGGCTGTTGTTCGCGATCGCAGCCTGGCGGCCGGGGTCAGCCATGCCGGGGACCGCGACGTTGCCGGCGCCAGGCGCCAGGCGGTTCGTCACGAGCTCGGTCAGCTTGGCGAGGCCCTTCTCGATGAGACCGCCACCGAGCGACTTGAGCGCGTCCGCGCCCTTGCCGATGAGCTTGTCAGCCAGGCTCTTGAGCGGCGAGGGGAGCGGGAGCTTGGAGAGCGCGCCCTTGAGGAAGTCGGCGCCCTTGCTGACGAAGCCGTCAGTGATCTTGCTGAGGATCGAGGTGGCCGCAGGAGCGACAGCCTTGATGATGGAGGGAGCAACCTGCTTGATGATGCCGCCAGCGATCTTGCCAATGCCACCCATGATGAGCCTCTTTCGTTTGATTTGCCGGAGAGGAATTCCCCAGCAGATGCCAAGTTATCGTATCCCCCGGTCCGGCAGTTTCGGGGGAATTTCTATTTTTTTGAGAGAACCTGCATCAACGCGGAAACCTTGAGGTTTTCGGCCGATTCGGGTTTCGAGAACTGCAGAGCGCGCTTCAAATCGTCGAGCGCAGCCGCCTTCTGCCCTTGAAGCAGCTTCACCTCGGCCCGGCCCAGGTACGCAGTGGCGTCCTGCGGCGCGATCTTGAGCGCGACGTCGTAGGCGGCCACGGCACCAGTGGGGTTTCCCGCGGCCATCTCCACCACGCCCAGCGCCTTGGCGAAGTACGGGTCCATGGGATTGATGGCGTACAGGCCCTGAAAGACCGTGCGCGCCTCGTTCACCTTGCCCTGATAGTAGAAGTAATAACCCGTGCGCGCGATGGAGTAGAGCTCCTCATCGGTGTAGCCGCGCACGTCCTTGAGGGTCGCCTTGCCGTCGGCCCACTTCTGGAGCCGCTGGGCGAGCGCCGCGTCGTCAGACATTAGAAGCCTTCCTCCTGCGTCTCTTCGCGGCGGCGGCGTTCGATCTCTGCCATGTCGTTGCTCACCGTGCCCACGAGCTCGAGCATCGAGGACTCGCGCGCGAGGAGTGACTTGAGGCGCTCGACGCGATCAGCGGGGGCGCGCAACGCGCCGAGGCCGCGCTGCATCGCTTCCTGGTTCGCTTCGTTCATCCGCTCCGCGACGGTGTTGAGCGGGCCGCGATCCTGGTAGCCCTCGAGATCCGAGTCGTGGCCAGCGGGGCCCGGAGGCATCGGCAGGCGAATCTCTTCGGCCGAACTCGCGGGGCCGATGGAGTCGAGCAGCGCCGTCGACGCGAGCGCGGGATTCTTCGGGTCGCCCTTCTTGCGAACGTTCTTCTTCTCGAGCTGCGTCTTGTTGACGAGCTTCTCGCGAACGCCCTGCGGTCCACCCCACGGCCACGCCGGTCCACGCGTCTGCGGCTGTCCAATCTTCGCCATGCGGACTCCTTACTCCAGTGACTTACTTCTTGTTCGCAGCTTGCTGATGGAGGGCGTTCACGAAGTTCAGCACCTCGGCCACCGCGTCGTAGAGCTCCTCGGGAACTTCCTGGCCGACGTCCACCCGGTAGAGCGCGCCCGCGAGCGTGGTGTTCTTCATGAAGGGCACGCCGTACTGCTTGGCGATCTCGCGGATCTTCTCTGCCTTGAGCCGCATGCCCTTGGCGATCACGCGAGGAGCGTTGTCCTTCTCCTTGTCGTACTTGAGCGCGATCGCGATGTCGGCGTCGTCAGCCATGGCGCGGAGTCTCCCCCGTCGAGGCGAAGTCGAAAAGGGGCAGTTCCTGTCTCAGCCGGGTTTCACCGGCCGTTCAGGGGCATTGCGCAACCAAAGCCGCGTCGGATTGCTCTCGGTGCCGATGATCTCTTCGGGCGTGAAGAGCCGATGCACGGGCGTGTTGCGATCGGTGGTGAGGAACAACATCTTCGCGAAGCCCGCCTCTTTCAGCGCGCGCTGGGCCCGCCGCACCAGGATTCGCGAGAGCCCCCTGCCCCGCCCCGCGGGATCCACGCCCAGGCCCAGCAGCACGCCGGTGTCTGCCTGGTCGGTCTTCGCGCAGCAGATCACGCCCACCACTTTGCCTTCGAGCTTCGTCACCACGCAGGCGCTCGGCACCACTTCGCCCAACGCACCCGAGAGGTACTCGTCGAAGCCGATCGCGCAGCGCTCGAGCGTCGGAGGGTGCGGCCAGGTCGTGTACAGCCCTTCGATGTTCAGCGCGTGCGTGGCGGCGAACACCTGCCGCGCGGCCGCGTAGTCGGCCTTCTCGAGCACCACCACTTCGAGATCGGAGGGCTCGGGATGATCGAGCGGAACGCGCGCGAGCTCTTGCGTGAAGGTCTGGCGCTCCAGAAGGCGGAAGCCGAGCTCATCGAGCGTCGCGGGCTCGAGCGCCACCACGCCCTCGTCCCAGATCATCGCCTCTGATTGCGTGCGCAGCTCTTTGATCGCGGCGAGCAAGGGGGCCGCCGGGCCGTGCGCGAGCACCACTTGCCGCCAGTCGTCTCGCTCCGTGAGCAGCACGATCGCCGCTCCCTCCGAAGAGCGCTTCACCACCGCGCGCAGCTCACCCGAAGCGATCTTGTTCTGGAGTGAGAGGAACTCGAG
>CBIHPJ010000067.1:0-18360 GCA_966211295.1 uncultured Myxococcales bacterium | reverse complement strand
TCCGGGCAGCGGCCATGAGTGGCCTGAAGCCTAGCCTCCCGCCCACTCGAGTTGATCACCGTTCTGGTGCCAGCGCGCTTCGGGTCACTCGTTCAGCAGGGCGCCCCGGCTTCAGAACGGCATCAATTCGATTGGGCTCGGTCACTCCCACTCGATGGTGGCGGGAGGTTTCGAAGAGATGTCGTAGACGACGCGGTTGATCCCGCGCACCTCGTTGCAGATGCGGCTCGAGATCTTCCCGAGCACCTCGTACGGCACGCGCGCCCAGTCAGCGGTCATGCCGTCGACCGAGGTCACCATGCGCACCGCGCAGGTCATCTCGTAGGTGCGCTCGTCGCCCATCACGCCGACGCTCTGCACGGGGAGCAGCACCGCGAAGGCCTGCCACAGCTCCTTGTAGAGCCCGGCCGCGCGGATCTCTTCGAGGACGATCACGTCGGCCTTGCGGAGGATGTCGAGGCGCTGCTCCGTCAGATCGGTGATCACGCGGATCGCGAGACCCGGTCCGGGGAACGGATGACGCGAGACCATCTCGTCCGGCAGTCCGAGCTCACGGCCGAGCACGCGCACTTCGTCCTTGAAGAGCTCACGCAGCGGCTCCACCAGTGCGAGGTGCATCTTCTCGGGGAGTCCACCGACGTTGTGGTGGCTCTTGATGGTCTGCGACTTGCCGACCACGGAGACGGACTCGATCACGTCGGGATACAGCGTGCCCTGCGCGAGGAACTTGGCGTCGGTGAACTCCTTCGCCGCGTCTTCGAACACCGAGATGAACTCGTAGCCGATGGTCTTCCGCTTCTTCTCGGGATCGGTGACGCCGGCGAGCTTGTCGAGGAATCGCTTCCGCGCGTCGATGGTCTTGAGCGGAACGTGGAAGCGACCGACGAAGAGCGCTTCAACCTGCTCGCGCTCGCCGCTCCGCAGCAGTCCGTTGTCCACGAAGATGCACTGCAGGCGATCACCGAGCGCGCGGTGGAGCAGCAGCGCCGCGACCGAGCTGTCCACGCCGCCAGAGAGACCGCAGATCACCCTGCCCTTGTCTCCGACCTTGGTGCGGATCTCCTGGATGGACTCCTCGACGAAGGACTTCATCGTCCAGTCGCCCTTCACCTTGCAGTCGGTGAAGAGGAACGCGCGGAGCATCTCCTTGCCCTGCGGCGTGTGCACGACTTCAGGGTGAAACTGGACCCCGTAGATGGGCTTCGTGGGGTGCGCGGCGGCAGCGAAGGGAGCGCTGGGCGTCTTGCCGATCACCACGTAGCCGGGCGGGAGCGCCTCGACGCGATCGCCGTGGCTCATCCACACGTTGAGCTTCTCGCTCTGCTTGAAGGCCGCGAACGGTCCGCGCGTGGAGGTCACCTCGACCTGTGCGGGCCCGAACTCGCGGTGCGCGCTCTTGTCGACGCGGCCACCGAGCATCTTGGCCATCAGCTGCAGGCCGTAGCAGATGCCCAGCACCGGAAGGCCTTGTTCGAACACCTCGGGGACGCAGAAAGGAGCGCCCTCCTGCTCCACCGACATCGGTCCGCCCGAGAGGATGATGCCCTTCGGGTTGAAGGCCTTGATGTCAGCCAGCGGCAGATTCGGGCGGTGAATTTCGCAGTACACGCCGAGCTCGCGGACGCGGCGCGCGATGAGCTGCGTGTATTGCGACCCGAAGTCGAGGATCAGAATTTTCTCGTGAGTGGCGTGCACGTTCAGCCTCCGGGATTCGTTGACGAAAGGCCTTATCCCCTCAATGCTCCGGCGCCAATGAGCAAGCGCATCGCTGCCGCCCTGACGACTGCCCTGTTGTGCACCAGCTGCGTGAAGGAGATCTCGAGCGACGAGCGGCTCGAGCGCGAGACCAAGCGGAGCGAGGCGCTCAAGTCTTCAACCGCTGAAGATCTCGTGAAAATGAAGTGCGACGACATCACGTCGGAACTTTCAAAGGCGCGTGACGACTCCGCCCCGGAAGAAAAGCGGATCACCACGTACCTTGACCTGTTTGACCGGGTGAAGGAGCGCAACTCGAAGTTCGACGACGCCCTCTCGCGCAACCCCGACCTGGCCTACCAGGAAGGCAGCGCGGAGATCATCGCGGCTCGTGACGGCTGCGTGCAGTCGGCGGCCGACGTGCGGCTCGACTTCGAAGGCCTCGTTCGCGAGATCGTTCAGCTGCCGGTGGTCGATGAGTACCGCGACGGCAAGCCGGTGAAGGCTGCGCGCCTGAGCTTCGACACGCTGCGCACCGCGATCGAGAAGCTGAACCTCGACGACAAGGAAACGCTGCTCACCCGCCTCGCCAACGCTGAGAAGACGGTCGAGGTGAAGGACACGAAGCGCAAGCGCGACAAGTGATTCGCGCCTTCCTGCTCCTCGCACTCGGGCTCCTCGGGTGCGTGCCGCTGGATGGTTCCGACTGTGATGATTCGCCGCGAGGCGGACTCTGCGTCGGTGATCGTATTTCGGTCTGCCAGAACCACCACTGGGTCAGCTATCCGTGTCTGGCTGGGTGCTCGGTCACGGGACGACTCCCTGATGCTGGACTGGCGCCCGTCGAGAGGGCCTGCCGCTTCGGGACTCAGGACCTCGGGCAGCCATGCCCACAGATTCTCACGCCGACCCCCTGGGGTGCCTGGGGGACAGCGGCGTGCGGTTCGCGCAAGGACACAGCGATTACCTGCCAAAGCGGGAAGTGGTCAGAAACGGCCTGCCAGGCGCAGGACTGCTACGACGATTACTCGAACCCGAGTGGCGGCCTCATCTGCCACCCCGTGAAGTGCGTCGACCCGTGGGGGCAAGAGTGCTGATGAGGACGCACTGCGCTGCTTGTTCGTGTCGCTCACTCGTGGCGGTAGTTCGGCGCCTCTTCGGTGATGATCACGTCGTGCACGTGGCTCTCTTTGAGACCCGCTGACGTGATCTGCACGAACGTCGCCTTCTGCTGCAGATCCTCGATGCTCTTCGCGCCGCAGTAGCCCATGCCCGCACGCAGACCGCCGACGAGCTGGAAGATGTTCATGCCCACGGTGCCCTTGTACGGCACGCGGCCTTCGATGCCTTCGGGCACGAGCTTCTTCTCGTCCTGCACGCCGCTCTGGAAGTAGCGATCCTTCGAGCCCTGCTTCATCGCGCCGAGCGAGCCCATGCCTCGGTAGGCCTTGTACGAGCGGCCCTGGTACAGAATGGTGTCGCCCGGCGATTCCTCGGTGCCCGCGAAGAGCGAGCCGACCATCACCGAGTTCGCACCGGCCGCGATCGCCTTCACCACGTCGCCTGAGTACTTGATGCCGCCGTCCGCGATCACCGGCACGCCGCTGCCGGCCGCCGCGCGAGCACAGTCGTCGATCGCGGTGACCTGGGGAACGCCGACACCTGCGACCACGCGCGTGGTGCAGATCGATCCAGGACCGATGCCGACCTTCACTGCGTCCACTCCGGCCTCGATGAGCGCCTTGGTGGCTTCGGCCGTCGCCACGTTGCCCGCAACCAATTCCCACGAGCCCTTGAAGTTCTTCCGCAGATCCTTGATCGAATCGATCACGCCCCGCGAGTGACCGTGCGCGGTGTCGACGACGATCACGTCCACGCCGGCCTTGATGAGGGCTTCGACGCGAGCGTCACGATCAGCACCGACACCGACCGCGGCCGCGACGAGCAGCCGCTGCTTCGAGTCCTTCGCGGCGTTCGGATACACGCGGCGCTTCTCGACGTCCTTCACCGTCATCAACCCACGGAGCTCGCCCGACTCATTCACGATGAGCAGCTTCTCGATGCGGTTGGTGTGGAGGAGCTCGATCGCTCCTTCCTGCGTCACGCCCTCGCGCGCGGTGATCACCTTCGTGGTCATCACCGCGTGCACGGGCTGATTGAGGTTCTTCTCGAAGCGGACATCGCGGCTGGTGATGATGCCGACGAGCTTGCGACCCTCGACCACGGGGATGCCGTTGATCCCGTGCGCCTGCATCATCTCGACGACCTTCGCGAGCGGCGCGTCAGGAGCGATGGTGATGGGATCGACGACGATTCCCGTCTCGTGCTTCTTCACCTTGAGCACTTCGGCCGCCTGCTGCTCGGGCGTGAAGTTCTTGTGAATGACTCCGAGGCCACCTTCCTGCGCCATCGCGATGGCCATGCGCGCTTCGGTCACCGTGTCCATCGCGCTCGAGAGGAGCGGCGTGGGAATCCGAAGGTTGCGAGTCACCCTGGTGAACAGCTCGACCTGGTGCGGCAGTACTGAACTCTCGGCCGGCTGAAGGAGGACGTCGTCGAAGGTCAGCGCCAGGCGGATGTTCGGAGTCAGCATGTTCGGCCTCTAGACAACTTGATGCCCGAACGGAAGCGGCGCGCCGACCGGAATGGCTGGTGTTTTCAAGACTGGGGACCTATTTCGGAAACCAGTCGTGACCACCGACAACAAGCCCATCGGCCTCTCGGTGCGTCTGCCCTTTGCCACGGCGGAGGACTTCCTTGCTCGCTACGGTTCGAACCTCACGCGCGGCGGGATCTATCTGCGTTCGAAGTCGCTGAAGAACCCCGGCACTCCGGTGCTGCTCGAGATCAAGATCGAGTCGGGAGCGCGCGTCCTCTACGCGTCGGCGATCGTTCACTACGTCACGGGAAACAAGGGCGAGGGCGTCCCGGGGATGGGGTTCAAGTTCATCACCCTCGACGCGCCTTCGCGGCGCTTCCTCGAGTCGGCCTCGGCCGCGATGCCGCACGTGCGCTCCGACGATCCGCCCGTGCCGAAGAACGTGGGCCCGATCGATAAGTCGCCCGACGCGATCCCGCCCGAGCCTCCACCGGCGTCGCAGGCGCAGGCCGCCCTGCCCTCCGAGCTCGCGGGCCGGTTGTTGGTTCAGGGCGATGCGAAGGTGGTGAAGGCGCCGCCGTTCGAGGCGGCCCCCGAGCCTCCGCGCACGGGGCCGATCATCGGCATCGATCTCGGCACGACGAACTCGCTCGCCGCGATCGTGAAGGACGGCAAGCCGACGATCTTGAGCTGGAAGGACGGCCAGGCGCTGGTGCCGTCGATGATCGCGCTCACTCCGCGCGGACAGCTCGTGGTCGGAGCGGCGGCGAAGGGGCAGTTGCTCACCAACCCGAAGTGGGTGGTGTACGGGTTCAAGCGCCTCATCGGTCGTACCGTCGATTCGCCCGAGGTGAAGGAGCTGCTCAAGCGCTTCCCCTACGAAGTCGTGGCGACGGAGGACGGCGAGTGCGCGGTGCAGCTCGGCGATCGCGCGTATCGGCTCGAGGAGCTCTCGGCGTTGTTGCTCCGTGAGCTCAAGCAGCTCGCTGAGCATCGGCTTGGTGAGCCCGTGCATCGCGCGGTGATCACGGTGCCCGCCTGGTACTCGGAGCGGCAGCGCGAGGCCGTTCGTGAATCAGGCCGGCTCGCGGGCTTCCACGTCGAGCGCATCGTGAATGAGCCCACCGCTGCCGCACTCGCGTGGGGACATTCGCATCGCAAGCCGCAGCGCGTGCTCGTCTACGATCTGGGCGGCGGCACGTTCGACGCGTCGGTGCTCGAGTACACCGAGAGTGTCTACGAAGTGGTCTCCACGGGTGGCGACACGTTCCTCGGAGGCATCGACTTCGACTCCGCGATCGTCGCGCAGTTGATGGCGGACTTCGAAGAGAAGACCGACACCATCTTCACGGATCGTGTGGCGATTCAACGCGTCTACGACGCCTCTGAGCGGGCGAAGATGGCGCTCTCGAGTCTGAAGGAAGCGCGCATTCACGTGCCGTTCGTCGCGGTGGTGAATGGGAAGCCGATCGATCTCGACGTCACGCTCTCTCGACAGCGGCTGGAGAAGATCACCCGCGCGATCGTCGATCGCACCATGGAGGTCTGTCAGGAGATCGTGAAGACGCGCACGCTGCGCGCCGATCAGATCGACGAGATCGTGCTGGTCGGAGGTCAGTCACGCGCGCCGCTGGTGCAGGAGCGCATCAAACTGCTCTTCGGCCGCCAGCCGGTTTCGGCGGGAAATCCTGAAGAGGCGGTGGCGCTGGGCGCGGCGCTGCTCGCGGATGCACTCGAGAAGAAGGCGGGGCTGCTGCTGATCGACGTGCTGCCGCGTTCGATCGGCATCGGTCTGCCAGGTGGCCGGTTTCATCCGATCATTGCGCGGAACACGTCGCTGCCGGCGACGCGCAAGTACCGGATGGTCACCACGAAGGAGAACCAAAAGACCCTCGAGCTGCCGGTGTTCCAGGGCGAGGCCACGCGCGCGGCGGAGAACAGTTGGCTCGGCAACTTCAAGGTGAAGGATCTGCCGCCGGGTCCTCGTGGATCGATCGCGGTGGAGCTGACCTTCGAGCTCAGCAATGAGTGTTTGCTGACGATCACCGCGAAGGAAGAATCGACGGGCCGGCGGATCGTCTCTCAGTTCGCCACGCGCGACACACCCGCGAACGTGAAGGAGACGATTCGCGCGATGGAAGAGGACACGGATCCCGAAGTCGACGTGTTCCGGCCCAAGGGCGTGGTCGGCTGGCTCAAGCGCCTCTTCAGCTAGTCCTGCACCGCCGCCCCACTCCGCCGCATCACCTCGACATCCTCGCGCGGCGGGAGCCCGAAGTGCCGGCGGTACTCGCGAGTGAACTGTGACTGGCTCTCGTACCCGACCCGAGTGGCCGCGCCTCCCGCGTTGACCAGGCCTCCGAGCATCAGCCGCCGGGCTTCCTGGAGCCGCAGCTGCTTCTGGTACTGCAGTGGGCTCAAGGTCGTGATCGCTTTGAACTTGTGATGCAGGCCCGAAACGCTCAACCCGTGGGCGCGGGCCAGGCCTTCCATGCTCAGCGGGTTCGCGAAGTTCGTGCGAATCCAGCCGATGGCCGCGGCGACGCCGTTCGCCCGTGGATCGAAGAGCACCTTCTTCAAGAAGAGGTGCCCGTGCTCGCCCGTGAGCAGCCGGAACACCAGCTCCCGCCTGTGCAGGGACGAGAGAAACGCGGCTTCGCGAGGACGATCGAACAGGCGCACCAGCCTTCCGAAGATCTCGAGCAGGTCGGGGCCAGCCTTGCCTACGAAAGCGGCCTCCTGGCTCTGGGCGGAGGGGGCAGTCATCGACAGCCCAGCCTCCGTGACCACGTCGACGATGTCCTCCGTGGTCAGGTCGACGCGCAGGCCCAGATACGGTCGCCGCGGCGATGCGGCGAGCACGTGGCCGGCCGCCGGGACGTCGATGAGAGCGGTCAGAAAGTCACCCGGCCCATAGTCGAGCACGCGCTTGCCCAGGCGCACCCGCTTACTGCCCTGCACAATCAGGCAAAACGACGGTGAGATCACGCCTGGCGAAAACGAGGTCGGCCGGCTGCGGCGAACCACCTGGAGCGAGGGCACGCAGGTGGGCGTGCTTCCCTCGGGGAAATTCTCGATGAAGGAGCCGAGCTCTCGAAGAAGCTCAGTGGATCGACCACTCATGAGTCATTCGGAATAACGAGATTTGCAGGTTCAGGCAAATCATTGACAGGACCTGTCTACCCCTGGGCTCGGGCCGGAGACATCTTCCGTGCAACTCCAACCCCGAGGAACTCATGACCAACCTTCAGAAACCCATCAACTCCGGCTTTGGCGCAGCCTCCACCAGCAGCGAGGTGATTCGAGGAATCGACCTGACCGGAAAGCAGGCCATCGTCACGGGCGGATACTCCGGACTCGGACTCGAGACCGCGAAGACGCTGGCCGCGGCGGGGGCGAAGGTGCTCGTGCCCGCTCGAGACGTTCCCCGTGCGCTCGCGAGCATCGGGAGCACGCCCGGCATCGAGGTCGAGCCCATGGACCTGCTCGATCCTGCGTCGATCGCTGCTTTCGGCGAGCGCTTCCTGACCACCGGCCGGCCGCTTGACCTCCTGATCAACTCCGCGGGAATCATGGCGTCTCCGCTCTCCCGCGACGCCCGGGGCTATGAGTCGCAGTTCGCGACCAACCATCTCGGACATTTCCAGCTCACTCGGATGCTCTGGCCGGCGCTCCAGCGAGCGCAGAAGGCGCGTGTGGTGTCGGTCTCGTCCTGGGGACACCGCTACTCGCCTGTCGTCCTCGAGGACGTCAACTTCGAGCGCCGGGCCTACGACCGCTGGCTGGCCTACGGCCAATCGAAGACCGCCAACATTCTCTTCGCTGTCGAGCTCGCCGCGCGCGGGCAGGCAGACGGCATCTCGGCCTTCTCCCTGCATCCGGGAGGGATCCTCTCGACAGGTTTAGGCAAACACCTCGATACGGCCGAGCTGACCCGCATGGGCGTGCTCGATGCTGACGGGAAGTTCGTGCATGACCCCAGCCGACAGCTCAAGACCGTGGAGGAAGGTGCAGCGACGATCGTCTGGTGCGCCACCAGCCCTCGGCTCGCAGGTCTGAGTGGCGTGTACTGCGAGAACTCGGACGTGGCGCCCTTGCTCGAGGCGACCGACGGCGTCGCCCGCACTGGAGTGCCGGCGCGCGGTGGCGGGGTGTACTCGTACGCAGTCGATCCTTCGATCGCTCGGGAACTGTGGGCGCTCAGCGAACGCCTGCTCGGTTGATCCGACCCAGCGTGAGGGCGCTGAGAACGGCTTCAAGTACGCGAGCGGCGCGGAGACTCCGAAGCAGACGGCGGCAAGCTCATCTGAGCGCTACTTCCAGGTCTTGAAGATCAGCCAGCTGTGAAAGCTGTGCTCCGGCCCGACCACGTCGCGGCAGTTGGCCGCGATCAGGTTCTCGCCGGGAATGAGCAGATCGCCGACGTCGAGCTCGTCCCTGTAGCTGGTCACTCCGTCAGACTCACTGACCACGTTCGTGCCGTTGATCCACACGTCCATGTCGTCGTTGCAGGCCACGGTGAACTTCGCCGACAGCACCTCGCCCGTCACCGTGAAGGTCTTGCGAATGAAGAGCTGCTGACTTCCGGAGCCGGGCGTCACGCCGTTCCAGATCGATGCGTTGTTCGACGAAGCCCCTTGTGGAATCTGCATGACCGCCGCGGTCCAGGCGCTCTGATCGAAGGTCGGGGCGCTGTTCCAGCCCGCGACTGGCGGGAGCCCCGAGACGCGCCACGACGCGTCACTCTTCAGCTCGGTGGTGACGAGCGAATGGATGGTGCTCCCGCCGGTACCGGCGTCGTTTGGCGTGCTGAGCGACTCGTCGACCGGGCTCAAGCACCCCGCCACCAGCAACATCGCCACCGCCGCCCTCAGCGTGTTCATGGCGCGCAGCATCGCAGTTCTGGAGCGCGTTCGCTCGGCCACGCGCGGCCACACGATGACGCCCATGCGTGTTCTGGGTGACGCGCATCGGGAGCCGCGCGCACGCAACGACACGTGGCACCGCGGGTGCATCCGAGCGCGCGCGCTGCACTTCGCAGCGCACCTTCGAGATCGAGAACGCATGAACCCCGCCCTGAAGTCCATCGTCGTCGCCGCCATCGTCTCCACCACCGCATTCGCGCAAAGTGCCTCCGAGAGTCTCAGTCAGGCCCAGCAGCACTTCCGTGAATGCAAGGCGGGCAAGCTGCAGCTCGAGTTCGCGGCGCCGTTGAAGCAACTCGAAGTGGCACGGAAGTCCCTCGAGAAGGGCCGCCGCGAGACCGAAACCGCGCGTCGAGCTCTCGAAGGAACGCGCAAGCGCATCGAAGCCGGGCACCAGGTTCGTCATGCCTCAGTCGCCGAGCGTGAGGCGAAGGAGGCGCACTACGCGCAGACCCTTTCCGCGCAGTACGTCGAGCCGATGAAGGCGCTGGAGCCGCTCAACGCGAGCTACCGGGAGGGCATCAAGGGCTACGCGGCGATCCTCGAGAAGTACGCGACGTTCTGCGCACAGCCGGGCCTGACCACCGCTTCGTCGCGCGCGTTCGTGAGCACGCTCGAACCGGCCATCGCAGCGCTGAGCACCGACGCGCAGTCCTTCGTCGCCAGCGCCTCGAAGGCAGCGGAAGGCGACGTGGCGGCGCGCTGATCGAGGGTGACGCGAGCACATCGAAGGAAGCGGGGTCGTTCACGGTCTCGCTCAGCGCACGAAGCCTGCGTGCTCTCGTCCCATTTCGTGCGAGTGACTCCTCTCGAAGCTCAGTGACTCTCGTGACTGGAGCTGAGGATTGAGGGGCATACTCGCAACGAGCACGAGTGAGATCCCTGAACGACTACTACCCGAGGGCCGTTTCTTCGGGTGTCAGACGCGTCGAGGCGAACTCACTCGTATGCCGCGCGCGCCTTCGATTTCGACGACGTGACCGTGACCGATGACGGCGTCCTTCGTCGAGAGGACGAGCGGCTCGCCGGTCACATCTAAGGTCACCATCGTCCCCGGCGTAGGCAGTTCCCGCGAGTCGCCTGCGCGAAATACGAGATTGATCGCGAGCGAGTTGGCTGTGCCGATAGGCGCCACGCGCTCGCGAACCACCGCGATCCACTTGTCTCCTTCGATCGAGAGCGCGACCGAGAAGCGCTCTCCGGTGCTCAGCACAAGAACGCCGGTCTCGGGCTTTCGCGGCACGTCGACGAGCACCACGTCCAGTGCGCGAAGTTGGTTCAGTTCATCCGGGGCAAGCGGAACTGAGGCGATCTCGACGCGGAACCAATCTTTCCGAACAGCGAGCACGCCCGCGACTCTAACTCAGTCAACCCTCTCCCGAAGGGAGCGCTAGGTGCGGGCCCTGCTCGCCTGCTTCTCACGTTCACCGAGCGCGGCCTGCAGGTACTTGCCCGAGAGCTTCCGGCCGATGAGTTCCTGCGCGAGCTCACCCGCCTCGACGAGCTTGTGCAGATCGATCCCGGTCTCCACGCCCATGCCGTGCAGCATGAACACGAGATCTTCGGTCGCGAGATTGCCCGCGGCGCCAGGCGCGTACGGACAACCGCCGAGCCCACCCACGCTCGCGTCGAACGTGGTGATCCCCAGGGTCAATCCAACGAGCGCATTCGCCAGCGCCGTGCCGCGCGTGTCGTGCAGATGCAGCGCGATCTGCGGGAGGCTGACGATCTTCGAGACCTCGCTCACGATCTCCGCGGTCTGCGACGGAGTCCCCACGCCGATCGTGTCGCCCAAACTCAATTGGTAAAACCCGATGTCCGCGAGCTGCTTCACCACTTCGACCACGCGCGAGACCGGCGTGATGCCCTCGTAAGGACAACCCCACACCGTCGACAGGTAGCAGCGCACGCGCATCCCAGCGGCCCGGGCCCCGTTCGCCACTTCGCGCGCCGTGCTCACCGCCTCGGCGACCGACTTATTGATGTTCTTCTGCGAGTGGCTCTCGGTGACGGAGAGGAAGACGGCCGCCTCCTGAAGACCCGCCGCCCTCGCGCGCTCGAGGCCCTTCAAGTTCGGCACGAGCGCCGTGAAGATCACGCCCTCGCGCCGCGGCACCATCGACATCAACTTCTCTGCGTCGGCCAGCTGCGGAATCCACCTTGGAGAGACGAACGACGAGACCTCGATGCGCCTCTCACCCGCCGCGATCAGCGCCTCGATCAACCGCGCCTTGTCCTCGGTGGCGAGCGTGCGCAGCTCGTTCTGGAGACCGTCACGCGGCCCCACCTCGTACACGTCGACCTTCTTCGAGATCGAACTCAGTGGGCTGGCGGCTGTCGCGCTCATCTCTTCATCTTCTCTTCGCACCGACGATCACGTCGGCAGAGGTGTCATCTAACGCCGCACCGTCGATCCCGCCGACGGCCCACTGCACATCAAACCCAGCTACTGCCAGCAACGTCCGCCATTCTTCAAGTTGATAGTAGCGAATGAAGAACGGAGCCTCCATGACGCGCCCATCCGGAAGCGTGAGGGAGCGGTGAATCTCATCCCTCTTCTTCTGGGGGTCGAAGACCGCTTGCTCCTTCAGGTGGCTGCCGTCGGGAAGTGGCCCGTCGTAACCCGCCTCGGGCTGCATCACCGCGCGGCCAGGATGGGATCCCTGAATGAGGAGCGTCCCACCCGGCTGAACGCAGCGCCCCAGCTCTGCGAGGATCAACGGGACCTGGTCGTCCTCGAAGGTGCCCATCGAGTTGTACCAACACCACGCTCCAGCGAACGCGCCCGCGCGATACGGGAGCTGACGGAAATCCCCACGCACCACCGGTCCTACCAGCTTCGCTTCGTCGAGTGAGAGCGGGTCGCGATCGATCCCGAAGGCGGGCACGTGCTTCATGTGCCGCCCGTGACCGCAGCCGAGATCCAGCAACCGTCCCTGCGGCAGGTTGGTGCGCAGAAAGCGGGCTTCGGACTCGGTGACCAGCTCCGACAGAAACGGGCGCGTGGAGCGGAGGTAGAGCTCTCCGAAAAAAGGGCCGCTCATGAATCGTCGACGGGCTCTTCGTCGTCGAGCTCGACACGCGACCGATCGAGATCGAGTGCGCCCGCCGCGTTCCAGGTGAGCCGCACGCCCATGGGGAGCGCGAGGTACCGCACCAACCCCGGCGCGCGCCGCGTGATGTCTCCGAGCGACATCACGCCGTTCTCTCCGGAATCACCCTCCGCCGTGCTGCGGAAACGCCAGCCGCTGTCCTTCGAGTTCTGCGATTCCTCGCGCCAGGCGATGAGGCTCTTGAGCTCGGCGATGAAGCCCTTCACCTGCGCGGTGCTCGAAGAGTGCGGAGCGTCGCCGGTGAGATCCAACTCCTCGAGCAACATGCGCTGTTCGAGCGCGCGCCGCAGCGGCACCGTGAGATCTTCGCGGACGTCGGCGTTGTTGGGCGCGAAGGCGTGCACTTCGAACACGCCCGTTCCGGGGAAGAGCTGCTCGGGGATCAGCTTCTGGATCAGCGGCGGGTGCCAGCCGCGGAACGGTCCGCCCGCGCTGCCTTCAGCCGCGAAGAAAGTGATGCGATCGAAGCCGAACGACATCGACTGCTCGTGAGCGATCTTCTTGTTGTGATCGAGGAGCCAGTCCGCGAGGTGACCGCACATCAACGCGGCCTCCTCCATCAACGCGGGATCGGTGAACTCGAAGGTGATCTCGCGCTGACCGAGCTTGGAGAGCCCGAGTGTCTCTGCCCGGTGGCCCTTGTCGCCCATCTGCGTGAAGCCGACGGCGAAGAGATCTTCGGCGAGCAAATCTTCGGGCAGCGTCTCGCTCGCGGTCTCGAGCGGGAATGGCGTGAGCCGCAAGATGTCGAGCGCGATGCCCTTCGTTCCCGCGGTGGCGCGAAGGAAAGCGGTGCGCACTTCATTGAAGAACTGCTCTGCGCGGCCCCGTTGCTTGCGGTGGAAGCCGAGCAGGAAACCGCGCGTGGGCTTCATTCGCTGCTGGAAGATCTGCGAGTGCGGCCCGAAGAGCTCGTCGCGCCCGCCAGGGAGGATGAGGGTGCCCATCTCTCCGAGAAAGACGTCGGTGTGGGCCGGGGACGGGAACGAGTCGTTGAGACTCTCTCCCTCCGTGTAGATCGCGAAGAAACAGCTCAGTGTCGCCACGTCGTCGGGAATTGTACGCGCTGCGCTTCCTCAACTCCCAAAAATCGCGAGCAGAGCATCAGCTGCCGAAGTTGGGGTCATGCGCCCGGCGCGGACCTCGACTTCCAAATCGGGCAATTTGTTTGCGACGCCGGGGTGCTGGCGGAACGTGTGCTCGAGGCGTTCGGTGATGAGCGACCACATCCACGAGCGCTGCTGCTCGTGACGGAGCTCGTCGAGGCCGCCCGATTTCTCGAGGGCGTCGTGGTGATCGCCGACGAGCTTCCAGAGCTCTTCGAGCCCATCGCCCGTGCGCGCGGAGATCGCGACGGCTTGAGGCGCCCAGTCACCGCGCTTACGAGGCACGTAACGGAGCGCGGCCTTCAACTCGCCGAGCGCGACTCGGGCGAGCGCAGCGCCGTCTCCGTCTGACTTGTTCACCGCGATCACGTCGGCGAGCTCGAGGACGCCCTTCTTGATGCCCTGCAGCTCGTCACCCGCCCCGGGGAGCATGAGCACGAGAAAGAAGTCGACCATCTCGGCGACGGCGGTCTCGCCCTGCCCTACTCCGACGGTCTCCACGAGCACGACGTCGAAGCCCGCGGCCTCGCAGAGGAGCATCGTCTCGCGAGTTCTCCGCGCGATTCCCCCTGGAGTGAGGCCACTCGGTGAAGGACGAATGAACGCGTTGGGCTCGAGCGAGAGTCGTCCCATGCGCGTCTTGTCGCCGAGGATGGAGCCACCCGAGATGCTGCTGCTGGGATCGATCGCGAGCACGGCGACCTTGCTGCCGCTGCCGATCAACTTCATCCCGAGCGAGTCGACGAAGGTGCTCTTGCCGACGCCAGGGACGCCGGTGATGCCCACGCGGCGCGCTTTGCCGGTGAGCGGAAGCAGTCTGGTCAGCAGTTCCTGAGCGAGCTTCGCGTCCTCGTTGTCGCGCGATTCGATGAGCGTGATGGCTTGAGCGAGAACGCCACGATCACCGGATCGAATGCCGGACTCGAACGCGTCGATCGAAAGTCTCGGCCTCTTGCTCCCTCTCCCTGCGCCAGCGGGGAGAGGGTCAGGGAGAGGGGCCTTCTTCACTTACTGCCCTCGAGTCGGTCGATGAGCGAAATGGCCGCGTCAGCGATCACAGTTCCAGGCCCAAAGATCTCCGCCGCGCCCGCAGCTCTCAACGCCGGATAATCATCAGGAGGAATCACACCGCCCACGACGACCAAAATATCCGGGCGCCCCTTCGCAGCCAGAGCAGCACGCAGCGCAGGCACCAACGTCAGATGTCCCGCAGCCAGCGAGCTCGCACCAATGATGTGCACGTCGTTCTCGACCGCGGCCTGCGCCGTCTCCTCGGGCGTCTGGAAGAGCGGCCCGATATCCACATCGAACCCCAGATCCGCGAACGCCGAAGCGATCACCTTCTGACCGCGGTCGTGACCGTCCTGGCCCATCTTCGCGACGAGAATCCGCGGCCGACGTCCCTCACGATCGAGGAACGCCCTGGTGCGAGCACGCACGCCACTGATCGCCGAAGAGCTCTCGCCCACCTCGCCACTGTACACGCCGGAAATGGCGCGGGTCTCCGCCTGATGCCGTCCCCAGGCCTTCTCCAGCGCGAGCGAGATCTCGCCCACCGTCGCGCGAGCACGAGCCGCATTCACCGCGAGCTCGAGCAGATTTCCTTCACGTCCACGCGCGCACTCGGTGAGCGCATCGAGCGTGTGAGCGACGGCGTTGCTGTCGCGCTCCTTACGGAGCTTCTCGAGTCGCTCGATCTGCGTCTTCCGCACGGCCGCGTTGTCGACCTTCAGAACTTGCACGGGCTCTTCGCTCGTGGGTTTGAAGCGATTCACGCCGACGATGGTCTGACGACCCGAATCAATGCGTGCCTGAGTGCGAGCCGCCGCCTCTTCAATCCGCAGCTTCGGCACGCCCGCCTCGATGGCCTTGACCATTCCGCCCAGGCTTTCGATCTCATCGATGTGCTTCTGCGCACGCGAGGCGAGCTCATGCGTGAGCCGCTCGACGTAATAACTCCCGCCCCAGGGATCGACGGGGCGCGTAGTGCCGCTCTCCAGCTGCAACTGCAGCTGCGTGTTGCGCGCGATGCGAGCCGAGAAATCCGTCGGCAGTGCGAGCGCCTCATCGAGCGAGTTGGTGTGAAGGCTCTGCGTGTGCCCCTGCGTCGCCGCCATCGCCTCGATGCAGGTGCGCACCACGTTGTTGTGCACGTCCTGCGCGGTGAGCGACCAACCTGAGGTCTGGCAGTGCGTACGCAGCGCGAGGCTCTTGGAGCTCTTCGGGTTGAACGTCGACATCAACCTCGCCCACAGCAGCCGCGCTGCACGAAGCTTCGCGACCTCCATGAAGAAGTTCATTCCGATCGCGAAGAAGAAGCTCAGTCTCGGCGCGAACGAGTCGACGGGCATGCCCGCCGCGATCCCGGTCCGCACGTACTCGAGGCCGTCGGCGAGCGTGTAGCCGAGCTCGAGGTCGGCCGTCGCTCCGGCTTCCTGCATGTGGTACCCGGAGATCGAGATCGAATTGAACTTCGGCATCTTCTTCGACGTGAACGCGAAGATGTCCGCCACGATCTTCATCGAGGGCGCAGGCGGATAGATGTACGTGTTCCGCACCATGAACTCTTTGAGGATGTCGTTCTGAATGGTGCCGGAGAGTTTCTCTGGGGGAACGCCCTGCTCTTCCGCGGCGACGATGTAGAGCGCGAGGATCGGAAGGACCGCGCCATTCATCGTCATCGACACGCTCATCTTGTCGAGCGGGATGCCGTCGAAGAGCAGCCGCATGTCGAGGATGGAATCGATCGCGACGCCGGCCATGCCGACGTCACCGGTCACGCGTGGATGATCGGAGTCGTAGCCGCGGTGCGTGGCGAGATCGAACGCGATGGAGAGCCCCATCTGCCCCGCCGCGAGGTTGCGCCGGTAGAACGCGTTCGAGTCTTCGGCGGTGGAGAACCCGGCGTACTGGCGAATGGTCCACGGCTGGCGCACGTACATCGTGGAGTACGGGCCGCGAACGAACGGAGCAAAGCCGGGCATCGTGTCGAGGTGACTGAGTCCCTCGAGGTCGTTCGCCGAGTAGCGAGCCTTGTGCGGAATGTTCTCGGGAGTGTCCCAATTCGGGATCACCGGATCAGCGTTTGCCGTCGCGTTGACTGAGTCGAAGTCGAGCTTCGTGAAGTCGGGAAGGTGTTTCACGAGAGCACCTCCTTCAGCGTGGCGACGACGTCGCAGCCCATGAAGATGAAGCCGTCGATGCCGGCTGCCTCGAGGTCTGCTTCGAGGGCGCCTGGTCTGCCTGCGAGGTACACGCGTTTGCAGCCCGCGGCCTTGAGCGCCTTCACACGCGCCACAGCCTCAGTCGCGTAGCGCTCGTCAGTGCCGCAGATGCAGGCAACGGCCGCCTTCTCATCCTTCGTGGTCTCACGAACGCGCAAACCTCCTGCGCCGAAGAATCCGGTGGCGAAGCCCACGCGAGCGCGCGACTCAGCAAGTGCGCCCAGGGTGACCAACGCAACCGTCTCTGCGACGTGCGGAAGTCCCTCGAAGACTGACGAATCGCGAAGACCGAGCTCGGTGACTGCCTGCGGTGCACGAGGGAGTCGCTCGTCCACATTCGCGAACTCAGAAACGCCGAGGACCGGCGCCTTGCGCTTCGCGATCGACTCCAGCCGCGCATTCCACGAAGCCTCGAGCCGCGCCGCGAGCCACCCACTTGAGCGCACGGCCTGAATCCCGCCCTCCTTCTCGATCGCCTGGAAGCGCTTCCACGCCTCGCGAGCGAGCTCATCGGTGAGCGTCTCCAGGTAGTACGACCCTGCCGAGGGATCCGCCACGCGACCGAGCGAGCTCTCTTCGCGAAGCACGAGCCCCGTATTCCGCGCGACGCGCTGAGCAAGCGCACTCGACTCACCACCAAGCGCGCGATCAAACGGAAGTGGAGTGACGAGATCCGCCCCACCGAGCACCGCCGCGAAGACCTGCGTGGTCTCGCGAAGCATGTTCACCCACGGATCGCGCTGCGCGAGCGTGCGCGTGGAACACACCGCGTGAATCAACGTGCGTTCACCATCAGCCTTCGCGGCAGAGAGGATCTTCTCCAGACACACCCGAAGCGCGCGCAGCTTGCAGAGCTCCGCGAACGTGTCGCGGCCGACGGAGATCTGCACTGCGAGCTGCTTCGCCGCGACCTTCGGTTCCAGACCCGCCGCCAGCATGAACTCGAGGTACTGAGCGACAGTCGACAGCGCGATCGCGAGCTCATCAGCCGCGTCCGCACCCGCCTCGTGATCCTTGAGCGTCGACACCATGGCCGCGCGACCGTTCGGATACTGGTGCGCGATCCGTTTCGCGTGCTCGGGAGCTCCGACGAGCGCGAAGTGCAGATCCATGCGCGCGTTCGGAGGCAGTGTGCCCTCGACCACGAAGAACGCACCGGGTGCCTGCACGTGCGGCAGCGCCTCGCCGTCGAGCCAAAGCCCGTCCGCGCCATTCGCGAGATCGTCCGCGGTGCCGCGCATCACGATCTTGAACGAGGTCCCTGCCCCGATCGCGTGCGTGTGCTTCGCCTCGGTGTAGAGCGGCGCGATCGACAAGCCCTCAGCGGTCTTGAAGATGAGGGTCTTGTCGAACGAAGCGCCAGCCAGCTCCTTCTCGACCTGAGCGCGCCAGTCGGCGGCCGTCACTTGCGGGAACGTCATGCCCGCTTCATCTGCCAGACCGTCGGTCTCGGCAAGGGTTCAGGCGCATGCCGAGCACAAGGGTCAAGGGTCGTCCGTAAACGTGATTTCGTACGAGAATGGCCAGTTGCGACGGGTCAAGGTCACTACGGGGTCGCCAGCGAGTGGCTGGCAGTCGAATCCGGTGCAATCGCGTGTTCCGGACAAATCAAGCCAGCCCGTGACGGTGACATCCTTCACCTCGAACACCGGCGGAGAAGTGGTGATGCTGATCCGTGTCGGACCAGTGGTGTTCAGC
>CBIHPJ010000066.1:0-18393 GCA_966211295.1 uncultured Myxococcales bacterium | reverse complement strand
CTCAACGCGATGCGACTCGCGGTGTCCGAGGTGAACGATCGCAACGGCCTCAAGAACCGCAGCTTCGGGCTCTTCGTCTGCAACACCGATCGCGTGCCTGAGACCACCGCGCTGCAGACCGCCTGGATGATTCAGAACCTGCAGGTGCCCGCGCTGATCACCTCGGGCAGTGGCCAGACGCAGACGGTGGCGAAGGAGCCCTCGCGCCTCGACGCAGGCACGATGGTGATCTCGCCCACCGCCACCAGCCCCTCGCTGATCTCCACGTTCCAGAACGAAGGCAACGTGTGGCGCGTGCCGCCGCCCGACAACTACCAGGCGAGCGCGCTCGCGAAGTTGATCAAGGCGGACTTCCCCGACGCGGGTGGAGTCACCATCGACGTCGTCTACGAAGACACCGACTACGGCAGCGGCTTCGGGCAGCCGATGGCCGATGCGTTGATCGCGCAAGGCTTCAGCAACAATCGGCGGCCCTTTAAGCCGGATGATCAGAACTCGCAGACGATGGTGATCAACGGGCTCGCGAACGTGAGCCCGAAGGCCACCGTGCTGATCGCCTTCCCGGGCGACGCGATCTCGCTGATCACCAAGGCGAAGACCTTCCCCACCCTCACCCGCGCCGCGGGTCATCGCTGGTACCTCACGGACGCCACCAAGGATCCCGCGGTGCTCACCTCGGCGACCCTGAGCGAGCTCGATCTGGCGATCGGCACCGCGCCTGCACAGGGCGCCGGTGGAGCGTTCGCCGCGTTCCGAGACAGCTTCCGCACCCGCTACGGAACGGACCCGCTGACGTTCTCGTACACCTCGCACAGCTACGACGCGCTCTGGTTGGTGATGCTCTCCACCGCGTACGCGGAGAGCACCGGCTCCATCACGGGCGCGAAGCTCGGCGAAGGCATGAACAAGATGAGCGCGCCGGGAGCCTCCATTCCGCTGCGCGTCGACAAGTGGACCGAGGCTTCGAACATTCTGCTGCAGGGACTCTCGATCAACGCGGAAGGCGCGTCGGGTGCGCTCGACTTCGACGGCGATGCGGGCCACCCCAGCGCCCCGTACGAAGTGTGGCAGGTGTCTGACGGCGGCATTCGGGTGCTACGTCTGACGAATCCATGACCGCGTTCGACGTTCTCTCTGCTCCGAAGCTCGTTTCGCCCGGAAAGTTCAGCTGCCTGGTGCCCGAAGGTTGGGCGCAGGGCCGCGGGCTCTTCGGGGGGTTCGCCGCCGCCATGCTCACGCGTGCCCTCGAGACCCAGGCTCCTGAGCGCGCGCTGCGCAGTTTGACGGCTGAGCTCTGCGGTCCGATCACTCCAGGCGAAGTGATGTTCGAGGTGGAGACGCTGCGCGAAGGCAGCGCGGTCACCACCTGCACTGCGAAGTTGCTGCAGGGCGGACAAGTGCAGGCGCACGCGGTGGGCGTGCTGGGGAAGACGCGCGGAACCGATCGCGATGGCGTCTTCATCAACGTTCCCAGTGAGCGACCCGATTGGCGAAAGCTGGAGCCCCTGCCGATCGGTCCTCCCCTGGGCCCCGAGTTCCTTCCCCACTTCGAGTTCCGCGCGGAGCGCTTCTTACCGATGGCGGGCAGCACCGAGCGCGGCTCCGAAGGTTGGATTCGCATGAAGGAACCGGGCGCGCGACGCGACGCGGCCTACCTCGCCGCGATGATCGACGCGTGGTGGCCCACCATGCTCACGGTCGAAGAGACGCCGCGGCCGATGGCGACCATCGCGTTCACCTTTCAGCCCTTCGTGCACTTCGAAGGCCTCGCTGAAGACGCGCCGCTCTTCTTCCGCGCGCGGCAGGCGGCGTCGACCGACGGGTATTTCGTCGAGATGCGAGAACTGTGGAGCGAAGACCACCGGCTCCTCGCGCTCAATCAGCAGACGTTCTGCGTGATCAAGTAGCGCGCAGACGCGTCCGCATCCACGCGCAGAACGCGAGGCCGACGTCGCTCTCGTGTGAAGGCGCGCGGCCGCGCACGCTCTCGAGCGAGTAGCGGAACTGGCAGCCACCACCTGGCGCTGCTTCGAAAGAAGCGGAGCCAGACACTCCGTCCTGCAGCCCTGCGGAAGGAACCCAGCGCACCTTCAACGCGGTGTCGTCGTACGCGTACACGAGGGCGTACGAGAGGATCTCTCCGAACTCGTAGCTGACCTCGAGGGGACGGCCTGCAGGATTGCTCCGCACCACCCGAAGCTTCTTGAGGCCGGGCAGCCAGAGGCGCGCCGTCTCGAGGTCGATGAATTCGCTGAAACAGGCCTGGGGGGAGCTGGGCAATACGGCTTCGAACATCGGAGTGAGCGGACTGTAGCGAACAGAGCCGCGCTGATCATGTGACGCCTTCGTGACGGGCTGCTACTCCCTGCATCATGCGGCGGCTTGATCAGCTCCTCTCGTCCCTCGGCTACTGCAGCCGGAAAGAGGCACAGGTGTGGTGCGACGAGGGGCGAGTCATGCTCGACGGCTCCGTGCTCGACGATGCGAGCCGCCGGGTCGAGCCAGCCCGGGTGCGTTTGGACGGAGCGCCCCTCGAGTTCCCCGAGGGGTTGTTGGTGATGGTCAACAAGCCGGTGGGCGTGGTGTGCAGCCACGACTCGAGCGAGGGGAAGCGCGTGTACGACCTCGTGCCCGAGCGGTGGCTGCTGCGTGATCCGAAGGTCACCACGGTGGGCCGGCTCGACAAGGAGACCAGTGGGCTCTTGCTGCTCACGGATCAGGGTCAGCTCGTGCAGCGGCTCACTTCACCTCGGCATCACGTGGAGAAGGTGTACGTGGCGACGCTCGATCGCGACGTGACTCCCGAGATGATCGAGGCGTTCACGAAGGGCGTGGAGTTGATCGAGGGCAACGAGCGAGTGCTCACGCAGCCCGCGGTGCTGAAGGCTGTGGGAGCGAAGCAAGCCGAAGTGACCTTGAGCGAAGGGAAGTACCATCAGGTGCGGCGCATGTTCGCCGCGGTAGGCGCGCACGTTGAGACGCTCGAGCGAACACGACTGGGTGAATGGACACTGGGCGATCTCGCAGTCGGCGAGTGGCGCGCACTCAAACTGTAGGCAGCTCTTCAAACGCCTCAGCGACCCCAGTTCCCGGAGCGTAACCCTCGGGGAAGTACTGCAGATTCCTCTGCAGCGACTTCAGCAACTCGAACCACACGAACTTCTCCTCGAGCGAAAGAGCCGCGCGCTCGAGCAGCCGCTGATTGAACTTCGGCATGAACTCGTTCTTCGCGTGCTCGATGCCCGTGGTGCCATCGAAGTGCGCATCCACCAACTCGCGCAGCGTGTGCTTCGACAACTTCGAGAGCGCCTTCATCTGCGGCACCGCGCGTTGAGACATCGCGCGTTCCTGCCCGGTCGTGATGCTGTCCGAGAACGTGTACGTGATCGTCGTGCGCGTCATCGCCTCGTGGAGCGCCTGGTAGAGCGCATTCTTCGACGAGCGCCGCTCGATCAGCTGGTACGTGCACGCGGCCATCATGCGCGAGACCGCCATGTGCCGGTTCTCATCGACCGTATGGAACATGGAGAGCCGAGTGAGCGGAGTCGCCTCTGGCTGATCCGCCACGCGCGTCTCGAACGCCTTGCCCATGTGATTCACGATGCCGCGGCCGAGGAAGTAGGTGGTGATGAAGTCCGCCCCGAAAGTGCGCACCAGGAACCGCGCCGACGGCTTGCTCACGATCAGCGGCCGCAGCGGCTTCACCGGCATGCGCAGCGAGCTCATCTGATGCCGCCGCCGCACCGCATCGAGAACGCGCATGAACGCTGCGATGTGATCGACCTCCTCGTGCGTCTCGAGCCGCATCAAGCCAGCGACGTCGGGATCCAGCTCCGCGAGGTGCTCGGAGATCGCCTCGTTCACCAGCACCACGAAGCGCTCCCCGTCGCCGATGCGGAAGTACATCATCACGTACGACCAGTGATTGAGCGCGAGGCGCTGCTCCTCGTCGAGCGTGGACCAGAAGGGCGTGTGGTACCCGAGGCTCATCTCCCAGGGGCACAGAGGCGCGTCGCCGATCGCCGCTTCCCACGGAGTCTGATCGAGGTGGTGACAGAGCTGCTGCCCGTGCGGGTTGGCCAGGCGGCGCCTGGCGAACCCACGGAGACGAGCCAGCTCTTCGACGGCGATGTCACTCACGAGTACCCTTCTAGCAGTGCTGCAGACGATCCTCCTTCTCACCCTCGCCATCGATGCCGGAGCTCCCGACGGCGGCGTCACGGATGGTGGCCTCGACGCGGGGCCTCCGAAAGTCGTCCGCACCTGGAAATGGATCGACGGAGACGGCGGCTACATCCTGGACGGCGGCTTCACTGATCAACTCACGCTCACCGTCGGCGAAACCGCGCGCATCACCTTCCCCTTCCCCATCGTGCTGATGCAGTGCGACCAGGAATTGCTCGGGCTCGGCGCCACCGAAGACACCCTGCTCCTCACGGGAGCTGATGCCGGTCACACCGCCTGCGGCTTCTGGTTCTGGGAACGAGCGTGGCCGCACCGCTCGATGGACGTCACGGTTTTTTCGAAATAGGCGGCGGCGAATCCAGCTCGGCGACTCGCAGCGTCGCCACGAAGCACGCACCACTCTCACGCGGCTCGAGCTCGACGTGACCGTGCAGCTCGTCCATCACCTTCTTCACCACCGCGAGTCCGAGACCTGAACCCGCGGCGCGCGTGGTGAAGAACGGCTCGAACAGTCGCGCGCCGATCTCCTTGGGAATCGGAGGTCCTTCGTTCTCCACGCGCAGCCGCACTTCCCGTCCCGCGAGCTCGGCGCTCAGCGTCACCAGTCCACCTTCGACCACGTGCTGGAACGCGTTGACGGTCAGGTTCAACAACGCGCGCCGCAGCATCGCTTCGTCCGCGAGCACGAGCGGCAACACGCGAGGAATGATCACCTCGATGCGCGCGCGCCGCGCAGTGGGCTCGGTGCGAGCGGCAGTCGCGACCTCTTGCATCAACGGCCCCAGCGCGAGCGGCACCAGGGGCGGAGTGCTGGGGCGCGCGAAGTCGAGCAGGTCAGTGGTGAGGCGGCGCAGGCGCTCTGCTTCTTCCATCAAGGAAGTGAGCAACGTCTCCGCGGGCTCGCCCGACACGGTGCGCTTGAGCCCGTTCGTCGCGTTGAACACCACGCCGAGCGGGTTTCGCATCTCGTGCGCGAGCACCGCCGACATCTCACCGACGGCAGCGAGGCGTTCGCGCTGCACCAACTCGGTGCGCATGCGTGAGAGCTCGTTCGCTTCACCGAGCTGCGCGGCGAAGAGCTGCAGCGCGAGGAAGTCGCGCTCGGTCATTCCGCGGCCGGCCATCGAGAGCACGTGGGTGATCTCTCCGCGCGCGTCGAGCACCGGGCACCAGGCGCTGCGGTAGACGCGGCTCTCGGGCAGGCTCTGCGACAACATCTGCGCAGCGCTCACCGGCCCCGAGAGAAAACCCGGAACGTTGTCGAGGAAGATGGCTTTGCCGCCCCCCATCAACTGCTGCAGCACCGGAGTCGCGGTGCGCGGAATGAAGCGATTCACCAGCGTCTGCGCGTACTCGCCCACGGGGTCGCCCGGAGGACACGCCACGCTGCGCAAGGTGACGGAGCCGTCTGGCACCATGCGCGTGAAAGCGCCGCGCCAGCCGAGCTCGATGAACACCGGCTCCGCGGCATCGAGCACCGCGTCGGCGCCGAGGATTCCCTTGCCGGAACGGGAGAGCGTGGCCAGCCGGCTCATCACCGCCTCGGCGCGTGAAGTCTCAGTGGCGTCGCGCAGAGAGAACACGCGCACCGCGCCTCGATGGCTGAAGCGCGCGTCGACGATGACCGTCGCTCCACTCGCCGTGACCAGCTCGAGCCGGAAGGTCTCGGGGAGATCGGGGAAGGACTTGGTGCGCTGGGAGATCACCGTCTCCACGCGCGCCATCTCGTGCTGCGGAATCCAGCGCATCAACTCGGTGCCGCGGAGCGTGCCGTCTTCCACGCCGAGGAGCTTGTGCGCCACCACGTTCGCAAAGGTCACCACGCCCGCATCGGCCACGATGCAGGCGTCAGGACCCAGCTCATCCAGCAGCGTGGCGGTCATCGGACTGCTGACACTACTCAAGGAGAATGCACTCGGGTGACGAGGCCGCGCACTGCCCAGGCGATCTCTTGACCCTTCTCGATGAGTCCGGCGTGACCGGCGTCCTCCACCACCACGAAGCGCGCGTGGGGAAGCCCATCACGCATGCGCTCCAGCTGACGCATCGGCATCAACGAGTCCTGCTTCGCGGCGACGATCAACGTGGGCACGGAGACCGTCGGGAGCACGTCTGAGCCACGCGCCTTGAGCAGCCCACGCAGCGTGAGCCAGTACGCACGCGGATCCATCGCGGAGACTCCGTGGAGGAACTGCTGAATGTCTTCTCGTGAAGCCGACGCCTGGAGCACGCCCGCGAAGCGCGCTGCGGGGTACGGAAACTTCGAGCGAAGGAACGCCTTCACCGCGGGCGCGAGGAAGGGCACCGCGGGGGTCACCATCGCCGCCAGCCCGCGCGTGACCGCGAGCGAACCCGGAATGCGGAACACCACGCCCGTGCCCGGCGCGTCTGGAGCACCGGCGATCAACGCCAGCGCACGCACCAGCTCGGGATGCTTGCGATACAGCTCGAGCACCACCGCCACGCCCATGGAGAACGCGACGTGAATCGGAGGGCGCCCACCACCGAGCTTCATCGCCTCACGGGTGACGCGCGCGAGATCATCGGCCTGCGTGCGCAGCGAGTAGTCACCTGAGGTCGCCGCGGGCGTAGAGCCGTGCCCGCGGTAATCCCAGTGAACGATCGTGAAATCGGGATCGAGCTCTTCGATCAAGAAGCGCCAGAAGTTCTCGGTGGTGCCGATGCCGTTGGTGAGCAACAGCACCGGCCCGCCCGACTCTCCGTGCTCGTGGAAGGTGAGTGGCGTGCCGTCTGCCGCCACCACCACCCTGCGCCGCCGCTTGCTGCTCGGACTCGTGCCCTGCATCGCCCCGCGAGCTTAATCAGGGCTCCGAGCGCGTTCCTTCAGAAGTCAGAAGAAACCCATCGCCATGGGGTCGTAGGAGACCAACAGGTTCTTCGTGTGCTGGTAGTGGTCGAGCATCATCCGGTGATTCTCCCGGCCGATACCGGAGTGCTTGTAGCCACCGAACGCCGCGTGCGCCGGGTACAGGTGGTAGCAGTTGGTCCACACGCGGCCCGCCTTGATGTCGCGCCCGGCCTTGAACGCGAGGTTGGAATCGCGCGTCCACACTCCCGCACCGAGCCCGTACTGCGTGTCGTTCGCGAGGGAGATCGCGTGGTCGTAGTCCTTGAACTTGGTGACCGAGACCACGGGTCCGAAGATCTCTTCCTGGAAGACGCGCATCTTGTTGTGGCCGGAGAGCACGGTGGGCTGCAGGTAGAAGCCGCCCGCGAGCTCACCGCTGTGCTTCTGCCGCGCGCCGCCGATGAGCGTCTTGGCGCCTTCCTTCGCGCCGATCTCGAGGTACGAGAGGATCTTCTCCAGCTGCTCGCTCGAGGCCTGCGCGCCCATCATGGTGGTGGGATCGAGCGGGTGACCCATCTTCACCTTCTTCACGCGCTCGAGGGCGCGCTCCATGAAGCGGTCGTAGATCTTCTCGTGCACCAGCGCGCGTGACGGGCAGGTGCAGACCTCGCCCTGGTTCAGCGCGAACATGGTGAAGCCCTCGAGCACCTTGTCGAAGAACGCGTCGTCTTCCGCCATCACGTCGGGGAAGAAGATGTTCGGGCTCTTGCCGCCGAGCTCGAGGCTCACGGGCACGAGGTTCTGACTGGCGTACTGCATGATCAACTTGCCGGTGGTGGTCTCACCGGTGAACGCGACCTTCGCCACGCGCGGGCTGGAGGCGAGCGGCTTGCCGCACTCTTCGCCGAAGCCGTTCACCACGTTGAGCACGCCGGCGGGGAGGAGATCGGCCATCGTCTCCGCGAAGAGGAGCGCGCTGAGCGGCGTCTGCTCCGCGGGCTTGAGCACCACCGCGTTGCCGGCGGCGAGCGCGGGAGCGAGCTTCCACGCGGCCATCAGCAGCGGGAAGTTCCACGGGATGATCTGGGCCACCACGCCGAGCGGTTCGTGGAAGTGGTACGCCATCGTCTGCGGATCGAGCTCCGAGATGCTGCCTTCCTGCGCGCGAATGCAGCCGGCGAAGTAGCGGAAGTGATCGATCGCCAGCGGGAGATCGGCGGCGAGCGTCTCGCGGATGGGCTTGCCGTTGTCGATCGTCTCGAGGATCGCGAACTTCTCCACCATGCTCTCGAGGCGGTCGGCGATCTTGTGCAGCACGTTCGCGCGGCCGGTGGTCGAGGTGCGCGCCCAACCAGGAGCAGCAGCGTGCGCGGCGTCGAGCGCCTTCTCCACGTCTTCCTCGGTGGAGCGCGCCACGGTGCACAACGCCTGGCCGGTGACCGGAGAGATGTTCTCGAAGTACTGACCGCGCGTGGGCGCGACGAACTTGCCGCCGATGAAGTTGCCGTACTGCTTCTTCACTTCGCAGCGCGCGAGCGCCGCTTGAATCGTGGTGGGAAGAGGCATGAAGCAGGATCTCCTGAGGGGTGTGTGGTGGGTGGGGCGATCAGCCGGCCGCCGTGCAGGTCGGACATCAGGGAGCGTGCGGCAGCACAGGGGCGGCGGGCAGGCGGGCCTTCAGTTCGAGGATCTGCGCCTCCAGCAGCCGCACCGCATTCTCCGCCCGGCGGGCGCGCCGTTTGATTGGGGGGGGGAATTGGCATTAAGCTGTATCACGTGTGGGGTGGTTGGTGGGTGGGGCGAGGCGCGCCTCGCAAGCCACATGCCGCTTCAGGTGCGCACAACTCGGGAGGTGCGCTCGGAAACGAACGCAAGATTCTCCGTGGCGTACGAGACACAGCGAAAATCTCGCGCTCACTGCTTTTGTGGAGAGCGTCGCGGTCGAGCCCCCGGAAGCGCGGCACACACTTCACCGCCAACGATGAACGCGGCGGCCGAGAGCCAACTCCAGAGCAAGAGCACGACACCGCCCGCGAGCGATCCGTAGGTCGGGCCGAAGGATCCAAACTTCTCCGCGTAGAGCGCGAACACGCGGCTGCTCGCGATGAAGAGCAGCGTGAATACGAGCGAGCCCCACCACGCAGACGATCGCTTCGGCACCACGTCGGGCAACACGCGGTACGCGAGCGCGGCCAGGGCCATCAGGCTCAGCACCGCCGTCGGCCAACGAATGATGCTCCACAGCTTCGCTTCATGGACCGCGTCGACGCCGAAGAAGTGGGTCACCACGCGAATGACGTCAGCGCCGATCGTCGAGGCGAGCACCGATATCAGCAGCAGGATCGCGCCCTCGAGCGTGAACCAGATCGCCACCCACTGCCTGCGTACGAACGAGCGACCATCGCGCTTCAAGTCATGCGCTTCGTTGAGCGCGTTGCGGAGTGCGTTGACGGCGCGTGAAGAACTCCAGATCGCGGTGAGCAGACCAAGGGTCAGCAGCGTGGCGCTCCGGCGCGCGATCACGTCCTGCACCACGCGCGAGAGCACGGTGAAGGCCTCGGCGGGCATCAGGTCTTGCGCGCGATGGAGCAGTCGATCGATCGCCTCATCGCTCGAGAGAAAGCCCGCGAGCGAGGTCAGCACGACGACGAAGGGCACCAACGCGAGCACGCCGTAGTACGCCAGCTGCGCGGCGCGCTCGAAGATGGGGCCGAAGATCAGCCGATGTCCGACGCGAACGACGAGGTCGCGCACCTTGAACCGCGGGGTGCGCGCCTCGATCGTCGAGAAGTCACGAATGGGGGGCACTCGAGCGCGGATTCATCGAACGGGCCTGTTCCACGGCCGATTGAATGACTTCCTTCGCCCGCGGCATCCCCTCTTCGAACCGCTCCTTCAGCTCACCCCGCAGCTGCTTGCCGGTCCGTGGCGCGAACAGCACCCCGAGACCAGCGCCCACCAGCATCCCCGCCCCAAACAGTGCGCAGATGCCCGCCACCCGTTCAGCCATGGAGTGCCGCCGCTCCAGCCCGACCATGTCGAGCCAATCGCGTTTGTTGAACTCCCTCTTCAAGGATCTCATCGATCTCATGTCGTCTCCTCTCCGTTCGACTCAGCGTCAGGGGAGATGACTGCAAGGCACGTGTCACTCGGTCGCGAGACCCGTCGTGGCGTCGAACCAGTGGAGCTTCGAATGAGGGAAGGCCAAACCGACCTCGTCACCTGGTCGGAACGTGGCGGCGCCCTCGCAACGCGCGATCACCCGGGTGAGCGCCAGCTCGACGGTCACCCACGTGTCGGCGCCCATCGGCTCGACGAGGTAAACACGGCCGCGGAGGTTCGCTCGTGGATCGATGGTGAGGTGTTCCGGCCTCAGCCCGACGAGCGAGCGGGGATCTGAGGGGAGGCCGAGCGCCTCGGGTGCGCAGACGTTGAGCGCGGGCGCTCCGAAGAAACGCGCGGCGAAGATCGAGCGCGGGTGATCGTACAGCTCGCGCGCGGTGCCGAGCTGCTCGAGCTGGCCTTCGTTCAGGAGCGCGACGCGATCGGAGAGCGTCATCGCTTCGGCTTGATCGTGCGTGACGTAGATGAAGGTGCCGCCGAGCGTCTCGTGCAGCTTCTTGAGCTCAGCTCGCATCTGCGCGCGCAGGTTCGCGTCGAGGTTGGACAGCGGTTCGTCGAAGAGAAACGCCGCGGGACGACGCACCAGCGCGCGACCGAGGGCGACTCGCTGGCGCTGACCTCCCGAGAGCTCGCGCGGCTTGCGGTCGAGCAGCTTGGTGATGCTCAGCAGCTCGGCGATCTCTTCCACTCGTTTTGTGCGCTCGGGTTTCGGCATGCCCGCGACTTCGAGCGGGAAGCCTAAGTTTCTGCGCACGTCGAGGTGCGGGTACAGCGCGTAGCTCTGGAAGACCATCGCGAGATCCCGCTCGCGGGGACTCAACTTGGTGACGTCCTTGCCGCCGAGGCGAACGCTGCCTGCGCTCGGACGTTCGAGGCCGGCGATCACGTTGAGCGTGGTGGACTTGCCGCAACCCGAGGGACCGACGAGACAAAGGAACTCTCCGTCGGAGATCTCGAGGTCGAGCTCGCGCACCGCGAAGCCGCCGGCGGCGAAGGACTTGCTCACTCCTTTGAGGCTCACGGCCGCCATGGGATCACCCTTTCACTGCGCCGGAGGTGAGGCCTGCGACGAGTCGTCGTTGGAAGAGGAGCGTGAGCACCACCAGAGGCAAGGTGACGATCACCGAGGCCGCGGCGATCTGCGCCCAGGGTTCCACGTAGCCCGAGGTGAAGAGCGCGATCGCGACGGGCACGGTGCGGTGCTCGGGCGATGAGGTGAAGGTGAGCGCGTAGAGGAATTCGTTCCACGAGAAGATGAAGACCAGCAGCGCGGTGGTGACGAGCCCGGGCGCGGCGAGCGGGAGGAGAACTCGGCGGAAGGCGCCGAAGCTGGTGCAGCCGTCGATCTTCGCGGCGCGGTAGAGCTCGATGGGGAGCTCGCGGAAGTGTTGCGTGAGGACCCAGAGCGTCAGCGGGAGCGCGAAGGTGGTGTACGGCACCACGAGTCCCGCGACGTGATCGCGCAGGCCGAGCGCGCGCACCGCGAGGAAGAGCGGTCCGACCGTGGCGATGGGCGGGAACATCGAGGTGGCGAGCGTGGCGGCGAGGAAGAAGCCGCGCGCGGGCACGGGGAGTCTCGCGAGCGCGAAGGCCGCGAGGGTGCCGATGGTGAGACAGAGGATCGTGGTGAGCGTGGCGACGGTGAAGCTGGTGGCGAGCACGCGCGCGAAGGCATGTTCGGCGAAGACCTCGCGGTAGGCGGTCAGGGTGAAGTGACTCGAGTCTTCTGGGCGAACGGAGGCGAGCGCCTGCCAGACGAAGGGGCCCACGCAGAACGTGAGCGCGGCGACCACTGCGAGCAACCGTGCTCCCTCTCCCTGCGAAGCGGGGAGAGGGTCGGGGTGAGGAGCGTACTCACGCACCATGAGGTCTCCCAACGATAGAACGCCAACGCGGTTTGGGCGAAGGTCGCCCCTCTCCCCCGCCCCTCACCCCGCGCCGCAGGGGGAGGGAGATCATGATTCCTCCCAGCGCGGCATCACGAGCTTCAAGTACGCAGCCGCGAGCACGCCGACGCAGATGAACGTGGCCACCGCGATCGTCGAGCCGTACCCGAAGTCGCCCGAGCGCATCATCGTCTTGTACGCGTAGATCGAGAGCGTCTCCGTGGTGTTCGCCGGCCCACCACCCGTGAGCACGTAGACCGCGTCGAACACGCGCATCGCATCGAGCCCACGAAACACCGCGGCCACCGCGATCGCCGGACGAAGCAGCGGCAAGGTGATGGACCAGAAGATCCGCAGCGGCCCTGCCCCGTCCAACTGCGCCGCGCGCGAGAGCTCAGCGGGAATCGCCTGCAGACCCGCGAGCAGAATCAGCGTCACGAACGGAGTCGTCTTCCACACGTCGACCAGGATCCCCGCGTGCAGCGCGTAGCCCGGCGTTCCGAGCCAATTCACCCCGTGCCCGGGCAGCAACGACGGAATCACTCCGTGATCGACGTTGAACATCCAAGACCACAGCCGCGCAGCGACGACCGTGGGAATCGCCCAGGGCACGAGCACCGCCGCGCGCATCAGTCCGCGCCCGCGAAACGACGCGTGGAGCAAGAGCGCGAAGGCCAACCCCAACCCGAGCTCCACCGTCACCGCGACGGCGACGAAGTACAGCGTGGTGCGCAGCGCGCCCCAGAACCGCGCGTCGCCCATCAACGCGCTCCAATTCGCGAGCCCCACGAAGTGCTGCTCGTGAAACACGAGGATCGATCGATGGAGCGACAGCCAGATGGTCGCCACGATCGGATACATCGCGACCGCCGCGAGCAGCGCGATCGCCGGAGCCACGAGCAACATCCCGAGCCGTCGATCAGTCACGACGCGCTCCCATCACCCGATCGCATTGAGCCTGCGCGCGCTGGAGCGCGGCCTCGGGAGTTCGAATTCCAGAGATCGCCGCCGAAAATTCGCTCTGCAGAATGTCCGAAACCATCCCGTAATACGGAGTGACCGGCCGTGGCCGCGCCCGCTCGAGAATCGAGAGCACCTGCGAAAACGGCTCCTGCTCGAGCTCCGCATACGCCGAACGCCGCGGAGGATTTCGCCCGTACGCCTTCGCCAGCCGAACCAGCGCGTCCTTCGAAGTGAGCCACTTGATCAACTCGACCGCGGCCGCACGACGCGCAGGAGCACTCCGCGCATTCACCGCGAGCTGCCACCCACCGAGGGTCCCAAACCCGGGCTCACCGCTCTCGGTGGGGAGAAACGAGATCCCCACCTTGCCGCGAACCGCTGACCCCTCTTTCTGCAGCTCTCCAAACGCGTACGGCCAGTTCCGCATGAACACCGCGCGGCCATCCTGGAAGGGCCTTCGCGTCTCCTCCTCCGCGGCCGAAGCCACCGAAGAGGGCGACACACCCGACTTGACGAAGTGCCGCAGCATCGCGAGTGCCTTCGCCCCCTCCGCGGTGTCGAGCGAGAGTCGATCGCCCGCGAGCGACTCGCCTCCGAAACCCCAGAGCGCTTCGTAGACGTTGCAGACGAGGCCCTCGTACTGGCGGCCCTGCCACAGGTACCCCTGCAGCTCTGGCTTCTTCTTCAACGCCTCGAGCGTGAAGGCCTCGAGCTCGCTCCACGTGCGCGGTGCGCGAGGAACGAGATCGGTGCGGAAGTAGAGCAGCCCCACGTCGAGGTACCAGGGCACCGCCCACGTCTTGCCTTCGAGCGTCACCGCACTCACCGCCGCGGGAACGAAGTCCTGCTCCAGCTCCGCGCGTGGAAAGTCCGAAGAGAGATCCGCGATCCATCCCGCGCGCGCGAACTCGGGAACCCAGACGACGTCAGCTACGAGCACGTCGACCTCAGCCCGTCCCTCGAGCGCGGTGAGGAAGTACTGATGCGAGACATCTGCGTCGTTGGGCAGGAGCTGTGTCTCGAGCGCGATCTCGGGGTGCGCGCTTCGAAACTCGTCGAGGAGCGAGTTGAACGTGGTCGGATCGCCCCACAGCGGCTGATGCACGAACACGAGGCGCGTCGATCCGTTCGTCACGGTGGGTGACCGCGCGCACGAGGCGAGCGCAAGAATGCAAAAGAGAACGCGCAATGTCTCAGACCACTATCGGCCGCTCACTCAGTGGACACGCCTATGCACCGGCGACATCTGGGTCACCGGGGTGTTGTTTCTGGGGTGGGCGATCACAACACCCGCGTGTACGCGAGCCACCGCTGACGCAGGAGCCAGCCGACGATTAGACCGTTGATGAAGAGCACCAACACGCGCAGCACCGTGACCTTTTCGATCAGGCTCCCGATCTCGAAGGGCACGAGCAGCGACGAGGCAGCGACCACCAGCCACACGCCCCAGCGCCAGCCGCGGAGCAGCGCCCAGCCCTCGAGGAAGGTGATGAGCCCATCGAGCGTGAGCAACGCGCCGAGCCCGAGAATGTGATCAGGCTCCACGGCCCACAGCGCGCCCGCGGAGAAGCCGTCGGTGATGGTGCTCACCGCGCGCTCCTCGAGACCGATGAGTGCCCGGCGGATCGATTCATCGAAACGAGTGACGAGGAGCACGAGCAGGGTGACTCCCGCGACGAGCGCCACGCTCGCGCGCACCAACTTGTACGCGATGATCAACCTGAGCGCGGGTTGCTGCGCCGTCGTCGACGTCATGAGTCAGGAGGAGTGCATCGCCCGAACCACCCCACGACTGGCGGCGGGTATCGAGGCTCTGGTGGGGACGCGCAAATTGCGCGCCACGATCGAGGAACGCAGTCGCAATGTTTCGGGTTGGTGCCTTCCGGCGTATTCTGCTCACTGCGTCAGAAGTCAGAAGGCAGCCGGGGGGCTGACAATGGACTGCATCATCTACGATCGTGATGGGACGTTGCTGGTGCTGCCAGCGAACTTCCGCAACACGCTCAACGCGCTCGGGAAGCAGCGCTTCGACGAAGGTGTGGTGCTGGGCCGCGAATCCGGGCGAGAGCTCGACGAGATCGCGGTCGAGTCGTTTCGGCTCAAGCTCAACGGAGAGCCGTTCGAGATCAGCCAGGTACTCGAACGCGTGAAACGGTAGCGGCGCTCAATCCGCGCCGTGCGCCAGGAGCTCGATCCCCACCACTCCGTAGGCGGCGGCCACCAGCCCCGCGAGGCCGAGCATCTTTCTCCATGGCGGTATGGGGATGGGCTTGAAGGCTTGAAGGCCAAAGACCGCGAGTGACGTCGCGAGCAGCAGCAGTCCGATGCGCAGCGCCCACTCGAGCGGAACGACGTGCAACCGCGCGAAGAGGAGCATGATCATCGGAGGCACGAGCACCACCATCCCGGCGCCCGCGACGTTGAACATGTGCTTCCAGTCGTCCTTGAAGATGCGGCGTTGGTACACCAGCCCGTGCGAGAGGATCTCCGCGAACAGCCCAGCAGCGATGCTGCCCACCACCGCGATGACGAGGGTCACCGCTGCATCTCGCACGTCGGCGTGTTCGTGGCGGAGCACCACGAGGACGGCGATGGCGGTGAACGTGATGTAGACCCGCTCGCGCAACACCGCGGCGCGCTCGTGTGCAGGGACCTTCTCTTCGCCCGGCTTCCCCATCCCACGCCGATGCATAGCGGCGGCGTTACCGCTGCGAACCTGTCAGGTGAGTCAGGAGGCGAACGGGAATGTGCCGAGCACGAGCCAGCGGCGATCTTCAGCGGCGCGCGTCTGCAGCGGCGTCGTGTAGTGCCAAAGCGGCAAGTGGTACGCGGTGATGGTGCCGTCGATCGCGATCGGCGCCATCGCGCTCAGGTGGCCGTCGCGCTGGTAGACGATGAACTGCTGTTCGACGCCGGGAGAGCAGAACGTGAGATGCACGTCGACGTAGCCGTTCTTCGCGAGCGGCTCGTCGGGGTGATGATCGGTATGCGGGCCCGCGTAGTCGCCGGGGCGATTGGCGAGCACCTGGCCCTCCATCAACGAGCCGAGCGCACGGCCGGAGAGCTGCTCGCAGAAGCGCTGAAAGCTCTTCGACTCGAGCATCTGGAGAAGACCGATGTGAGTCGCCGCGGCGATGACCCGCGCACGCGAGAAGTCGCCCATCGGGACGGAGAGCAGTCGGCCGACCTTGGGCAGCGTGTCTTCGAACGACTGAGTGGACGAGTTCGCGGGCGGCAGCGGACGGCTGGTCTCGATCAACATCTGCGTGAAGGCCTCGGCGAGCAGCGCCCGGCAGCCGGCGAGCATCGTGGGGTTCAGGAGGCCGTGCTGTGCGAGGAACCCGTCGCGCGAAAGCGCTCCCACCACGGAGTGCTTGCCCTCGAGCACCGCGCGTCCGGCGGGAGAGAGCAGCTCTTCGAACTCGTGGGGGAACTGCCTCATGGCGTGCTGAGTTTAGGCCGACTCGCGACGAGCAGTGCGCCCCATCCACGCATGAGGACGCCGTCGGGACCTCGTTGAGCGTCGAGGGATGCGATCAGCTCGGAGCGGAGTGATGGCCTCAGGTCATCAGGCACCGGCCGCAGGAAGGTGCCGAACGCGCTCGCTTCGATGAAGTCGAGGAAGGCGCTGGCGCTCGCGTGAGTCCGTGAGCGTTGCATCACGTGAAGCTCGAGGAGGTCGAGCCCACTCTCGATCACCACCGAGGTGAGCTCGGTCGTGGTGCAGCCCTTCGCAAAGGTGAGCATCGAGCGGTCGACGCGGCCGACGTAAGGCGCTCGCGAGAGAAGAGGCTCGAGTGCAAGGCCAAGCGTGCCGGCGCGCGCGAGCTCCTGCGGCACGGTCGTCATTCCGAGCAGCCCACCAGGCCGCAAGATGCGACGCACTTCGGCGAGTGCCTTCGCCTTGTCGTCAATCCAGTGGAAGACGGAGGACATGCAGATGAAGTCGAAGCTCTCGTTCGCGAAGGCGTTGAGGTCTTCCGCCTGCCCCACTTCGAACCGGGCGCTCCCACCGCGTGAGCGCGCGATCTGAACTCGTTCTGCGAGCGGGTCGAGGCCTGCGACGGATCCCGTCGGTCCAACCCGCTCCGAGATCCAATGCGCGAGGCGTCCAGTGCCACAGCCGACGTCGAGGACTCGTGCTCCTTCCTTCACTCCGAGCCGGTCGATGAGGCGCTTGCCTCCTTCGAACTGGAGGTCACTGACGCGATCATACATCTCAGCCAGCTCGCGACTGTCGTGCGTGAAGGAAGTCATGCGACCTTCTGAAGGCGCGCGAGCGAGCGAGTGATCATCAGCGACCACGCCGCGAGGCCGAGCCCGAAGGCGACCGCGTGCAGCGCATTGCGGAGCTCGAAGTCTCCCACGCGGGAAAGCAGCGCGTACGCGACGGCGAGATTGCCCAGCCCGTACAGCACGTTCACACGCGACGAAGAGTCCCCGCGAAATGGCGGCGACGCGAACGGAGTCGGGAAGGTGCGCCCGAGGATGCCCGAGACGAAGTGCGGGACGAAGTTCGAGAAGAAGACACCGCCCAAGAAGTACGCGAGGAAAACCATGGACTCTCCCGTTGGCAACTCTGAGTTGCCAACTCAACCTAGTCATCCGATCCGCCAGATGGCAACTCGCACTTGCCATCTCGCGAAGCCCTGCCCTACCCTCGCCACGACTTGCGAACGAAGACGCGCCGAACGAGTGGAGTGTTGGGGGGTCGAAGCACCCAGGTGGTCGAGGGCGTGCTCGCCGCGGCCGTCACCGAATTGGCCAGGTCTGGCTACCGCGCCTTCCGCATGGATGCGGTGGTCGAGGCCGCCGGGGTGAACAAGACGACGGTCTACCGGCGCTGGCCCAACAAGGCGCACCTGGTGGCGGGCGCGGTGGTGTGGATGCGCAGGTTCGTGCACGACGTGCCGCTGCCCAACACCGGGTCGCTCGAACAAGACCTCACCTGGGCCTTCCAACGCAGGATCAGTTTCCGAGACCGGGCCGAGGGGAAAGCGTGGGCGCGGCTGCTGGCGGAGAAGCACGACCCCGAGGTGAGTGCAGCGATCGGCTCGGCCGTCAAAGAGCGCAGCGACGAGTGGAACTCGATGGTCACCCGGGCGATCGCGCGCAAGGAGCTCCCGAAGGGCACGGACCCTCGGCTGCTCCTTGGAATGCTCGGCGCGATCGTCGATTCGTGGAACGCGAAGTCGTCAGGCCGACTCAAGGACGAGCTGCTCGAGGCCGCCGTTCGCACCGTGGTCGCGGGCGCGCGATCAGGATCGTTGGCTGGCGTGAGCAACGCGCTCCTGCGCCCGTGAAGTGGACGCAGGAGCAAGCCACTTCGAACACGATCAGGCGTGGCGAGTGGGCAGCGGCGGCGCCGAAGGACGCGACGGGCGCGGAGCCGAAGAACGCGGCTTGGGCACGGCCGATTCGCCCGTG
>CBIHPJ010000065.1:0-18498 GCA_966211295.1 uncultured Myxococcales bacterium | reverse complement strand
GTGCAGCTCGTCGCCTTCCGCCGGCCGCATCAGCTTCACGGGGACGACGAGCTCATGACCGTCGGTCGTCACGATGGACAACCGCGTCTGCGAATCCACAGCCGCCGTCGGAGCAGCGCGCACTCGGTACAGTGGTGCAAGCACTGCACCCTCACCCCGACCCTCTCCCGAAGGGAGAGGGAGAATGGTGCCTGAGATCAGCACCGAGTCTTCCGGAGTGATCGCCGGCAACGTCGCGTCAGGATCGAACGTCGATCCAAACTCCATGTGCTGCTGCGCCTTCTCGTAGTTGTAGTCACTGACCCACGTCGGGTTGCAGTAGCTCATGATGTCCACGAAGCGCGTGGGCTCGATCAGCTGCGAGCCATTGAAGCCCCACGATCCGATCTGCGCGCCGGGATACGGATAGCTCGGGTCCGCACCCGCGGCTCCGCCGCACGGAGCGTGATTGATGCCGAAGTTGTGACCGAGCTCGTGCGCCGCCACGCTCGCGTAGCCATCGAGCCCGATCGCCACGTGCTGGCCGACGTAGCCGAGGCCCGCGATGCCGCCTCCCCCGCCGGGAATGAAGCCGTAATAGGCGCGCGAGCTCCCATCCATGCCGGCGACCTGCGCGATCTCACCGAGCAGCTGTCCCCACCCCGACGTATCCGTCGAAGAGAGCGTGCCCGTGAACGTGTACGGCGCACGCGACTTCTGATCGACCGACTTCACGGGCCAGATCGAAGTGACGGTGTCGTCGAGATCCAGAGGCGCTCCGGTCTGCGATCCCATCACCACCGGAACGCCCGTGAGGTGCAGCACGTTGTCGCGGCCCAGCATCGGAGCGATCGTCTGCGCGTTGTTCGTCTCGTCGGCCTCCATCACGTCGTCCGAGGGATCGACCTTGATGCTGAGCGACACCCCAGGCACCAGCCACGTGCGCGGCATCATGAAACGGAAGGAACGCGAGAGTTCTCCGGGCACATGCATGAGCGGAACGGTCGCGGGCCCCGTGAGGCGCTCCTTGCCGAGCACGTTGGTGCCAACCCTCGCTTCGACCTCGACGCTGGTCGCGAGGTTCGCCTCGTTCGCGAGCACGATCACGCGGAGCAGCGCAGGCTTGTCGCCTACCAACTTGAGGCCACTCTTCATCACCGTCTGACCGAACTCGATCGAGTCGATGCGAAGGTCCGCGGTCGGCGGAGCGACCGTAATGGTCACGGTGCGATCACTCGCGAGTCCTCCACTATCGGTCGCGATCACCTTCACCGGCACCGTGCCCACCGTGCGCAACGCGAGACTCCACGTGTTGCAGTCGACGCCCTCGTGCTCGATCGATCCGTCAGCTCCGACGTCGAGCGCGCAGGTGACCTCGTCGCCTTCGGGATCCGTGGAGCTCCAGCTGAGCGTGGTCTGCAGTGGCGCCACTCCAGACATCTTCGAAGCGGTGAGCCCGATCACCTCGGGCGGCTGATTCGGCAAGCCAGTGACCGTCATGGTGACCGAGCGCGAAGCCGTGCGCTCCTGAGCGTCGCGCACCTGCAGCGTGAGCCGCGGAGTGCCCGGGCTCATGTAGAGCACCGTGGCGCTCTTCAGCGTCGAGCAGTCGCCAAGCTCGATCGGGAGCCGCCCCTCACCGACCTCGATCGCGCAGCTCAGGGCCTCGCTCGTCGGATGCTTCGCCTCAGCGCTGCAGCTGAACGATTCCCGCGTCACCACTGAGGGCGTCGAGCAGCTGAAGGACACCACCTCAGGTCCGCTGCGATCTCGAATCACCGCGATCGGATCCGTGGGCGCGCCGGTCTGGCCGAGCTCACCGACCTGACCTTCGCAAGCCAGCAGCAGCAGTGAACCGATCGCCAGGGCGCGCACGCGCGGCCCATGAGCAAGCGTGGTGCCGACATCCAACCACCCGGAACCGCGCGGCAATCGACTTACAGATGGAGCGGGCAGCTCTCAGCCCGATGTTCACTGAAGGTGGCAGTTGCGCAACGGGTAGTATCGCCTGCGCAATGACTCCCGACCTGGGCCGGCTGGTGGCCGAGAAAAAGGTGATCGTCTGCTGTGGCGCCGGAGGCGTCGGCAAGACCACCACCGCTGCCGCGATCGGCCTCGCCGGTGCGCGCCAGGGCCGTCGGGTGCTGGTGCTCACCATCGATCCGGCGAAGCGACTCGCGCAGGCGATGGGTCTCTCGCAGCACATGCGCGAGCCCGCCGCTGTCTCGAAGGAGCGACTGCTCGAAGCGGGTGTCACCACCGGCGCGCTCGACGCGTGGATGCTGAATCCCGACGTGGTGTTCGAGAGCCTGGTGCGGCGCATGGCTCCGACCGCGGAGCAGGCGCAGCGGATCCTCGACAGTCGCTTGTTCCGCCATCTCTCCGAGCTCGTCGCGGGCATGCAGGAGTACACCGCGGCCGAGGCGCTCTACGAGCTCACACGGAGCGGCCGCTACGATCTCGTCGTGCTCGACACTCCGCCCGCGCGCAACGCGCTCGACTTCCTCGAGGCGCCCGGAAAGCTCGCGCGATTTCTCGATGAGCGAATTCTGTCGCTCTTCATGCCGAGCAAGACGCGCGGCATCTTCAAGAAGGCGACCGAGCTGATCGGCACGGTGTTCAACAAGGTCTTCGGTCCCGAGTTCTTCCAGGAGATCCAGGAATTTCTCGGAGCGATGGGCGGCATGTTCGGTCCGATGCGCGCGCACGCGGAGGGCGTTCGATCGCTGCTCACCTCGAAGGAGTCGTCATTCCTCCTCGTGACCAGTCCCGATCAGGCGGCGCTCGCTGATGCGCGCTACTTCCGCGATCGGATCACGGCGATGGGTTTGCCGTTCGCGGGCTTCATTCTGAATCGCAGCTGGGTGCGGACCGACGGGTTCATCGATCCTGATTCGCTCACGCTCGAGCAGACCGCTCCGATCAAGTCGGGGATGGAGAAGCTGAAGGCGCTCGCGCAGATCGAGCTCGGACGCGTGGCGCGCGATCAGGCGCTCTTGAATCAGCTGCGCGGTGAAGTGCCGTCGACTGCGTTCGCGATTGCGGCTCCCTATCTCGGTGAAGCGATCGAAGATCTCAAAGGCATCGCGCAGCTCGCGCAGGGGATTACCGAGCTGGCAGTGGGAGGCCACCCCAATCGCCCATCGGCGACGGCGAGCCCGACGGGTTCTGGGGCTCCGGCGTTGGCGGCTCCAGATCAATGAAGCGCTCGTAGTACGTGCGAGCCTTCTCCATCTCCGGAACCGACTGGTCCCGTGTCGCGATGGCGGCGTGCACCGCACCGAGCAGCCGGAAACACGGCGGAAACTCCGGCTTCAGCTTGACGCACTTCTCGAGCTTCACCGTCGCTTGTTCGAACTTCTTCTCGTTCTTCAGCGCGGCAGCTTCGTTGAAGAGTTGTTGAGCCGCGGGCTCAGCACTGAAGGCCGAGAGGCTCAGCGTCAGAATGAAGAGTGCGTTGCGCAAGGTGTATGCCCTCACCCCGAGTCAGCCTCCGTCTGCGCCGACCTTGCGAAGAATGGCGCCGCCTGCGCCGCCGATGAACGGACCCGTATCTCCGTAGCCCGTCATCGCGTTGAGCGGCCTCGTCGTCGGTGAATCCTGAATGGCCCACGGGCCCGCGTCGGGGACGAAGTGCCAGAGCACTCCGCGTCCCTGCGTCGTGGTTCCGCCGTCATCACCGGCAGCCCAGATGTCACCTTGCGGAGTGACCCACGTCCCGCGCAGGGTGTGACCCGCATCGAAAGCATCAGTGACGAAGGTGCCATTCACGCGCCGCCACGTCGTGCCAGTGCCAACCACTGAGTAGAGAACGCCACCATCCGCGAACTTCTGCGCATGCACCGCGCGCAGCACGCGGTTGAACTCGGGCGGCGTGAGATCGAACCAGACCGCGCCCGTGTGCGTGCGCACGTGGCCGCCCTGGGAAACAACGAACATGTCGTCGTCGGCCACTCCGTAGATTCCGTTGATCGCGCTGAACGCGTTCGCGACGTACGACGGATTGTCGCCGGTGGGGTGCGACCAGATCTGCGACGCCGTGTTCACGAAATAGATGGGGCCAGTCGAGCTGCCCCACACGCCCGACCAATTCAGGTTCTGCGTGGTGTCGGCCTGCACGAAGACGCCGCCCACCTGACGCAGGAAGTAGCGATCGTCTCCCATCACCCACGCGCGATCGGGACCGTCGGCGAAACACGAGAGCCAGCGCTGCACGCCTCCAGCGGTGCGCGTGACGGGATCCCAGCGCACGCCTGCAGGACTGGAGCGGCGCTCGTAGACGATCTGATTGTCGCCCGCGCCGTACATGCGCGAATCGGAGTAGCCGCAGAGCGCGTTCACTCCGCGCACGCCGCCATAGGAGAGCTCGCGCACGCCGGCGTCTCCCACGATCGACATCGTGCCGAACTCGCCGGCCGCGAAGACCGTGTCGAGCGCGATCGGGGCGATCGCGAAGAGACCTGCGTCGCGACCTGAAAACAGGCTCGTGAGACCGCCGTCCGTTTCGATTCTCGTCACCAGTCCCGAGAGCGTGCCCACGAACGGCGCTTCGACCGTCGCGCTCAGCGCCGTGATGCCGCCGGGAACGTTGGGACCGTACTGCTTCCACCCCGCGTCGGACTGACGCTCGAGGAGCTGCCCGAAATTCTGGCCGCTGATCTTTCCGCCCGCGAAGAGCTGCCCTCCGACTGCGGCCATCATCAGCGTGTCACGCGCGGGCGGCATCCACGTGGTGTCACCGAGCCAGGTGTTCGAGCTCACCGTCGGGAGCCGGTACAGGCGGCTGAACGTCGTCGCGTAGACCACTCCGGTGTCGAGGCCCGCGAGGCCCACGACGTCAGCGGTGTTCGTCGGGTTCAAGATCATCTCGGCCCACGTTCCGGTGGCGTCGCGCTTCAAGATCGAACCGCCGTTCGCGCCCGCGAAGGCCGTTCCGTTTGGAGCGACCCAGATCACGTTGATGCGATACGCGCCGGGTACCGACTCCTGCCGCCACGTGGTGCCGTCGTAGTGGATGATCGTTCCGCGATCACCTCCCACGTAGAGCTCGTTGTTCAGCGTGCCGTACACCGCGCGCAGATCAGCCGTGGTGCGCACGTCGATCAGCGTGCTGCGCTCGCCGTTCCAGAACAACACGGTGCCGCTCTCGCCCACCGCCCACACCGACTTCGGGTTGAACGCGAACGCACCGAAGAGCGTGTTGCCCTGAGGGAGCGGGTTCTCCCAGCAGAAGCCATTGGCGCAGAGCTTCGGGAGCGCGCACTCGTTGGGCCGCACGGTTCCGCATTCCTCGGGAGCGCTGCACGGAGTTCCGCACTCGAGCACGACGCCACAGCCGGCATCCCACGCGCCACACTGCGCGCTGCCCGGGCAAACAGAAGCCGGAACGCAGGGGCCCGCGTCCTGACCTGCGTCTTCCATTCCTGCATCGAGACCTGCGTCTTCTTGTCCGGCGTCGATGCCCGCGTCTTCGTCGCCCGCGTCTGGTGGTCCGGCGTCTTGTCCCGCGTCCTGACCTGCATCCACGCCAGCATCGACACTCGCGTCGGTGCCACCTGCATCGCGCGGCGGCTCTCCATCTTCTGCGGGATGGCAGTAGCCGTCAGGCCAGCACGTGGTGTTGCCTCCGCACGAATTGTCGGAAGCGCAGCGGTAGAGCACTTGGGACGAAGGCGGAAGTTGGCAGCCAGCAAGCCAGAGGAGCGCAGCGGCGAGGGTCAGCCCTCGAGAGCCAGTGAGCGCGCTCACCATGTGATCACCGCCGCGGTCCCGAGACCCGCGCCCACGGCGAGCGCACTGATGCCGCCGGCGATGAGCGGAGTGCTGGAGTTGTTGATCTGCTCCGCCTCCGCGTACGTGAGCGTCGAGCGAACTCGCCCATCCATCGCAGCTTCACCCGCGGTGAGTGGAGCCCGCGAGCTCGCTCCCACGGCCAGCAGCACGCCACCCGCGATCAATGAAGCGAGCCCCACACCGCCGAGCACGAACGATGCGGTGTGCGAACGCTCGGCAGGAGGAGGCGGAGGTGGAGGAAGCAGCGGCGGCGCCTCCGTCTGCTTCGGCACCAGCTTCGTCTCGACCGGAACATCGGGCGTCTTCTCCACGACAGCCGCGGCCGGCGTGGGGACCAGCTTCGCTTTCACGCGGCCCGCGAACCCCGAGAGCAACGCGGCGTCGAGCTTTCCCTTCTTCGGGAGCAACAAGCTGTCGGTCTCCACCACGGTCTCATCCGCGACCTTGAGCAGCTCGAGCCCGACCGAGAGCTCCTGATCGATCACCGCAACCGACAGCAGCACCACCCAGGGAACCTTGAGCTGACGTCCCAGCTCCGCCAGGCAGGCGCGCTTGCCGTTGCACGACGACGTGTCCTTCACGGAAACGCGCGTCAGCTGCTGCATCGCCTTGTCTGGCGGCAGCGCGATCGGCACGCCGGCGGACTCGAGGATGGTCGAGGCATCCGCCGCGAGCACCTTCGTTTGTGGTGCGGAGACAGCAGTGCGTCGCCCCACGAGGACCACGGCCTGCTCTGGAGGTGCTGCGAGCGTGAGCCCGACGAGCGCAACGAGCCAGGACATGCGCTCAATCTGCCACGAGAGCGCAGGTCAGCGAGACAGGAAAAGGCGCTCCCACTGATCGAGCTGACGCGCCAATTTTCCTCGCTGCACAGGTGTGTCAGCCATCGTCGCCTGCACGCGGTACTTCGCGAGGTACTGCAATGCGGCGGGATTCGGTGACGCTCCGGACTCCGTGGCCTTGCGCAGGCGCTCTTCGAGCGAAGCGAGCCGCTTCTTGAGCTCCTGCTCGCTCGGCGCCTTCACCTCGCGCACTTCGCGCTTCTTCACGCCACTGGGGATCGGCGCGAGATCTTCGAGCTCGTCGGGAATCTCTTGAGGAGGAGGAACAGGCTTCGCTTCTTCCTTCACCTCGGGAGGCGCGACTTCAGCCGGCTTCACCTCAACAGGAGGAGGCGGTGGTGGCGCAGCAGCGACCACCACCTCAGGCTTCTCCAGTGGAGGAGGCTCGTTCGAAGAACTCGCGAGCACCGCGATCGAAACTCCGATCACCAGCACGCTCGCAGCCCCCGCGAGGATCCACTTCGTGTTCGAGGGAGCGGGCGGCAGCGCATCAACCGTCTTCGATTCCTCCTTCGGCGCAGGAGGGAGCGCGTCGGCAGTCTCGGCCTGGGCCATCTTCTCCGCGGCGCGAGCTCCAGACGCGCGCGCAGCACGCACCACGAACTCGCCCGACATCGACGGACGAGGTCCACTTGCTCCCGCTTCGGCGCCCAGCTTCTCGAGGATCGGCAGCAGCAGCTCGCGCACTTCATCCGCGGAGGCAGGACGCTCCTCGGGGTTCTTCGCCATCAAACTGAAGATCAGATCATCGAGCTCGCGAGGCAGCTTCGTCACCGCCGAAGCGCGCGGAGTGGGCTGCCGCACGTGCGCCACCATCACGTCGAACGGGGTGGGCGCGGTGAAGGGAACCCGACGCGCGGTCATCTCGTACGCCATGCACCCCAGCGCGTAGAGATCGGTGCGAGGGCTGATCGCCTTCCCCTGCGCCTGCTCGGGCGCCATGTAATCGGGCGTACCCGAGACGGTGGCGCGGCTGGTCTGCTCGGTCACTCCGCTCAGGTTCATCGACTTCTTCGCGAGACCGAAGTCGAGCAGCTTGAGGAAGTAGCCCCCGTTGGGCTGATTGCAGAGGAAGACGTTCGACGGCTTCAGATCCCGATGAATGATCTGCGCGCGATGCGCCGCCGCGAGTGGAGCGCAGATGTCGAACAGCAACTGCACCACCTCGAGATGCGGCAACGCGCTCCGCACCAGCCGCGCGTCGAGCGCCTCGCCCTCGAGGTACTCCATGATGATGTACGGCCGCTGATCGGGGAGGCGCCCCAGGCCGAAGATGTCGACGATGTTCTGGTGGCTGATCGAGTTCGCCGCCTGCGCCTCCCGAACGAGCTGCTCGAAGTCCACGTCGGACTGGTTACCCAGCTTGAGAATCTTGATGGCCGCGCGCTTCTGAATCAGGGGATGAACGCCGCGGTAGACGATGCCCATGCCACCTTCGGCGATCGCCTCCTGGACTTCGTAGTCATTGAGGCGAAGCCCAATCAGCGGGTCTGTGGGGGTGGACGCGGTCACGACGGAAGCGGCATTGAAACACACCCAGCCTGATCGAGTGCGGCCTGTCAGCCCTTCTGTATTTTGCGGGCGTCATCGAGCGCGCGCCTGGCGACGGTGAGCTTGTCGAACGCACCCTGCACCACGAGCGTCACCATTTGTTTGTCAGCCCGCTCGAAGACCTGGAGTTGCGCGATCGCGAGGTGCAGTTCCTGCTCGGCGATGGCCAACAAGGCTACGGCTGAGGCGATCTTCTCGTCGGCGTCGTCGGACATGGTGCACCATGACACGTCCTCGACGAAGGGGAGCCGCTTCTCATCCGGAAGCGGTGGAGTAGTGTTCGGCCCCCTCATGCCTCTCCAAATCGAAGACCTGAAGATTGGCACCGGCGCTGAAGCGAAGCCCGGCAAGTCGGTGGCGGTGCACTACACAGGCACGCTCACCAACGGCTCGAAGTTCGACTCGAGCCGCGACCGCAACGAGACGTTCGACTTCCAGCTCGGCGCGGGCATGGTGATCAAGGGTTGGGACCAGGGAGTGGTGGGCATGAAGGTCGGCGGCCGCCGCAAGCTGACCGTTCCGCCTGAGCTCGGCTACGGCGCGGGTGGTTACCCGCCGGTGATCCCTCCGAACTCGACGCTGATCTTCGACATCGAGCTGATCGAAGTCAGCTGAGCGAAAGGCAGAGCGCTCGTGAACGAGAACGCGCTCAACGCCAACGTCGGGCATCGCCTCCGCGCGGTGCGGCTCTCGAAGAACGTGAAGCAGGCCGACTGCGCTCGTGAGCTGGGCGTGAGCCCTGCGTATTTGAACCTGATCGAGAAGGGGAAGCGGATGACGCCCTTCCCTCTCTTGTGGAAGGCGCTGCGCTACTTCCAGGTCGATCCCGAAGAGTTCATGGCGCAGCTCGGAGAGGGCCGCGTCGACGAAGCGCTCGCGAAGCTGCTCGATGAGCCGTTGCTGAAGACGCTCAACCTCGATCAGGACTCGCTGCAGTCGCTCTCTGCCGAGCCGAAGCTCGCGGGCACGGTGGCGGCGCTCTTCAACCTCTACAAGAACACGCGCTCGCAGCTCGAGAACGTGATGGCGCAGCTCTCGAGTGAGGAGCGCGGCCGCTCCACCACCGGCGGCGAAGCGCGCCTCGACTATTCGCCCTTCGACGAGGTCTCCGACTTCCTGCAGGCGAATCAGAACTACTTCCCCGAGCTCGAAGAAGAAGCGGAGTCACTGCGGAAGGACTTCGCGAACGAGCGGATCCTCGGCTCTGGCGTGTTGATGAAGATGCTCGAGTCGCGCTTCGGCTTCGCCACGCGCATCGCTGACGCGCCGGCGGGAAGCTCGGTGGTGCGCCGGCTCTCGATCGAAGAGAAGTTGCTCGACGTCTCTCCCACGCTCACCGAGCAGCCGCTCAAGTTTCAGATCGCGGCGACGCTGGGGCTGCTCACGCTCGACAAGATGCGCCTGGTGGAGCGAATCGTCGGAGCGAAGACCAAGCACGCCGAGACGCCCCGCCTGATCAAGGTGAACCTGGCGAACTACTTCGCGGGCGCGCTGATGTTGCCGTACGGCGACTTCTTCAAAGAGGTGCAGCGCACGCGGTACGACATCGAGCTGCTCTCTTCGATCTTCGGCACCACGTACGAGACCGTCGCGCACCGCGTGTGCAACCTCGCCGACCCGAAGCGCAAGGGTCTGCCCTTCCACTTCATTCGCACCGACATCGCGGGGAACATCAGCAAGCGGTACTCGGGCACCGGCATCAAGTTCGCCTCGATGGGCAACTGCGGCAAGTGGGCGGTGCACCTCGCGTTCTTGAATCCCTCGCAGCTGACGCGGCAGTACTCGTCGATGCCCGATGGGACGACGTACTTCGACTTCGCGAAGGTGCAGCTGCAGCCGATCGAAGGAACGATCGTGCGCGGCACCGCGTATTCGATCGGCCTGGGCACTCATGCGGAGAACGCGAAGTTCCTCGCGTACGGCTTGCCGATCACGGACCTGAAGCGCGAAGCCGTTCCGATCGGAGTGTCGTGCCGGTTCTGCGAGCGCACCGACTGCAACCAGCGCTCGGCGGCGAGTTACCGGTTCGCGTTCTCCTTCGATGAGTACACGAAGAAGGACTGCTTCTTCTCTCCGCTGGTGAACAGCGATCTGACTCCGGAGAAAAAGCGCAAATGAGATGGACCGTCGTGTTCGTGGTGCTCTCAGGGTGCGCGCTTCAAACGTGGACCACTCCGCAGCCGTTCTTCAGCACCAAGCAGCCCGCTGACGCGTTCGCTCGAGTCGTGGCGGCGACCGAGAGGAACTGCGGCGGCGTGCGCGATGCGAATGAAGAGAGCGGTCTCGTGATCTCTCCGTGGATCGCGTGGAACACGCCGGACGGGCTCTACGTCACGCAGTGCATGGTGAGCCTGCTCAACGGCGACGAGCACGTGCGGGACGTGCGAATCACGTTCGCCGCGAGAAAGTGCCCGCTCTCGGACATGGATGACATCGCTTCGCTCGCGCCCACGTGCGAGATCACCGAGCTCGTGCCGGACCAGGTGAAGAACGGGCTCGAGGTGACCAGCAAGAAGCTCGAGGCCGAGATCATCCGCTGAGCCTTCCGCTCGTTGACTTTCGTTCGACGGGCGAGCGTTATGCGCCCCCGCATGCGCCTTCCCATCGTGTTCTTCGCTGCCGCAGCGCTGGCTCTCACTGCTTGTGGCCAAAAGCCTGGCCCGCTCGAGATCGAGCCGAACGCCGAGCTCGCGCCTCCGCGGGTGAACGCTGATCCGCCGGCCGGTCCGTTCAACGGCGAGATCACCATCACCTTCACGTCCGAGCGTCCCGCGACGATCTTCTATTCGACCAACGGAGAAGACCCACGCAACAGCACGCTCGGCCGCGTCTCTGGCGAGTCGCCGCTCACGCTGACGATCAACGCCAACACCACCGTGAAGTACTTCGCGTCAGTCGGCGGCAAGGACAGCGAGCTGCAGGAAGGCACCTGGGTTCGCGCGGGCGGCCCGAAGGGAACGATCTCGGGCGTCGTCGTGGTCGGCGGCTTCGCGGTGAACAAGGCGGTGGGTCTCTTCCGCAACGCCGAGCTGCAGGACATGGGCAAGCCGATGATGCCCACCGAGATCCCGTTCCTCTTCACGGATCTTCGGACTGGGACGCATCGCCTCACTGCGATCAGCGATCGCAACGATGACGGCGCGCTGATTCCCTTCCTCGACTTTCAGTCGGCCACCACCACGATCGACCTGGACCTGAACGATCCCTTCAAGGCGGGCCCTGAGAACATCCGCATCTATCTCGGCGCTTCGAGCTCGGGCCTCGGCACGCTGCGCGGAACCATCACCCTGCCCCGTCCTCCCGCGCTGCAGAACCTTCAGATGTCGCTCCTCGATCCTGGGGCTCTCACTGGCGGCCTCGATCCGGCGACGCTCTTGCAGCAACTCCAGAACGGCTACCAAATCTTCACGAACCCGAACGAGACCGAGTACCCGTACGTGATCACTGACCTCATGCCTGGCCGGGTCAACCCTGTGCCCTCGCTGTTTGGCTTTGCGAACGGCGGCATCGCGATCAACCTGCTGGCGAATCCGCTCCAGCCGGTGACCATTCGCGCTGATGAAGAGACGGTGGCTGATTTCGCGTTCGGCCCCACCACAATCTCCGGCGACCTCGTGCTCGGCTCGATGTCCGCTCCCACGGGCGGACTTGGTTTCGGAATCGTCGCTGCGAAGACCGCGTCGATCTCCGAGGGAATTCAGGCGGTGCTGATGCCGGTGATCTTCATGCAGGACACCATGACCATGACTTCGCGGGCCGCCTACTCAGGCACCTCGTTCCGCGGCAACGCGACCGTCAATCTGCGTGTGTTCACCAACGCGAACGGCGCCAATCCCATCACCGACGCGCTGCAGTGGGCTGTGAACCCCTTCGCGCCGGGCATGCCTCACGCGACGGTCAACACTGGATCGATGACCGACGTGGTGAGCGACATCACCTTGCCGTGACCGCATGAACGCCGCCGGCTGGAGTGCAGCGGTGGCGAGCGTGCTCATCGGGACCTTCGTCGGGTCGGGCCTCTACACCTTCGTCGCTGCGAAGGGCACGTCGTACCTCTCGAACGATCCTGAGGTCTGCGTCGGCTGCCACATCATGCGGGAGCAGTACGACGGCTGGCGCCACGGCTCGCATCACGCGGTCGCGGTGTGCAACGACTGCCATCTCCCGCACACCGGGTTGATTCCGAAGCTCTACGTGAAGGCGATGAACGGGTGGAATCACTCGAAGGCCTTCACCCTGCAGAACTTCCCCGAGCCGATTCGCATCAAGCCATCGAACGCCAAGGTGCTCGAGGCGAACTGCCTGCACTGCCACGCCAACCTCGTCGACGCGATCATCGAACACGGCACGCTCGGCGTGCCGACCGACCCGACTCAAAAGGCTGATCTTTACGGCTGCGTGCGCTGCCACCAATCGGCGGGCCACGGACCCTCTCGCTAATCAGGAGACGACATGACGCGAAACATCGCGATCGCCGTGGCCGCTGCAATCCTCACTGCGCTGGTGATGACGTTGTATTCGAACGTCTCCGAGCGGCAGCACGAAGCGAAGGTCACCAACTTCAACGTAGTGAAGTTGACGGAGACCACCGTCGATCCCGCTGAGTGGGGGAAGAACTTCCCGCGGCAGTACGACTCGTACCAGCGCACGGTGGAGCAGTACTCCACGCGCTTCGGCGGCGCCGGGAGCGAAGGCATGCCGAAGAGCCGCCTCGAGGAGGATCCGCGGCTCACCGAGATCTTCGCGGGCTACGCCTTCGCGATCGACTTCAACCAACGCCAGGGCCACGCGCACATGCTCGACGATCAGCGCATGACGAAGCGCGTGACCGAGCGGCCGCAGTCGGGCAATTGCCTGCACTGCCACGCCTCGACCACGGTGCCCTACCGCCAGCTCGGCATCGACGCAGGAGCGCCGGGAACGATCGACGAGCCCTTCGAGAGCGCCCACGCACGCGAGCAACTGATGAACGGCTTCGCGCAGGTGGCGAAGATGCCGTACTCCGAGGCGACGAAGCTCGCGACGCACCCGGTGGCGTGCATCGACTGTCACGATCCGAACGGCCTGGGGCTGCGGGTGACCAAGCCGGGCTTCCTCGTGGGCATCGCGGCGCTGGCGAAGAGCGAAGAGCCGACTCCGCACCTGCCGTCGATCGAGAAGTGGCGCAGGGGTGATCGCGCGCACGACTACGATCCGAACAGCGAGGCGTCGCGGCAGGAGCTGCGCTCGATGGTCTGCGGGCAGTGCCACGTCGAGTACTACTGCGGCGACAAGATGACGCTCATGTTCCCGTGGGCGAAGGGGCTCAAGGTCGAGCAGATCGAGGCGACGTGGAACGACACGAAGTTCCCTGACGGCCATCGGTTCTACGACTGGAAGCACGCGAAGACCGGCGCGGAAGTCTTGAAGGCACAGCACCCCGAGTTCGAGATGTGGAGCCAGGGCATTCACGCGCGCTCGGGAGTGTCGTGCGCGGACTGCCACATGCCGTACGTGCGCGAGGGCGCGATGAAGGTGAGCTCACATCACGTGCGCAGCCCGCTGCTCGACGTCACGCGCTCGTGTCAGACGTGTCATCGCTTCACGGAGGCGGAGTTGCTCGCGCGCGTGAACATCATCCAGGAGCGGAACTTCGCGCTGATGGGTCGTGCGGAGGATGCGCTGGTGCAGTTGATCGGCGCGATCGCGAAGGCGAAGACAGAGGGCAAGACCGAGGAGCAGCTGGCTCCGGTGTACGAGCTGCAGCGCAAGGCGCAGTTCCGGATCGACTTCGTGAACGCGGAGAACTCGATGGGGTTCCACGCGCCGCAAGAGGCCGCGCGAATTTTGGGCGAGGCGATCGACTACAGCCGGCAGGGCGAGCTGCAGCTCACTCGGTAATTGCCTCCCTCTCCCTTCGGGAGAGGGTTGGGGTGAGGGCGTGCCAAGCGCGCCCAGTGCCCGAACAACATTCCTGGGAAGGAGGGGAAGTCGCGCCCCCTCACCCTGACCCTCTCCCGGGGGGAGAGGGAAACAAGTCACGAGCGGCGGCGACGGAACAGCAATGCGGCGGCCCAGAGCATGAGCGACGGAGCTGACGAGCACCCCGTCACCGTCTCGAGGTGCATCGAAGTCACTGGCGACGTGGGGTCCTCGACAGGACTCGCAACCACCACCGGATTCATCGGCTCGACCACGATCTCCGGCGGGGCCTGCACCGGCGTGCTGAGCACCCGCTCTTCGACGCACATCCAGTTGTCGAGCCACGTCGCGCTGGTGTCCGCGTGCTCGAACCAACGCACGCACGTCTTCCCCGCGAGCGGCCCCGCGGAGCTCCACGAGAACCGCAGTGGCGCATCGAGCGGCACGCAGAGGAAATTGTCCGCCCACTCAGCGGCGTGAGCTTCCGCGCTCTCCGCCACGTTGGTGCAGGTCATCCCAGCGATCGGCCCCGCGTATGACCAACGCATTCCCACGTCGCGATCGGTGCAGAAGAAGTTGTCGGTCCACGTGTCGGGATCCGACGGCTCGTTCACGTTCACGCAGTTCTTCCCTGCGAGCGTCCCTGCCATCGAGAACGAGATCTCCCCCGCGCTGAACGAGGTCCGCGGCACCGTGCACACGTAGTTGTCACCCCACGAGTGCGGATCCGCTCCTTCATTCCAATGCACGCACCCTCGCCCGGCGATCGGCCCAGCGCTCGACCAGCTGAACTCCCACGGCGACTGCTTCGGAGCGCAGAGGAAGTTGTCAGCCCACGCCGACGCGTACATCTCCGCGCTCTCGTGCACTCCGGTGCAGTCCATGTCCGCGAGCGGCCCCGCGTACGACCAGCGCAGCCCCAGATCGCGATCACTGCAGAAGAAGTTATCGTTCCACGTGTCCGGGTCCGACGGCTCGTTCACGTTCACGCACGTCATGCCCGACTGCGTCCCATCGCAGCTGAACGTGAACGGCCCGCTCGATCGATCGCAGGACGGGGGCGTCTGCACGCACGGCCCACCACCCGGCCCACCGCCCATGTATTCCCAATGCCACGGCTCGCTCGGCACCGTGCGCGCGAAGCCGTACGCCCCACCATGCGCGTTGAGCCAGTTGAAGACCGCGCTGTTCGCCGTGTTCAGATCGAGCGCGGTGCCGCTCTGGTGATTGCTGTAGCCAGGCCGCGCCGCGAGGTTGCAGCTGTTGCAGTTGCAGTTCACGTAGCAGCCGTAGAGGTACTCCTGCTCTTCAGGAGTGCGAAAACCACTGTTCACTCGAATGGGCACTCCCTGCGACGCGGCGGCCGCCTGCATCACGGCGTACGCATTCGCGGTGTTCACCTCGATGTCCATGCCATCTGCAGTCACCAACGTGACCGGGAACGGATTGCCCGAGCGGTAGCCCGTGCTCGGATGGAAGTTGCAGGTGACGAGGCCCTGCTCGAGCGTCGCGTATTCCTCGGGCTCTTGCTCGAACTCGTCATCGAACTCGGCGCCAGCGCACGACACGAGGAGGATCAACGGAAGGGCTCTGATCACCTCTGGGTATCGGCTGAACGCCGTCACCAGTCAGTGAGAGAGCTGTCACCGCGAATTACAGATCGGCTTCGATTTCGGCCGGCTTTTTCGGCTGAAACTCGGGGACCTGCGACGGCGATCCTTCCGGACACACCTCGAGAAACCGCGCTCTCGATCGCGTCGTCCAGCTGTTCCTCCGGATCATCGAGCCCAGCATCGTGAGCAGCTCACGCGCCCGATCGAGCCCTAGATCCACCGTGGCGAACACGTCGAAGCCCTCGCCTCGATAGAGCTCACGGGTGGACAGATTCCCCGCGGGCAACGAGCGCAGCTTCCCGATCGGAGAACCGAGCGCGAGCGAGAACAAGTAGAGCCCGCGCACCCAGCCATCGACCTCGAGCTTCGAGGGCGCTTCACCAAACGCATCCTGCGAAGCGACGCGAATCAGCTCGTAGAAGCCGCGACCGATGCCCTTCACGCTGCTCGCCTTGCGAATCTGCAGCTTCGCGCGCACCGCCGGAGTGCCCACCAGCGAGCTCCCGTGCAGGTCCTGCATGAAGAACAACGACTGGGTCCACTCGATGCGCGCGCGCGCCGCCTCGTCCGCCTCACCTTGCCGCCGCTGCGTGGTGACCAGCTTCTTCATCACCGGCTCGAGCGATCGCGCGACACACAGCTGCGTGAAGTAGCCGGCCAGCCAGGCCAGGCCCGCTTCCATGCCGATGAGCGCACCGTTCGAGACCAGCTCCGCAGCCTTGAGCCCGAAGTGCACCGGCGCCCGCGCCGTCATCAGCTCGGAGAAATGGGGCCGATGACCCCGCGCCAGCCAGGTATCGACGCCTTGCACCATGCCGCCGAAGCGCGGGAGCTGAGGGAGCGCCGCTCCGAAGCGCGCGTATTCGAGGTCCTCTCCGAGGGCGCGCGCGAACTCCGAGGGGAGCTCATTGATGTGGGCGGCGAGACGTTCGACCGCCGTGAGGTGCGTCAGAAGTGCGGACATACAGCGCGCGGCAACATACCTATTTGGGCACCCGCGAGGCGCCCTTTCCTGTATCCCTCGGTAGGCGGTTGGCTACATTGCGCCTCCGCTTTCTCCAGGAGTCCGTACCTCATGAATTTCTCGTTCGTTGCCGCTGACGCCTCGAAGGCCAAGGCGGACGTCCTCGTCTTCCCCGTCTTCGACACTGATCTGACCGAGAAGAAGAACCCGCCGAAGGCGCTCGCTGCACTCGACAAGCGCACCAAGGGGCTCCTCTTCAAGACGGCGATCGCCGAGGGCTTCAAGGGCAAGGCTGAGCAGACCTTCGTCTTCCTCACTCACGGCAAGGTGCCGGCGACGCGCGTGATGCTCGTGGGCCTGGGCGCTCGCGCGAAGTTCACCGCTGAGCTCCTCCGTCTGGCGGCTGGTCGCGCGGTGAAGGCGGCCACCCGGCTCAAGGCGAAGGGCGTGGCGGTGCAGATCCCCGTGGTGCGAGAGCTCGAGCAGGCCGTGAAGGCCGTGGTCGAGGGCTTCGAGCTCGGCGCGTACAAGTACGACCGCTGGAAGACCCAGAACAAGGACGAGAAGAACTCGCCCAAGGTCGACAAGATCGCGCTCTACCTCCCCGAGGGCGTGAAGAAGGACAAGGGCCACGACGCGCACGTGAGCCACGCGAAGTTGATCGCCCAGGCGACCAACTGGGCGCGCGATCTCGTGAACGAGCCCGCCGGCACCATGACGCCGACGATCCTCTCCGAGGAAGCGAAGACGATGGCCAAGGAGGTCGGCCTCAACATCGCGATCGGCGATCGGAAGAAGATCGAAGAGCTCAAGATGGGCATGTTCCTCGGCGTCGCCCGAGGCAGCATCCAGGAGCCGCGGCTCGTTCAGCTCTCGTACATCCCGCGCGATGCGGAGCACGCCAAGCGCCAGCCGGTGGCCTTCGTGGGCAAGGCGATCACCTTCGACTCTGGTGGTCTCTCGCTCAAGCCGTCTGACGGCATGCTCGACATGAAGACCGACATGGCCGGCTCGGCGGCGGTGCTGGGCGCGATGAAGGTGATCGCGCGCATGCAGCCTCCCTTCCCCGTGCACGCGTTCTTCGGTGCCTGCGAGAACATGCCGTCGCACAACGCGTACCGCCTCGGCGACGTGCTGGTGTCACGCCTGGGCAAGACCGTCGAAGTGACGAACACCGACGCGGAAGGCCGCCTGGTGCTGGGCGACATCCTCGCGTACGCGAACGAGCTCAAGCCGGCGGTGATCATCGATCTCGCCACGCTCACCGGCGCCTGCATCATCGCGCTCGGCAACTACATCGCGGGCGCGTTCGGCGGCGACGATCAGCTCTTCTACGACGTGTCTGAGTCGGCGCGGCTCGCGGGCGAGGAGCTGTGGCGCCTGCCGATCACCGAGTACCAGCGCGACGTGCTCAAGAGCGAAGTGGCCGACATGAAGAACGCCGGCGATCGCGCGGGCGGTTCGATCAGCGCGGCGCTGTTCCTGAAGGAGTTCGTCGGCGAGACGCCGTGGCTCCACCTGGACATCGCGGGTCCTTCGCAGAGCCCGAAGGAGCGCGGGTACTACAACAAGGGCGCCACCGGTTACGGCGTGCGCACGCTCGTCGAGTTCGTCGCCCGGCGTACGGCGCAGCTCTCGGCGTAAGGATGAGGGAGAAGTAGCCCCTCTCCCCGCTTCGCAGGGAGAGGGAGCTTCAGTTACTTCGTCGCTTCGATCCGCTTCTTGGTCAGCTCGAGGTACGTCGGATCCATGTCGATCCCGACGAACCGGCGACCCTTCCCCACGGCAGCAACGCCCGTGGTTCCCGATCCGCAGAACGGATCGAGGATCACCGCGTCGTCATCGGTGCACGCAT
>CBIHPJ010000064.1:0-18504 GCA_966211295.1 uncultured Myxococcales bacterium | reverse complement strand
GCTCCGGTTTGAAGGCGGTGCACGGCCGGGAGATCGGCGCGCCCGTGTTGGTGGAGGCCGCGGCGATCCTCGAGGGCGACGTGACGAGGTACGAGAAGCTGCGCGCGTTACTTCCGAGCGTGGGAGAAGGACGTCCGCTCTCGGGGGCAACGCGCTCGGTGAGCGAGGGATTTCAGACGGTGGCGCATCCCGAATTCAGCCACGTGGATCCGGTGGCGGCGACTGATGTAGCGGGAAGCTCGGCGGCGCAGTGGTTCGATACCCTGGTCGACTTCGTCAAGCGCAACACGCCCGAGGGCGGAGTGCTCCTGCCGTCGTCTTGGTGACTTGCCCTCACCCCGACCCTCTCCCGAGGAGAGAGGGAGCTGCTGGGAGGAGTTCCTGGACCGAGCGCAGCAGCTCCTTCAGCTCGAGGGGTTTGCGCAGAAAACGAGTCGCCCCGTCGATGGGCCCCTTCCGCTCGGCGCTGATGGCGAGGATCGGAATGTTCGCGAGCTCTTTTTCTCCACGCATCATCGCGATCAGCTCGAACCCGTTCATGTCCGGCATGTTGAGGTCGACGATCGCGACCGCGCGGTTGGAGAAGCCGCGCATGCGCGCGAGGGCCTCGAGTCCGCTGCGGGCCGAGAGCACCAGGTAGCCCGCGTCTTCGAGTGCGTCCTCGAAGTTCTCGCGGACGTCAGTGTCGTCCTCGGCGAGGAAGATGACGCCCTTGTGCGCCGTGAGTGGCATCAGCGTGCGCCCTTCGCGCCGCGGCGTGGCAGCCGAATGGTGAAGGTGGTGCCTTCGATCTCGGTGGAGGCCACCTCCACCGTGCCACCGTGCGCGCGCACGAGCTCGCGAACGATGAAGAGGCCCAGTCCGAGCCCGCGCGAGTGAGCGCGGCCATGCGCGGTGCTCCGGAAGGGATCGAAGAGGTAGGGCATCAGCGCGGGAGGTACCGTGCCTTCGTTGTGAATGTCGACCCTCACCTGATCAGCCGCGGTGCCGTCGAGCTTCAACTTGATGCCCCGCTCGGCCACCCCGTGCTGCGCAGCGTTGGCGAGGAGATTCGAGAAGACCTGGAGCAGCCGCTCGGGATCCCACGAGCCGCGCTGATCACCCACCGCCTCGGTGCGCACCTCCACGCCGGGATGGCTGAGCTCGAGCTCGGCGATGGCCTCAGTGCCGAGGTGCGCGAGGTCGGTCTGCTCAGGCGCGAGGTCGATGCCGCCTCCCGAGCGCGCACGGGTGAAATCGAGCAGCTGTTCGATCATCGTCATCATGCGATGCCCGCTCGACGAGATGCGGCTGAGCGGCTTGCTTTCCCGGTCGTCGCCGCCCTGCTTTGCGCGGCGCATCTCGATCAGCTGCGCGGCATTGAGCATGGCGCCCAGCGGGTTGCGCAGGTCGTGCGCGAGCACTCCGGCGAATAGCTCGTTGGCGCGCACGGTCTCCTCGAGCTTGGCGGCCGCCTCGAAGCGGGTGATCACCGAGGCGAGGTGATTCGAGATGGCCTGCACCAGCTCGAGCTCATGGCGGCTCAAGTGGTACGGCCGCGCGAAGTACACCATGAACTTCCCGATGAGGCGGCCTGAGCTCACCAGGGGAATGAAGGCGAGCGAGCCGATTCCCTCGCGGGCGAACAGCGGTGCGTACGCGGCCCACGCAGAATCGTGGAGCGCGTCTGAGACGACCACCGGTTCCGGAGAGAGAGCGTCTTCGGTCCAGGGAGAATGACCATCGACCGCGGCGCGGTACTCGTCTGAGAGGTTGCGCCAACGCCGGAAGCGCATCTTCGTCTCGCCGCCGAAGGTGAGCACCGCGGCGCGCCGGGTGCCGAGCGCTGACTCGATGGCGTCGAGCGCGGCGTCGAGCACCTTCTCGACGCTGTCGGCGTTCATCACCGCGTGGGCGAAGCGGTAGAGCTGATCAGCCCGCGAACGCGCTCGCTCGGTCTCCTGGTAGAGGCGGCTGTTGTCGATCGCCGCGGCCGAGCGCTCGGCGAGCTCCTCGATGAGGTTCAGGTCTTCGGTGGTGTAGCGCTCGCCCTTTCGCACGCGCGCGGCGAGCACCACCCCGATGATCCGCCCGCTGACGCGCAGGGGGACGCAGATCATCGCGTACACCGGGAAGCGCTCGAGGAAGGCGCGGTACGTCGGCGACGCCCGGCCCATCAGCTGCGCGGGCTCGATGCTGGGAAGGTGCACGCTCTTGCCCGCCGCGATCGCCACCCCCGAGACGCCTTCATCCATGCGCAGGCGATGGGCCCTGCCCAGCTCCTGCAGGAACTCCTGCGCTTCGGGATCAGGGTGGTACGTGGCGGAGGACTCGAGCCGTCCCTCTGCGTCGACCAGCGTGATGCCCACGGAGCTCGAGGTCATCGTCCCCAGGGTGGACACCACTCCGTTGAGGCGCGTCTCGAGATCGAGCGCGGTCTCCACGAAGGCGCGCGAGGCCTGGTTGAGCACGCCCAGACGAACGGCGGCGGCGTTGGCCTCGGCGCGGCTGCGCCTCTCTTTCTCGAGCAAGCTGAGGCGCTCGATGGCCTGGCTCGCGTAGCGCGCGGTGAGCAGCAGGAACTCACGCTCGTCCTGCCGCGCGGCGTGATCCGCTTCGAAGGTGACGCCGAGCACTCCGAGCAGCGCGCCCTGCGCGACGATCGGCAGGCACGCGACTCGGTAGGTGCGGCCCTCGGTTACCGAACCGCCCAGGTGCGGATACCGTTCGAGCAGCTCGGCCTGCGAGCTGATCCACACCGGTTGTCTCGAGCGCAGCGCGTCGAGCACGGGGAGGCCGGGCCCGTCGATGGTCAGCGAGCTCAGCTCGCGCTGCGAGGCTTCCGAGTAGCCCACCGCGCGGGCGAGGGTCGCCGTGGTGCCGCGCTCGTCGGTGAGCCACAGCCCAGCGCTGGAGGCGCCGAGCGCGGACGCGACGTGATCGACCACCGCTTCGAACACCTGCGCATCGGTGACGGCGTCGGCGATCGCGCTGGTGATCTTCAGGAGCCTCCCCGCGCGCTCCACGCCGACCGCGCTGAACTCCTCGAGCCGTTTTCGCTCGGAGATGTCGGCCACCAGGCCGATGAAGCCGGTGATCTCTCCGTTCGGCTCGCCTTGAGGAATGTACGTGGCCTGCACCCAGCGTGAGCCGCCCTCGCGGTAGCGCAGCTGCGCCTCGTACGAGGCCGTGGTGCCCGCGAGCGCGCGCTCCACGTGGGGTTTGACCGCCTGAAAGGCCTCGGCGCCGAGCACCTCTTCGAGGTGTTTGCCTAAGACCTCCGACCTCGGATGCCCGAACCACCGCTCGTAGGCGGCGTTCATGAACCGGTAGCGCAGCTGCGCATCGACCGAGGTGACCAGGGTGGGGAGCGAGTCGGTGATCAGCTCGAGCTGTTGCCGGCTCGCGCGCAGCTCTCGCACCGAAGTGCGCAGCGCGCGCTCGACCGCTTCCCGGTGCTCGCTCTCCTGCGCGAGCCTGTTGGCGAGCTTCGGCAGCGCGACCTTCTCGACGAGCACCTCGCTGTGCGTGTTGCAGATCCGCTCGAGCCCGGCGGGCGCCTTGTAGAAGCTCGCCATCGCGTAGGCGCAGAGCAGCGTGAACGTGTGGTGTCGCTGGAGCTCGTTCCACAGCTCCTCGAGGTGCAGGGCGGCCTCGTGCTGGCCGTCTTTCCACAGCACGTCGACCATCTCTCCGTACGCGCGCAGCCGCGCGGAACCGGGGAGCAACTGCGCCTGGCTGGCGACCACGCGCCCCATCTCGACTTCGAACAGGCGCGCATCGGGCTGCCCGTCCCGCATGAACTTCGCGAGCGTCTCGTGAGCGTCGAGCATGGTGAGCCGCTTCGACTCGAGGGCGCCTGCCACGTCGAGGCCCTTCGACTCGAGCTCCCGGCGAAACGCGTCGCGGTGCGGCTGGGTGGCGATCACCAGCGCCTGATCAGTTCCCTGGAGACCGTCGGCCAGGAAGTGCGCCACGGCCTCCGAGAGGTGCTGATCATCTTCGTAGAACTGCACCAGGTGATCGCTCACGACTGGAGCTGTATGAGGACCACGCCGGGCGTGCTCGAGGGGCGCTGTCGATTGGGTCTGGCTCAGCGGACTTCCCCTCCTCCGAACGGCTACGGCGACCAGCTGATCGAGAACTTCGCGGAGTGACCATCGAAGCCAGAGACGAGGATCATCACGTTCTTCGCTCCGGAGAAGATCAGCCCCTGCTCAATCACTCCCGCGATGTAGTGCGGGTTGCCGTTGCACTCGTTCACAGTGCCTTCCCACGATACAGGTCCCGTGGGCGCAAGTTCGGCGTGGACGTAGTTGTTACCGCTCCGTAACGAGGTGTTGATTCGCTTCAGCACCCGCACCGGGCCCATCAGCCGCATCACCGTGAGCTGCGCCTTGCCCATCACCGTCTCGTCGTGGCGCAACATCACCTGGTTGCCCAGCTGCCGGTAGCGCTGGTCTTCGGTGCCCTCGAAGAGCTCCATCGCGGCGAGCTTGAGCGCCTTCACCCACGGCGCGTGCGGCACCGGCTTCGGCTTGCCGGCGAGATCGATACCGAACTCTTTGAGCTGCGCGGCCACGGGAGGCTTGATGCGCGTGCGGATGGCGCGGAAGAAGAGCCCCTCGACGGTGTGCTCGTAGACGAACCAGTCGGCGGCGTTCACTGAGACGTCAGGCATCGCGAAGCATCCCCTCGGGGGATTCAATCCCCCATCGAGCGAAGCGGCCGAAACGGGGGCGCTTCGCCTCACTTCTTGAGGAACGTACGCTCCCAATCCGTCAGCGCTTTGTCGAGCTTCGCCCGCGACTTCGCGGTGTCGGCGGCAGAGGCCTCGATGCGATAGCGCCCGAGGAACTGGAGCGCGGTGGGATCGAGGTCGTGCTTCTTCTTGGCGCGCGAGGTGAGCTTGGCGATGCGATCGCGCAGCTGCTTGGTGGTGGGCGCGACCTTGTTCTTCGGCAACTTCACGTCGGTGTCGGCGAGATCGAGTCCGAGCCCGGCGTCGAGCTCTTCCTCCACCGCTCCTGCGTCGACGACCTGGGCGACCCCCGCATCGACCACGGCCTCGGCTTCTGTCTCTCCCGCATCGAGATCGATCAGATCCGGGGGATCGACGAGCGCGACCTCGGGCTCCACCACGCGTTCTTCGGGGCGGGTGGCGGTCCACACCGTGAGCGCGCCAGAGAGCCCGAGCACCACCACCAGCGCGATCCACCTGCCCACGCGAGAGCGCGGCTGCACTCTGGGCTCCGCTCCTGCGGGAGGCTGCGAGGCGGGAGTCTGCGGGGAAGCCGGCGTGTGCGGCGCGGGCGTGCGCGGCGACGCATTCGGAGTGGCCTGCGCGAACATCGGCGGCAGCGAGGGCTGCGAACCCGAGGTGCTGCCCGGCACGAAGGCGGGCAGCTCGCGCGAGCCGCGCGGGCGCGGATTTCCGAGCGCCACCACCGCGTCCTCGAGCAGGTTGCGCGCTTCCTCCACCGTCTGCGGGCGCAGCTCGGCCTGCTTCGAGAGCATGCGGAGCACCAGCGCGTCGAGCTCCTCGGGGAGCGACGGTTCGATCGATCGCGGCGACGGCGGCGGCGTGCCCACGTGCGCGACCATCACGTCCATCGGAGTGGCGCCGCTGAACGGCACCTTGCCGGTGAAGAGCTCGAAGGCCATCACGCCCAGCGCGTAGATGTCGCTGCGCGGAGAGATGGAAAGTCCGCGCGCCTGCTCGGGCGCCATGTAATCGGGCGTGCCCGACACGGTGGCCTGGCTCGTCTGCTTGGTGTTGCCGTCCATCCCCACCGCGCGCTTGGCGAGCCCGAAGTCGAGGATCTTGAGGAAGCGAGTCCCGTCGGTCTGGCGGCAGATGAAGACGTTCGAGGGCTTGAGATCGCGGTGGATGACGTTCGCGCGATGCGCGGCCGCGAGCGGCGCGCAGACCTCGAGCAGCAGCTCGATCGCGGTCATCAGATCCACCCGGCCGCCAGGCTGCCGCTGGATCCACACGTCGAGCGCCTCGCCTTCGAGGTACTCCATCACGATGTACGGGCGCCCATCGGCGAGCTGCCCGAGACCGAAGATGTCGATGATGCCGCGGTGGCCGATCGCGTTGACCGACTCGGCCTCGGAGATCAGCCGGCGCACCTGCTGCTCGTCGCCCGCTACCTGCGGCTTGAGCACTTTGATCGCGACGCGCTTCTTGATGACCGGTTGGACGCCTCGGTACACCACGCCCATGCCGCCTTCGCCGACGGGCTCGATGACCTGGTAGTCACCGACCATCGCGCCGATGAGCGGATCGTTGAGCGGGATGTAGGCGTCGTCTGACACGGGGGGCGGCTTTCAGCCCCTTAGTCTCTCACGGGCCCGGCGCAGTGACTCTTTTTCAGGGTGTCCTGCCTGCCCTCCTGACGAGTGCGTGTCCACCTCAGGGCACGTCGAACTCCAGCACCGTCACCCCGGAACCTGCCTCGCCCGAGTCTGACTCGCCCTGCCGAAAGAGCCCTGAGCGCTTCAACACGGTGGCTCCTTTGCGGACGATCACCTCGAAGGGCACGGTGACCGCGGTCCCGCACTCGCCCCAGTAATCGACGCGCACCACGTAGTGGCCTCGCGGCACCGCGCGGCCGGGCGGATAGATGATGTTCTCGGTGTCGGCGCCCGGACCTCCGGTGGGATCGGTGTCCATGCAGGCGCCGTTCGCGTCGAGGTCGAGGTTGCCCACGGCCTGGCAGGAGAAGAACCCGCCGCTCGCGAAATAGATCTCGCACGACCCTCCACCCGAGAGCGGCTCGAGCAGGTGGAGATCGAGATCGTCATTCGTGCGCGGAAGGTTCTTCCACTGCAGGGTGACCTGGAGCTCGCCCTCGTCACCGTTGAGCACGCACACGCCCGCTTCGCAGTGGAAGCCGCGGGGGCAGGCGTTCGCGGGGCCTTCGCACGCGCCGGCGTTGATCAACTCGACGCCCGCATCGGCGGCGGGATGTTCGAGGGGCACTTCGATCGGTGGCTGCCAACCCTTCACCGGCTCGGTCCGTCCGCACCCGGCGGTCAGGAACAACACCGCGATGATCAAGCGAAGCATGCGACCTCGCACAGTGGATGAGGAAACCAATCGATTCAACAGGGGCGCGCTCGCTGATCAGTTTCACCAATTCTGGGGGAGCTGATCCGCCCGAGTTTCCGAGCGTCACCGGCCGCACACATCGACTTTTGATAGCTGGGAACTGCGTCACGGCCCGGTATGCAGTGGGCTCGATGAGAATCCTGGTGGTCGACGACAACGCTGACGTCCTCGAGTCCATGGTGCTCTTGCTTCAGAGCGCCGGGTACGAGACCCAGACCACGAATGATGGTCGGAGAGCGCTCGCGATGAACGAGCAGCCTGCTGATCTGCTGATCACCGACCTCTTCATGCCCGACGCCGATGGCTTCGAGTTGATCGCGAAGTTCAGGCAGCGCTGGCCGAAGATGAAGATCCTGGTGATGTCCGGTGGCGGCACCGTGGTGCGCGGCAACTACCTCGCGCTGGCCGTGCGCTTCGGGGCCGACGCCACCATGGCCAAGCCGTTCGAGCCGGCGGAGCTGTTCAAGAAGCTCAAGACGCTGAGTGCACCAGTGAGCTGAGCCGCTGCGATGAGGTCGCGCCTCAAGATCGCTGAACGCATGACGGTGGGCTTCGGGCTCATGTTGGTCGTGCTGGCGATGCTGCTGTGGGTGATGAATCGGCAGACCGGGAAGATCGACGACGCGCGGCACGAGCTCTCGGTGCGCATCGCGCCGCTCTCCGAAGTGGCGGACAGCGTCGAGCTGCGGGTGCTGTACGTGGCGCTCGCCACGCGCGTGTGGCTGGTGAATCCCACCCCTGAGACGCTGATGCGGCATGGCCAGCGGCTGGCTGAAGCGCGGGCCTCGATGCTGGCGCTCGAGCTGTTGCCGAAGGAACCCGAGGCCGCCGAGGCCTTCGAGAAGGCGCGCCCGCTGCTCGCTGGGTACCTGGACGAATCGCAGCATTTCGTCGCGCGCGTGCTGGCGAACGCGGAAGCGCGGAGCGGTGAGCAGGCGCTCGCCGTGCAGCGGGAGCAGGCCCTCGAGGCGCTGCGCACGTTGAGCAAGGTGCAGCACGCGAAGAGCCACCAGTCGCTGCTCGCCATTCAGACGGCGAGCGAACAGGCGAGACGGGTGACCGCGATCGCGGCGGCGATCGCGCTGGCGCTCTCCGTCGTGGTGGGGGTGCTCACGGTGGGCTCGGTGCGAGAGCCGGCGCAGAAATTGGTCGACGTCGCCAGCCGCATGGAACGGGGCGATTGGAGCCAGGCGCTCGAGCTCGCTCCGGCCCCCGGCGATCGCACCGCGAGAGATGAGCTGGGCATCCTGAGGGACGCGTTCCGGGTGGCTGCTGCTGCGCTCGAGCGGCGTGAACAACGCTTGAAGACCGACGCGCTGGTGGCGCGCGCCGCGGGCTCCAGTCTCTCGCGGGGCGACGTCTCGCAGCTGGCCCTCGAGGCGATCTGCGCCCACCTGCACGCCGAGATCGGGGTTCTCTACTGGGCGCGCGGGGATCTGGTGCCGCTGGCGGTGAAGGGTCTCATCGCCGCTCCGGTGAAGCCCGGAGAGGGCATCGTGGGACGCGCCGCGGTGGAGAAGCGGCCCCAGCTGCTGCGCGACTCGCTCGGGCCCGAGTGGATGGTGCAGCGGGGCGTGCAGAGCGTGCCCGCGCACAGCGTGCTCGCGGTGCCGATCGTCTCGCTCGGAGAGGTGCTCGCGGTGATCGCTCTCGGCTCGCTCGGAGAGCTCGGCGATGAGGCGGTCTCCTTTCTCGAGGTGACGGCCACCCAGCTGGCGATCGGCCTGCAGAACGCGGCGGCCCACGAGCAGATCAAGACGCTGGTGCGCGAGCTGGGTGAGAAGGGCGAGCAGATCCAGGCGCAGAACGAGGAGCTCCAGGTTCAGAACGAAGAGCTGCAGGTGCAGGGCGAGGAGATCCGCACGCAGAACGAAGAGCTGCAGTCGCAGGCCCAGGAGATCAAAGCGCAGAACGAAGAGCTCGCCCGCGCGACGGCGCGGCTTCGGGGGCAGGCCGAGGTCCTCGCGGAAGAGGACGAGCGGAAGACCGAGTTCCTCGGAGTGCTGGCGCACGAGCTCCGCAACCCGCTCGCGGCGATCTCGAACAGCCTGTTCGCGCTGACGCATTCGGATGGGAACGTGCCGCTGCGCGAGCGTGCGGAGCAGGTGATCGCTCGGCAGACGCGGCAGCTCTCGCGGTTGATCGAAGATCTGCTCGACGTGACGCGGATCAATCGCGGGAAGATCCGCATCGATCGCGAGGTGGTGGATCTCGCCGCGGTGCTGCGCACGGCGGTGGAGGACTGCAAGGGCGCCGCCGAGCGCGCGGGGACTCGCGTCGAGCTCGAGGTGCCCGACCGGCCGGCGATGGTGGAGGGAGATCCCGTGCGGCTGCAGCAGGTCTTCGGCAACCTGATCGACAACGCGATCAAGTTCGGCGGCACGAAGCAGCCCGTGATGGTCTCGCTCAGCGTGAAGGAAGATCGCTCGAGCGAGGTGAAGGTGAGGGACGACGGCGAGGGAATCGACGCGGCGGTGCTGGCGCGGCTCTTCGTGCCCTTCAGCCAGGCGGACACCAGCGTGCAGCGTCATCGCAGTGGACTGGGGCTGGGGCTCGCGTTGGTGAGGGCGTTGGTCGAGCTGCACGGAGGAAGCGTGACGGCCTTCAGTGCGGGGCTGGGTCACGGCGCGGAGTTCTGCGTCAAGTTCCCAACAACAAAATGAACGAGGGCGACCTATCTCCCTCTCCCTCCGGGAGAGGGTCGGGGTGAGGGCATGCATCCTCGTCTGAATGACCGACTAATCTGACGCACATGACAGCGCTCGCGGTGGCGGTGATGTTGTTCGCGCAGACTCCGGCGGAAGCGACTCGAACCATCAAAGTGCGCGTACTCGTGGGCGAGAAGCCCGCGCCCGCAGCGACCGAGGTGCGCCTGTTCAACCCTGCTCCGCGAGGACTGTGCGGCACCTCGCAGCACGCCGGCGCTCCGATGCGGAATCCCGACGCGCAGGGCTGGGTGAGCTTCGACGGCGTCGAGAATGGCGCCTCCATCAGGGCGGAGAACCCCGCGTTGGGCTTCGCGAGCACGGGGACCGAGGGCAACGGCCCGTTCACGATTCGTTTCCCGGCAGGGTTGCCGCTGCGAGGTCGCGTGGTTGACGGAAAAGGTCGGCCGGCCCTTCGCGCCCGCGTGGCGGTGATCTCGAGCGAGGGCGAACACCCGCTGCGCCTCCAGGCCGTGAATGATCAGGACGGCACGTTCTTCTTCGGCAATCTCGCCAAGGGAAAGTGGGCCGTGCTGGCCGACGCGTTCGATGATCAATGGTCGCAGGGCTTCGAGGTGAATGCGGGTGACGAGAAGATCGAAGCGAAGCTCACCGCACTCTCGTGGATCAGCGGACAGGTGCTCGACACCAACGGCAAGCCGGTGCCGGGCGCGCGGCTCGAGGTGCGCACGGTGGGCTTGAGCGAGCGCGCGTTTCATCAGATCGAGCAGCCGAAGACGCAGGCCGAGTACGAAGCGCATCTGAAGGCGCCAGCGGATCCCGCTTCGTTTCGTCGATGGACCTGGGTGCAAGACGACGGTCACTTCGACACCGCGATCGCCACCGCTCGCGCGGTCGAGGTGCTGCCCGATTCCGAGCAGCACTGCGCGAAGGGCAAGTGGACCGCGGTCGTTCCCGGGAAGCCGTTGGACTTGCGGCTGGCTGCTCCCACGAAGGTGAGGGTGAAGTTGCTTGGTGCGAATGGCACGCCGGTACCGAAGGTCACGATGTCGTTCGACTTGCCCGAAGACTGCAGGCTGGAGGACGTCGAGCTCGACACGGCCGATGGCGTGCTCGTTCGCGAAGTGCCCGCGTCGATTCCCGCGGTGACCTTCCGGGTTCCGGGTCACCAGCTCGTGACGAAGAAGCTGAAGGCGGCGAAAGAGCTCGATCTCGGCACGGTGAAGTTCGCGACCGGAGCGCGGCTCGTGGGCAAGCTGCTCGACTCCGACGGAAAGCCGCTGAAGTTCGGGCCCGTGTACCTGGGCGGCGAGTACCTGGTGAACGCGCACGAAGACGGCACGTTCGTCGCGGACTGGCTCAAGCCGGGGAAGGTCTTCATCTCGACGGTGGGAGATGACGACGACGTGAGCGCGAAGAAGCCGGTGACGCTCACGGCAGGCGCGGAGGCCTCGGTGGAACTCCAGCTTCCCCCGAAGCAGTGAGCTGATCAGATCACTGCAGCGCCTTCATGAGGGTGGCGGTTCAGGATTTCGTGTGGTGCGTCTCGCGTGCGGGCTCTCGAGCTCGCGCAAGGACGCCATCGTGACGAACTCTGAGACGTGGGGCTCCACCGTACGGGCTTCTGTACGGACGCCGCCCACGTCTCACTTTCACGGAGCGACGCTCAACGAGTCAAAGAAAGGCGGGAATCAAGGGCCCGATCGCGACGAGCACCGCTCGAGATCATGGACGTCCGCTTCCCTTCAGGCTGATCAGTCACACGCCCAGAATTGATCTGATCTTCTCTGCCTTCTGGGTGAACGAGAGCCGATCGTTCTCGAACACCTTCGCGAGCGGCTGCAGTCGATCCAACTCGGCGACCAGATTCGCGAGCGGCCCCTGCAGCACGCGCATCAATACCTCGCCGAACACGAGCTCCGGAGCACGAGCTCCATCGATCTTCGCGACGTGCGAGTCCACGAGCGACAAGAAGATCTCCCGCACCTTCGTGAGCGCCGCGAGGTTCTCGAAGAGATCCGTCCCCTCGCCACGTGACTTGATCCGCTCGAGCGCAAGCTTCGGATCCATGTCGACGAGCACCACCAGGTCCGGCACCGGCGCGAACGCGCGATTCTTCGCGAGCAACGCCTTCGGATCCAACCCTCGCGCGCCCTGGTACGCGACGGTCGAGTAGTAATAGCGATCGATGATCACCAGCGCGCCCCGCTTGAGCGCCGGCTTGATCAACGTCTCCACGTGCTCCTTGCGATCGGCGATGAACGCCGCGAGCTCGTCCTCGGGAGACATGCGCTCGGTGAAGCGCGCCTCGCGAATCTTCTTCCCCCACGGGCCATCGGTGGGCTCGCGCGAGGTCACCACCTCGAGTCCCAGCTTCGTCTTCGCGAACTCCGCGAACATCCGCGCCTGGGTCGACTTGCCTGAGCCGTCGATGCCTTCGAACGCGAGGAGAACGCCCTTCGGTTGTCGGTGGTCCACGGGGCAGCGACTTAGCACTCGCCCCTCACCCCCGCCCCTCTCCCCGCTCCGCACGCTCCGCAGGGAGAGGGAGTTGTTTCGCGGGGTTCTGCAGGCGCTTCCCACGAAATTCGACTCAGGGAACTCACCTGCATGAACCGAGGTCCTGATTCCGTGCACCCGTCACCGTTCGCGCTGGAGCAGCTGCTCGCTGGCCAGGCGAACCAGGAAGTCACCAGTCACCTCCTCACCTGCGAAGGGTGCCGCGCGCAGCTCTCGGAGATGGAGCGCGCCGCGAAGGCGTTCTCTTCGTCACCTCGCAGCCTCCGAGCTCGCGACGCCGCTGCACGTGCAGACAAGCGCTGGAAGCAACGCGCTGCGGTGCTCACGCTGGTTCCCGCTGCTGCGCTCGCGTTGATCGCCTTCACTGCGCTGCAGCCTTCGCAGACACCGAGCAACACGGAGCAGCTCGCGCTCAAGCCCGCCGTCCCCCTGGTGAAGGAAAGTCCGAAGCGGCAGGGACGTGAGGTGCTCGAGCCGCGTCTCCAGCCGTGGCGCGCCAACCTCCGCTCGCTTCCGCTGCGTGGTCACAACGTCGAGTTCGGTCAGGGCAGCCTCGAGGCGTCGCTGAACGATGGGCCCGCGCGGCCGTTCACGCTCGAGCACACCAAGGTCGACATCGAGGTCACCGGCTTCATGCAGGCGGTGACGGTGACCCAGACCTTCAGCAATCCGTTCAACTCGCCGGTGGAGGCGCTCTACGTCTTCCCTCTGCCCGATGACTCGGCGGTGCACGACATGACGATGACCGCGGGCAATCGGGTGATCCGCGCCACCATTCAGAAGCGGCAGGTCGCGCGTCAGCAGTACGAGCAGGCGAAGGCCGAAGGTCGTCGCGCCGCGCTGCTTGATCAGGAGCGCCCGAACATCTTCACCCAGTCACTGGCCAACCTGCTCCCCGGCGAGAAGGTGCTGATCACCCTGCAGTACGTGGCGCCGCTCAACTACGACGACGGCATCTACACGCTGAACTTCCCGATGGTGGTGGGGCCCCGCTACATGCCCGGCACCTCGCTCGCGGGCGAGAATCAGGGGAGCGGCGACAAGCGCGACACCGACGTGGTGCCTGACGCCTCGCGCATCTCTCCTCCCGAGACGCGGAGCGGCCGCGACATCGAAGTGGCGGTGCGTCTCAACGCGGGCACGGTGATCGAAGATCTCTGGAGCGTCTCTCATCGCCTCGAGGTCGATCGTCCTTCGTCGTCGCAGATGGCGTTCGCCCTGAACCCGATGGACACCTTGCCCAACAAGGATCTCATCGTGCGGTGGCGCGTCTCGGGCCCGGTGGCGAAGGCGGCGGTGCTCGCGGCGGGTGGCGCGTTCGCGCTGATGCTGAACCCCGAGAGCAAGAACATGAACCTGCCGCCCACGCCGAAGGAGATGGTGTTCGTCATCGACACCAGCTGCTCGATGAACGGCGCTCCACTGGCGGCGGCGAAGAAGGCGATGACCCAGGCGCTGCAGCAGATGAACGCGGACGACACGTTCATGCTGATCGACTTCGCGGACACCGCGAGCACCTTCTACGACGGTGCACTCTCTGCGACTCCGAACGACGTGCGGCGCGCGATCGCGTATTTGAACTCACTGCCCGCGGGCGGAGGCACGAATCAGCTCGCCGGAATCCGTCGCGCGCTCGGTGGCCGGCATGATCCGAAGCGGCTGCGCATGGTGCTGCTGATGACTGACGGCTTCATCGGCAACGAGGAGGAGATCCTCGCTGAGACGCGGCAGTTGCGTGGTGATGCGCGCGTGTTCGGCTTCGGCATCGGGAGCTCGGTGAATCACTACCTGCTCTCGCGGCTCTCGGAAGAAGGGCGCGGCTTCTACCAGTACATTCGTCCCGACGAGGACGCGACCGAGGCGGTGAATCGCTTCACGCGTCGTCTCGCGCGTCCGCTGATCACCGACATCTCGATCGACTGGGGTGGGCTCCAGGTCGCCGATCTCACTCCGTCGCAGGTGCCTGACTTGTTCGACGTGCAGCCGCTGATCATCAACGGCCGGTACAAGAAGCCGGGCTCGGGCACGGTCACGCTGAAGGGCAAGCGCGGTGGCTTCCCCGTGGTCTTCGAGGCATCGGTCACGCTGCCGGAGCTGTCGACGAACGGGAAGGCGCTGCAGATGGCGTGGGCGCGCCGGCGCATCGAGTCGCTCGGAGCGGTGCAGTACAACATCGCGCAGCCGCAGGTGGTCGAGCAGATCACTTCGCTCGGTCTCGAGTTCCACCTGGTCACCAAGTACACCTCGCTCGTCGCAGTGGAGGACGTGGTCGCGACGAACGTTCCTTCGACCACGGTGACGGAGCCGACAATCACCGCTGATCTGACGACTCCGACTGGCGCGGATACGACCCGTGGCGCGAATCGGCTGACGGTGACGAAGGGCATCAAGGGCACCGAGACCACCGAAGTCGGGGATCAGTTGCGACTGATCCTCGGTCAGGGTGGTCAAGTTCAGGGCCTTCTCGGAGGTGACGCGAACCAGGGAGTCAACGGCGTGCCCGTCGGTTCGCTTGGTGGAACGCGCCACGCGAACGGCGACCTTGCGAAGGGCGGTGGCGGGCTGGGAATGAACGGTATCGGCGCGGGCGGCGGCGGGTCGACGGGCGCGGGCTACGGCCGCGGTCGCGGTGGTCTCGTGGTGCCGGCGAATCCGAGCCAGGTGGTGCTCACGCCGACGGTGCCGGCTGCGACCGTTCCTGAACCGAACAAGCCCGAGCCGCCGCCGCGTGTGTCGGCGGCCGTGGTGAATCCGACGAATCCGGTCGCGGATCCTTCTCCGGGCCGTCCGACGACTGGGACGACGATGAACCCCTACGGCGGCGGTGACGTCGGGGGCGGCAGATACACGAAGAATGAGGAAGGCGAGGGCGGAGCGAACCGCGAGGCAAAGGGAGGCAAGACGACCACGGTCACGACGACCGGCGGTTCAGTGGATGTGAGCGACTTCCTCTACGAGAAGAATGCGGGACGCGGAGAGTCGGAAGGAGATGACTTCGACAGCGCCTTCGGCGGCGAGACGAAGCGCACGGGCGGTGGCTACATCCCCTCGCCTGCAGCCATGTCAGGCAGCTACGTGAAGGAATCGCTCAGTCAGAGCGACATCATAGAGGTGGTGCTCGCGTACAAGTACCAGCTCGGGAAATGCGTCGAGCTGCAGCGCGCGAAGGACCCAGGCGCCTCGGGGAAGCTGATCATGAAGTGGACGGTCCAGACGAGCGGCAAGGTGTCGGGCGTCTCGGTCGTGTCCGAGGAGTTCAAAGGAACAGTCATTGCCCAGTGCGTCGGCAACCTGATCAAGATGATGACCTTCCCGAAGCACAAGAAGCAGTCCGACCCCATCACCTTCCCGTTCAAGTTCTGACCGACCCATGGCGCTCGACATCGGCGAACTCTTCGAGCGGTACCACGGCGTCGTCTACCGACGCTGTGTGAACCTGCTCCGCGATCCGCACGACGCGGAGGAGGCGGTGCAGGAGGTCTTCGTGGCGGCGATCTCGGGCTTCGGGCGATTCCGGCTCCGCAGCTCCCCGCTCACCTGGCTGTACTCGGTGGCGACGCGGCATTGCCTGCAGCGGCTGCGCAACGAGAACACGCAAGCGCTGAAGCGATCGCTCTTCCACGACGAAGAAGCAGTGGAGCTCGATCTCGCAGGCCGCGCGGACATCGAGCGGATCCTCGCGAAGCTCTCCCTGCAAGAGCTCGAGCTGGTCACCCTCGCCTACCGCGATGGTCTCACGCACGAAGAGATCGCCGAGGTCACGCGGCAGTCGCGCAAGACGGTGGGGAAGAAGCTCGCCGCGCTGTCCCTGTCACTCGCTCCGACCCGCGAACGCGTGGTGCGAAGAGAGAAAGCCGTGGCGTGAAGGTGTCTCCCTCTCCCCGCGGGAGAGGGTCGGGGTGAGGGCAGACGTCTTCGCTGAAACCCTCGCAACGTTTGGGCCGCCGGTTCGAACGCGGAGTTCTGACCGAACAAATTCGGGACATCGGTGTTCTCTTCGCCGAATGACCGCCGACGAGGTCCTCTACGAGCGTGCCCGCCAGGGTGACCTGGCCGCTTTCGACACGCTCTACGCGCGCTACGAGCGGCGGCTCTTCGGCTTCCTCGTCCGTCTGCTGCAGGACCGCTCCGAGGCGGAGGAGCTGTTCCACGACACCTTCTTGAAGCTCCTCGAGGCGCCACGAGCGTCATTCGAGTCAGCGAGCTTCGCGTCGTGGCTCTTTCGCATCGCGCGCAACGAAGCGCTCAATCGCCTGCGCTCGAAGTCTCGCGGCGCCCACGCGATGAGCCGTGCTGCGGCGCTCGAAGAACTCCCGGCGACCCCGGAGCAACGCCTGGTCGAAGAAGAGCGCGCCTCATTGCTCTCGAACGCAGTGCGCGGTTTGCCTGAAGGACTGGCCGACGTCTTTCACCTCCGCAGCACCGGGCTCTCGTACCTCGAGATCGCCGCGGTGCTCGACGTGCCGATCGGCACCGTGAAGTCCCGAATGAACGCGCTGGTGCAACACCTCAAAGGAGCGATGCCATGACCTGCGACGACGTCACCCCATCCCTGCTTGCGTGGCAGCTCGGCGCATCTACGAGCCCGGAGCGCGAGGGCATCGAAGAGCACCTGAAGGGCTGCGCTTCGTGCTTCGCGAAATTCCTCGAACTCAAGCGAGTGAGTGAAGACGCGGCGGCGTTCGATGAGCGTCCTTCTCCGCGAACGAGGGAGCGGCTCCGTGCGCGAGTGAAGCAGCGCGCTCCGCGTCGGACCACCTGGGTGATGGGACTCGCCGCGGCCGCTGCGCTGATCATTCTCGGGATCGTGGGCTGGCGCGCGCTGTCGAACGGATCACTGAGCACGCCTCCTGCTGCCGCGGGGCACGGCCTCGTCGACGCCGACGGTCCCGCCAATCTCGATGTCCTCTGAAAGGTGCACACGATGAAGATCACCACGCTCGTTCTCGCTCTCGTTTCACTCACTGCCTTCGCGGACGGCCCGCGATCCATCGATGACTTCGACGATTGGGCCGCCGCTCCGAAGGATCGTTTCGAAGGCGGCGCGAAGGCGTTCGACGCGGCGAAGAAGGAGCTGCTCGAGAAGTATCTCAAGGATGATCTGACGGAAGACGAGCTCTACCGCGCGGCGCTGGCGGGCATGTTGGCGCGCATCGATCCACAGATGCGGAGCTACAACCGCCTGCTCGCGCCTGCCGAGTTCGCTGAACTCAACGCGGACCTGAAGGGCGAAACGGTGGGCGTCGGGCTGCAGCTGAGCTTCGATTCCGCCACCGGCCGCGCCCAGGTCGTCGGCCTCGTGCGCGGATCGCCCGCTGAGAAGGCAGATCTCCGTGAAGGCGACGTGGTGCTCACGGTGGACGGCGCGTCCTTCAAGGGCAAGCAGATGCGCGACGTCGTGTACGCGATTCGCGGCAAGGAGCACGAGAAGGTGACCCTCGGCGTACTGCGCGACGCGATCGTGCTCACCAAGACCGTGGTGCGTGAGCGGCTCAAGGTGGACGCCGTGACGTACGAGCTGCTCCCGGGCGACATCGCGGTGGTCGCAATTCGCACGTTCAACGAGACGACGGTGCAAGGCGCGCGCGATGCGCTGACGGCTGCGTCCCGGGCAGGAGCGAAGGGACTGATCGTCGACCTGCGCGATGACGAGGGTGGATTGCTCGAGAAGGCGCTGGAGACCGCGAAGCTGTTCTTGCCGAAGGGAAAGGTGATCACCAAGGTGCTGCACCGCGCGAATCGCGAAGAGGCGATCACGAATGATCAGGATCCGCTGTTTGGTCCCGTGCCGACGGTGGTGCTGGTGAATGGTCACACGCGCTCGAGCGCTGAGCTGCTCGCGGCGGCGCTGCGCGAGGGGCTGAAGGCTCCGGTGATCGGCGCGAAGACCGGCGGCAAGTGGAGCGTGCAGAGCCTCAAGGAACTGCCGAACAAGTACGTGCTCAAGTACACCCTCGCGCTATTCCGCGCGCCGGACGGGAAGAGCTACGAGGGCGAGGGGCTCGCTCCGGACATCGAAGTCACTCAGGACGAGCGCTCGGTCGCTCGTTCGGTTCGGCTGAAGTCCCTGAGTGATCGCCTGAGCATCGACGCGCAGCTGCGCGCGGCAGCGAGCTTCCTCAAGCTGCGCTAAACGAAAGTGTGTCCCTCGCCCTGCGCCCGGGGGGTGAGGGGCAGGGGAGAGGGGCGGTCTTCGCGAAATTTCCTCGGCGGCAGTCCGGT
>CBIHPJ010000063.1:0-18539 GCA_966211295.1 uncultured Myxococcales bacterium | reverse complement strand
TTACGAGGGCGGAACGGGAGGATGATCAGGTTCACCAGCATCCAGCGGGCGAGGGGCGAGAGATCGATCACTCGCGGGTCGCTGAGGAATTCGCGGAGGTACCGGCGCACGTCGGGGACGCTCGGTGAATCCGGTGTGCCGACGTTGACGAGGAGAACACCTTTCACCCTCACCCCGACCCTCTCCCGATGGGAGAGGGAGACAGTTCCCGCGGTTTCGGAGGCGGTGTCTGTCTTGGGGATCGCGTTCATGGGCGGAACAAGTAGCCGCGGCCTCGCACTGTGACGAAGTGCACCGGGCTCTCCGGATTGGGTTCGAACAGTCGACGCAGCCGCAAGATGAAGTTGTCGATGGTGCGATCGGTGGGGAACGCGTCCATGCCCCACACCTCTTCGAGGATGTCCGCGCGCGCGAGCACCTTGTCCACGTTGCGCGAGAAGAGCTCCATCAACTTGAGCTCCTTGTCCGAGAGCGTCACTTCGCCTTCCGAGGTCACCGCGCGTCCGGTGTCGAAGCGCACCGAGTAGCCCTCGCCCAACTGCAGCGCACGCGGCGCAGCGGCGACCGTGCCCGTCGCTCGGCGGAACAGTGACCGAATGCGCGCCAGCAGCTCCTGCACGTCGAACGGCTTGGTGAGGTAGTCGTCAGCGCCGCAGTCGAGCCCGCGCACCTTCGCCTGCACTTCGCTGCGCGCGGTGAGCATCAAGATCGGGTACCGCACTCCCGCATCGCGCGCGTCGCGCACCAGCTGGAACCCTTCGCCTCCGGGCAACATCACGTCGACGATCGCGAGATCGATTCCCGGTTCGGCGAGCGCCTTCGCTCCGGTGGCGAACGTGGCCGCGGAGGTGACCTCGTAGCCCGCGTGCTTCAGGTTGAGCACCACGAGATCGCGCACCAGCGCTTCGTCTTCGATGACGAGGATCTTCTCAGGCATGGACCATCCCCCGCGCCAGAGGGAGTTCGAGCACGAACACGCTGCCCTGCCCGGGACCGGCGCTCTTCGCCGTCAACTCTCCGTGCATGCGCCGCGCGAGCTGCCGCGAGATGAAGAGACCCAGTCCACTGCCGTGCGCCACGCCCTTGCCGCCGCCGCGCTCGAATGGCTCGAAGAGCCGCTCCGCGTCCTTCGGGTCGAAGCCCTGGCCGCTGTCGCGGACCTCGAGGCGCCAGCGCGCTCCCTTCGAGAGCCCCACGATGTCCACTCGCCCGCCACCGTACTTGCGCGCGTTGTCGAGCAGGTTCTCGAGCACCACGCGCACCGCGTCGCGATCGCAACTCACCGAGACGGTGTCGGTCGGCTCCCAGCGCACGTCGTCGTCGGGGAAGCTCGCGCGCCGGTGCTCGAGGATCTCGGACACGAGCTGCTTCGACGAGATGACTTCGGGCTGCGCGATGCCGCGCGCGACGGTGCGTTGATACGCCAGGGTGGTCTCGACCATGTGCTCGAGCCGATCACACTCCGCGATGCCTTGCGTGAGGAACCGCGCGTGGAGCTCGGCCGGAATGCTCCCGTTGCCCAGGCTCTGCAGCAACGCGCGCACGCCCGCGAGGGGCGTCTTCAGCTGATGCGTGGTGAGCGAGAGCATCGAGTGCAGTCGCTGGGTCTCACGGCGGCGGCGGCGCGCCACCATGAAGAGCACCACGGTGAGCAACAACAGCAGCACGCCCGCGAGCGTGGACTCGCCAGAGATCATGAAGAGCTGGCGATTGGTCGCGTGGTCCAACGCGAGCAACCGCTCCAGCTTCTGCGCGCCCTCGAAGTGCGTCTCGATCTGTCCCCGCAGCAACTGATCGCTCGCGAGGATGTTGCGACGCACCAACACCGCCCACCAACCCATCAACGGACCGACAGTCGACAACGCCGCGCCGAACGCGATCACGTCGAGGTTCCGTTTGAGGAATTGCTGGAAGCGGTTCATGTCGAATCAGAGCGCAGCGACGAGGCGCTCCACGTGTTCGGGTGAGTGCGCGGCCGAGAGGAAGCCGACCTCGTACGCGGAGGGTGGCAGGTAGAAGCCCGCCTCGAGCCACTTGCCGTAGCGGCTCTTGAACGCAGTGACCGCTTCGGGCGCGATCCTCTCGGCCTGCGTGGGGATGGCGCCGGTGAGCGAGTAGTACGGCCAGAAGAGGCTGCCCACGCGCACCATGCGGAACTCGCGGTTCTTCTTGTCGCTCACCGCCGAGTCCATGATCGCGCCGAGCGCCTCGAGGTGGCGGTACGGCGCGCCGGTCTTCAGCTCTTGCAGCGTGGCGATGCCCGCGGCGAGCGCGACCGGATTTCCGGCCATGGTGCCCGCCTGGTACGTCTTTCCGAGCGGCGCGAGGCGATCGAGGATCGCCGCGGGGCCGAGCACCGCGCCCACGGGGAGCCCGCCGCCGATGATCTTTCCGAGCGTGGTGAGGTCGGGCTGCACACCGACCAGCTTCGCGTAGCCGTGGAAGCCGAAGCGGAAGCCGTTGATCACCTCGTCGAAGATCAACACCGTGCCGTGCTCTCGAGTGAGCTCGCGCAGGCGCTTCAGGAAACGCGGCTCCTGCACGAGGAGTCCGTTGTTCGCGGGGAGCGGCTCGATCAGCGCAGCGGCGAGCTTCGAGCCGTGCTCCTTGAAGACCTGCTCGAGCGCCTCGAGATCTCCGAGCGCAGCGACGATGGTGTCCTGGGCGACGGTGACGCCTTCGCTCTCGGCGAGGCCGAGCGTGACCACTCCGCTGCCGGCCTTCACGAGCATCGAGTCAGCGTGCCCGTGGTAGCAGCCGGAGAACTTCAGGAGCAGCTTGCGGCTGGTGTGCGCGCGCGCGAGGCGGATCGCGGTCATCACCGCTTCGGTGCCGCTCACCACGAAGCGCACGCGATCGGCCGGAGTGAAGGCCTCGAGCACCAGCTCGGCGAGCTGCGGCTCGTGGCGATGGCAGGTGCCGAACGCGAGGCCGTCGCGCGCGGCTCTCGTCACGGCCTCGACCACCGTAGGGTGCGCGTGGCCGAGGATGTTCGGGCCCCATGCCATGCAGAAGTCGACGTACTTGCGGCCGTCCTCGTCGAACATCAACGCGCCTTCGCCGCGCGCGATGTAACGAGGCGTGCCGCCGACGCTGCCGAACGCGCGAACGGGTGAAGAGACACCGCCGGGGATCAACGCTCTGGCGCGGTTGAAGAGCCGCTCAGATGCGCCGGGCGAGCCAGTCATTCGAGACCTCCTGTGACGTGTTGAGTTCTTGAAGGCGTGCAGAGAGCCACGCCGTCTCGGGTTCTGCGGGGAGCTTCACGGTGAGCCGCGACCAGCCGCGATCGGTGGCGAGCCCGAGTGACGCGTGGTCGCCCTCGATGAAGCAGCCGAACGGAGTGGTGCAGCCACCTTCGAGGATTCGGAGGAAATCGCGCTCGGTGTTCACCGCGCGCGCCGTGGGGCGGTGGTGAATGCTCGCGAGCAGATCGCGCACCTCGGAGTCGTCCGCGCGGCACTGCACCGCCACCGCGCCCTGCCCCGGAGCGTTCTGCCAGCGTGCGGGGTTGAGCCTGAAGACGACGAGTCCCTCGAGCGGGAGCTGCAGGCGCGAGACTCCGGCCTCCGCGAGGATGATCGCGTCGTACTGACCGTCGCGCAGCTTCTGAACGCGCGTGGGGACGTTGCCACGGAGTGGAACGGGGACCGCGCCAGGAACGAAGAACTTCAGCATCGCCTCTCGGCGCAGCGAGCTGGAGCCGACGCGAGAACCGGGGACGAGAGGAACGGGTGCGCTCGCGCCTTCATCGATGGCGCCAGGTCGCGCGATGAGGATGTCAGCGGGAGAAGCGCGTTCGAGCACCGCGCCCAGCGCGAGACCCTCGGGCATGCGCGTCGGCAGATCCTTGAGCGAGTGCACCGCCCAGTCGATCTCGCGCGCGTGCAGCGCGGCCTCGAGCTCTTGCGTGAAGAAGCCCTTCTCCAGTTTGCCCGCGAGCTTCTCCGCCTGACTCACGTCGCCCTGCGTGGTGATGATCTTCTCGGTGATCTTCACCTGGAGGAGTGAGGTCACGTGGCGCGTCTGCCAGAGGGCGAGCGCGGAACCACGAGTGCCAACAGTACAGGCTCTCATGAGACTTTCTCCCTCTCCCTTCGGGAGCGCGAGCCGTCTCGCGGCGCCGCGAAGCGGTGCCGAGGCGCAGCGTCCCCAAGAAGAAGGGTCGCGGTGAGGGTGAACCAACTCATGACGCCTCCCGGGTGCGCTTGATCAACTGATGAGTGAAGGCGCCCACGGCCTGGCGCACCCGTCGCGCCTGCTTCGCGGGCAAACCAACCAGCAGCGCCGGCAACTGCTCATTCAAGAACGTCGCGCGCTCCGCATCGATCGCCGCGAGCGCATTCGCGGGAGCAGGCGCAGCAAGCTCCGCCGTGAGTGAATTGCTCGACGAAGTCACCAGGTCACCGAGCTGGTCGCGATCCGACTCACTCATCTGCAGCTCAGGCCGCGCGAGCAGCGAATCCAGCCCCATCGCCGTCCAACCCGGAGCCGCCTTCAGCTGCGGAGGCGAACCCGCATCGATCACCAGCGCCGATTTCTTCCGCGAAGGGAGCGTGAGCCACGAACTCGCAGCGCCGGTGCACACCACCACCGCATCGAAGTCGGAGATCCGCGCAGTGAACTCATCCATCGATTGCCGAGTCCACGTCGAGACTTCCCACTTCGCGACGCTCTTGAGGCTGCGCTCCATCGCGAGACCGAACTCACCGCGCCCCAGCACCGCGACGTTCTTCACCGGATAGTCGTGCAGCGTCTCACGCACGAGCGCCTGCACTCCGAGGCTCGGCGCACCGGGCACGGAGACACGCCGCTGACGGATCAGACGCTCGATGTGCTTCCACACGCGGTGCATTCGCGCGTCTGAGCTGCCCTTGCTGCGCGCGCTCTCGAAGGCCTTCAGCACCTGCCGGCCGACGGCTCCTTCGCCTTCGGCGACCGAGTCGAGACCGACGGCGACGCGCAGGAGGTAGTGCACCGCGGCAGTTCCTGCTCGCACCTGCACCATCTCTGGCTCGAGTTCGGGAAGCCGCGAGGCGAGCGCGCCGCGGAGGAGACTGCCCGCCCACTCCGGTTGATCCGCGGTGATGATCCACTCCGTGCGCGAGCAGGTCGTGACGCACGCGGCGCCGGAGACGTAACCAGCCTGGCGAAGCGAGGTGATTGGTTCCGCGTCTTGCGCGAGGGCGGCGAGTTGCGCTCGCACGGCCGTGTTCGCGTTGCGCCAGGAGACTCCAACAATCGCGAGCGGAGGCGTCATGGAAGCGCCTCGATTGCGCGCTCGCCCCTCACCCCGACCCTCTCCCCGCTGGCGCAGGGAGAGGGAGCGACGGCGGCGGCGAATCCGCTCTGGATCGCGTCCTTCATGGCGGCGCCTCCGAAGTAGCTCCCGGCCAACCTCACTCGCGAATCCACGAGCGCGGCGTTCAAGCGCGCAACCTGCGCTGCGTGCCCCACCGCCGGCTGAAACACCGCGCGAGGCCAGCGAATCACCTGCATCACCTGCCCCAGGGTCCCTCCAGTGAGTTTCGTCAGATCCGTCCGCACGCCGGAAAGCAACTCAGCATCACTGAGCTCCGCGCGCGAAGGATTCAGCGCACCACCGATGAACGTCGAGAACCTTCGCGGAGATTCTTCGAGGAGATCCCCAACGAACAGAGTCCCGAGCGCGAAGAGCCCCTCAATCGGAGCCGCCAGGTACCCAAAGCCCATCGGCAACTTCGACTCACCGGGAGTCTTCTCTGCCCACTGCACGAGCGCGAGCGGCGCATAGCGGAACTCCCGAAGCACTTCCGCAGCCGAAGGGAGCGAACGCGTGAGCAATCGAGCCGCGACGTCAGCCTCGGTGGCGATCACCACGGAGTCGGCGTGGAATACGACTGGATCTCCGCCGCGAGTTCCTGACGCAGTGACTCCACGCGCATCGATGGTGACTGAGTCGAGCTCGGTCTTCAGCGAGCACTCGAGCTTCTGCGCCGCGCGCTCACCGATCACGCTGAAACCCTGGGCGAACGTGTACAGCCCAGAACGCGCGCCGGGCTCCGACTGCTTGAGCGACTTGAGCGCGCCCTTGAGCACGCTGCCGTATTCCTTCTCCGCGGTGACCAGCGCGGGCATGCACGCCTGCGCAGAGAGAGTGCGGAGATCGCCCGCGAAAATCCCCGTCATCACCGCGGCGAGGAAGTGATCGACGGTCTTCTGTCCGAAGCGCCGCACCAGCAGCGCCTCGAGCGATTCGTCAGAACCATCAGCACGCGCTGGAGACGGAGCGATGAACTCCTTCGCGAGCGCCCACTTGTCACCGAGCGACAGCGCACCAGTTCCGAGCACGCTGAGCGGATGCGGACGAAGTCCGTTCAACTTCCCATCACGGACGATGTACCGGGCAGACGAAGCAGGACGAAGACGCACCGCCTCGTCACTCAGTCCGAGCAACTCGAGCAAGCGCCAGAACGCGGGGTAGCGACCATTGAAGCTCGTCGGTCCCGTGGGGAACGAGCCCACCGAAGTCTGCGTGGAACCAGCCTTGCCGCCGAGCTGGCCCGAGCGCTCCACCACGGTCACCTGGTGTCCCAGTCGCTGCAGCTCGAGCGCCGCGGAGATCCCCGCGAGCCCGCCGCCCACGACCAGGACGCTCCCTTCAGCCATGACGCGCGACCTCGTCGCAGAGCGCCGCCACGGTGTCGGGGTTGGTGTCTTTGTGAATGCCGTGTCCCAAATTGACGATGCAGCGCTTCGCGTTGTCCGTCTCGCGCATCACGCGGAGCAGCTGCGCGGTCGCGCCACGAGTCGGCTCTGCTCCCGCGAGCAGCAGCGCAGGATCGAGATTTCCCTGCAGCACATGCCGCGGATAGCGGGCACGCGCTTCGCGCCAATCCGCGCGCCAGTCGAGTGAGAAGCCATCCACGTCCGCCTCGCCGAGCACCGGCAGCAGATGCTGACCACCGCGCACGAAGAGCATCACCTTGCGCCCCTTCGCGCGGAGCGGCTCGGTGATGCGGCGAATCGCCGGAATGCAGAACGCGACGTAGTCCTCGCGATCGAGCAGGCCGCCCCAGGTATCGAAGAGCTGCACGACGTCCGCTCCGGCCTGGCACTGCGCCTCGAGATAGTGCGCGGTGACATCAGCGAGGGTGGCGAGCGCCTTCTGCGCCAGCTGCGGCTGCTGATGCAGCATCACGCGCGCTTCGAGGAAGTCGTCGCTCCCGCCTCCAGCCGTGCAGTACGCGAGCAGCGTGAACGGAGCTCCGGCAAATCCAAACAAGCCGTAGCGATCGCCGAGCGCGCCCTTCAAGTGCTTCACCGCGTTCGACACGAAGCCCAGGCGCTCCGCCGCGCCTTCGGTCTTCCACGCCGACAAGTCCGCCGGGGTGGAGAGCTTGTTCGCGAGCTGCGGACCTTCACCCTTACCGAAGGTCACTCCGAGGCCGAGCGCCTCAGGCACCACGAGGATGTCGGAGAACACGATCGCCGCGTCGAGCTTGAAGCGAGCGAGAGGCTCGAGCGCGACCTTCGTCGTCAGCTCTGGGGAGTGGCAGAGCTCCCAGAAGCCCACGCCTTTCCTCACCTCCCGGTACTCAGGGAGATAGCGGCCCGCCTGTCGCATCAACCACACAGGGGGACGATCCACAGCTGCACCGGACAGCGCTGCGAGGAACCGTTCGCGGGAGTTCATGGGCAGCATGAATGCAGTGAGGCACGCGTCCCCGTGTCACAACTTCGTCATACGGGCGGGCGGCTGGGTGCAAAGCCTGCGAGATCTCTTCCCGTGCCGACGACGTGGCTCATCACGCGAGAGATCGAGGACGGGGAAGCGCGCGCGCCCAACGAGATCCTCGTGCCGTGTCTCGAGACGAAGCTGCTCTCGTGGCCGTGGGCTCCGGGCTCTTCCGCCGTCACGCTCTTCACCAGCCGCCGCGCGGTCTCAGCGTGGTCCGCGGCAGGACGTCCCGCCCTGGGAGTGGTGAGCGCGCTCGTGCCTGCGACGTCGAGGGCGCTCGAACACAACCGAATCACGCCGCACATCACCTCGGAAGGCGGAGCGGTCGGCCTCGCGCGCGCGATCGAGCAATGGTGGCGAGCCGAGGGGAAGCCGAGTCTTCACCTTCGCTACCCGACGAGCGACGCGGGTCTGAGCTCAGACGAACAGAAGGAAGCGCTCGGAATTCTCACCTCACTCGGCTCCGTCGATCGGCGCGTGGTGTACCTGGTCACGGCGCCGCCGCAGCTGCGCCAATCGCTCGAGCGCGCGGCGAAAGGAGATTGGTCGATCTCCTTCGCGAGCCCTTCGGCGATTCAACACTTCTTCGCGGCACGTCCGCTCATCGAAACCGCGCCGTCACTCGTGGCTTGTCGGGGTGCATCGACCGAGCGCGCGTGGAATGAACAGCGGCCAGAGAACTGGCCCCTTGCAGCCAGCGAGTCAGAGGTCTTCCCCTTTCCCGCAGCACCAGGTCGAAAGCCATGAACCAGAACATCCCCGTTCGCCTCCGCCGCCTGCGCCAGACGCCTTCCATCCGCGCGATGTTCTCGGAGACGCAGGTCACGCTGCGCAACCTGGTGCAGCCGTACTTCATCGTGCCCGGCAAGGGTGTGAAGCAGGAGACGCGGCCCGGCTACGGCTTGTGGCAGCTCTCGCCCGACATGCTCCGCGAAGAGGTGGGACTGCTCTCGCGCTCTGGAGTGGGCGGGTTGATGTTGTTCGGCGTGCCCGAGCACAAGCGCGACGACGGCAAGGGCCTCGATGCGCAGATGGAGCCGCTTCGCCAGGCGATCACCGAGGCGAAGTCGGCTGCGCCCGAGCTCCCGCTCTTCGCCGATGTCTGTCTTTGCGCGTACACCACGCACGGTCACTGCGGCCTGGTGAAGGGCCACACGATCTTGAACGACGAGAGCGTGGTGGTGCTCACCGAGATGGCGGTGACGCTCGCGAAGTGGGGCGTCGACTTCGTGTGCCCCAGCGACATGATGGACGGTCGCATCGCCGCGATTCGCCGCGGGCTCGACGAGGCGGGGAAGACCGAGACTTCGATCTTGAGCTACGCGATCAAGATGGCGAGCGCGTTCTACGGGCCCTTCCGTGAAGCGGCGCACTCGGCGCCCGGCTTCGGAGATCGCAAGAGCTACCAGATGCCTGCGGGCAATCGGCGCGAGGCGCGGCGGGAGTTGTTGCTCGACGTGGCCGAGGGCGCGGACGCGGTGATGGTGAAGCCCGCGATGACGAACCTCGATCTGATTCGCGACGCGCGCGAGGCGACGGACCTGCCGCTCTTCGCGTACCAGGTGAGTGGTGAGTACGCGATGCTGCGCGCTTCGGGTGACGCGGGCCTGATGGACTTCGATCGCGCGCTCGACGAGTCGCTCGTCGCCATTCGCCGCGCGGGTGCTGACGTAATCGTCAGTTATGCGGCCAGGCCGTGGGCGCTTCGGTAGAGCTGACCACCGCGCGCTGAACCTTTACGAGCAGCCGCTCGAGGCGGGTGACCTCGTGCGCGATCGCGTGGTGCAGCTCGCGTTTCTCCGTACGCACCAGCTCCCTGTCCATCAGGTCGAGGTGACGACGAAGGTGCAGCTCGAGGAGAGACAGCTCATCGGGGGTGAGCTCGAGATTTACGGTGCGATCGCTCATGGGCGGCCTCCTGCGGCCAACTGCGTTCGATCCGTACTAACGCGCAGCCGGTGATTCGGAGACTGGCTGAATGCCCAGCGCTTCATGCCAGCGACATCTTCACCTTCTTGAGCATCATCGACTCTTCCGGATTCACCACGCCGTCTGCGAGCACCAGCGTGCGCGCCGCCATGATCGCTTCTTCGGAGCGCGACTTGAGCAACACCCAGTTCGGCTCCTCGTGCGCATCTCCGTCCTTCAAGAGCTTCTGGAGAATCGGCTCAGGCACCGACCAGCTGCGCCCGAGCCCCTGCACCATCTGCGACTCGTGCTTGCCGACCTCGCCATCGATGGAGGCCACGTAGAGCAGCAGCTTGAGCACTTCGATGTTGAACGTGTCGTCTTCAGTGAGGGCCATGGCGCGACGCTACACCCGCGGAGATCGCCCGGGGCATGCGATCCATCGCGCGCATGATCTTCGAACGCGCATCACCGATCAGCGGCTGACCGTGACCCGCGAGCACGTTCTCGTAGGGGAAACCCGCCGCATGGAAAGCATCGAGGGATCCATGCGCCTGCGCGAGATCGATCGAGTACGCGTCGTACGGAGGCACGAAGTCCATCACCAACGCGAGCGGCGGCCGCGCCGTAAGCAGCGTGTCTCCGGTGAGCAGACAGCTCGTGGAGGCGTGCCGATAGAAAACGGATCCTTCGGTGTGACCGGGCACGTGATGCACCTCGAGCCCCGCGATGGAGTCACCTTGATCGAGCGCACGATCCACCTTCACGCGCGCGGGCCAACGATTCTCCACGCGACCCAGCGCGCGCTCGAGCAGGTTGCCCTTCTTGCCCAGCGGCACTCGCTCAGCGGCGCCACCGAGCACCTCGGCGTCGGCGCGATGCGCGTAGATCTTCACGCCGAACTCGCGCTGCAACCACTCCGCGTTGCCCGCGTGATCGGAGTGACGATGCGTGAGCAGCACTCCCGTGAGCTCGGAGGGACGAAGGCCCGTACGTCGCAGCTCCGCGCCGAGCTGCCATCGCTCGGTCCAGTGACCGCAGTCGACGAGCCAGCGATCTCCCTTGCCCCCGTCGAGCAGGTAGACGTTGGACACGAAGAGCGAGCTGAACCGGTGAAATGGCGCGACCACGAGACGCATCGAGCCTCTAAACTACACGCGCTCATGAATTCCCCGCTCGAGAGAAACAGAGCATCAGCGGGCGTCGCCCTCTTCGTCGCGTTGTCCTTCCTCGGCTCGTGGTTCGTGGCGGCGACGCTGCGAGTGTTCGATCTCTCCGTCACCGCGGAGAGCGTGGGCATGCGCCTCTTCCTCTGCACCCTGCTCTACGCGCTCACCATGGGTTGGCAGCCGATCGTCGCCACCTGGGTCGTGCGCCGCTGGGTGGATCCGCCGGACCGACTCGATCTCGGCCTTCGTCCCGGGCGTCCGGTGTTCAGCCTCGTCGGAGGGCTCGGAGCGATCGCGCTCGCCGCCGCTGCGATGGTGGTGGCCTCGTTGCTCGTCACCCTGGGCCTGCTCACCGCGGGCACCGAGGTCGAAGAAGGCTCATCGCTCCCCGCCTTCGGCGCGCTCGTCCTCGTGGTCCCCCTGATCTGGGTACAGGCCTTCGCCGAAGAGGTGGGCTGGCGCGGCTACTTCCTCCCGCGTGCGATGGAGCGCTTCGGCCGCTGGGAAGGACTCGTGCTGCACGGCGCGGTGTGGGGTCTCTGGTACGCGCCGGTGCTGTTCTTCACCAGCTACGGCCGCCTCGATTCCGTCGGAGCGGCGGAGAAGAGCCTGGGCTTCATCGTGACCTGCGTGCTCCTCGGGACGCTCTTCGGATGGTTGCGATTGGTCTCGAAGAGCCTGGTGCCGGTGGTGCTCGCGAACACCACGCTCACGCTCGCGGCGGGGCTCCCGTACGTGCTGAACGGAGTGGAGGCGGGACTGCGCACGGCGGCCTTCGGTCCCCCGGGGTGGATCGTGCTGGTGCTGACCATCGCGGGCCTGCTGCTCTCGAAGTGGAAGCACTCGGTGCAGGTGCCGCTGCACCCGCCGGTGTGGATCGCGAAAAGTTCAGAAAAAACACTGCACTGAAGGAAGCCACGGGCCTGAACTTCCGTTAGTTCGGACCCATGAACGCCCACGACTTTCTCGTCGCCTTGACGATCGTGCTCGGCGTGGCGGCCGTGACCACGGTCTTGTTCCAGCGGCTCAAGCAGCCGGTGGTGCTCGGCTACATCCTCGCGGGCTTCCTCATCGGGCCGAACTTCCCCTTCCCTCTCTTCGCGGACCGCCGCGTGGTGGAGACGCTGTCTGAGGTCGGCGTCATCCTCCTGATGTTCTCTCTCGGGCTGGAGTTCAGCCTGGGCAAGCTCGTCAAGCTCGCCACCACCGCGGGGCTCACGGCGCTGTTGCAAGCGAGCCTGATGCTGTGGCTCGGGTTCCTCGTGGGTCAGGCCTTCGGGTGGACCACGGTCGAGAGCCTGTTCGCCGGTGCGATCATCGCGACCAGCAGCACCACGATCATCGCGAAGGCCTTCGAGGAGCAGAACGTGAAGGGCCCGTTGCGTGAGCTCGTGGTGAGCGTGCTGATCGTCGAAGACCTGATCGCGATCCTGCTGATGGCCACGCTCACCGCGATCGCGACGGGCACTGGACTCTCTGCGTCGACGATGGCGATGACCACGGGGAAGCTCGCGGCGTTCCTCATCGGGCTGGTCGCGGTGGGGCTGGTGGTGGTGCCGCGTGGAGTGCGCGCCATCAATCGCCTCGGCCGCCCGGAGACGACGTTGGTGGCGAGCGTGGGCTTCTGCTTCGGCGTCTCGCTGCTCGCGCACTCGTTGGGTTACTCGGTGGCGCTGGGCGCGTTCATCGCGGGCTCGCTCATCGCGGAGTCCGGAGAGCATCACGAGATCGAGCGGCTGGTCACTCCGGTACGGGACATCTTCGCCGCGGTCTTCTTCGTGTCGGTGGGCGTGCTGCTCGACCCCGCGTTGATCGCGGAGCACTGGGCGGCGATCGCGGTGATCACCACGGTGGTGGTGGTGGGCAAGGTGTTCGGCGTCGCGCTCGGAGCGTTCCTCACCGGGAACTCGGTGCGCACCTCGGTGCAAGCCGGCATGAGCATGGCGCAGATCGGCGAGTTCTCTTTCATCATCGCGGGGCTCGGGCTCTCGCTGAACGCCACGGGGCAATTCATGTATCCGGTGGCGGTGGCGGTCTCGGCGCTCACCACGTTGTTGACCCCGTGGCTGATTCGCGCCTCGGGGCCGGTGGCGAACTTCGTCGATCGCAAGCTGCCGCGCCCGGTGCAGACCTTCGCGGCGCTGTACGGGAGCTGGGTCGAGCAGATCAGATCGAAGCCGCACGACAAGACACGCGGGGCGAGGACGCGCCGCCTGATTCAACTGCTGGTGCTCGACGTGGTGCTGCTCCTCGCCGTGCTGCTCGGCGCGGCGAAGGGGCACGCGTCGCTGGCGATCTATCTGCAGGAGAAGATCGGGCTCGACCCGGAAATGGGCCGGGTGATCATCTGGATGATCGCGGCGGTGATCGGAGTTCCGCTCGGTGCCGGCGTGGTGCGCGTCGGGCGGAGGCTGGGCCTCACCATCGCCGAGGCGGCGTTGCCTTCGGTGGGTGAAGGGAAGCTCGATCTCGCCGCGGCGCCGCGGCGCGTGCTGGTGGTGACGCTGCAGCTGGGCATCGTGTTGGTGACGGGGCTCGCGGTGCTGGCGGTGACGCAGCCGCTGGTCGGTGGGCTCTATGTGCCCGTCGCGATGCTGCTGTTGTTGATCATGCTCGGCGTGGGCTTCTGGAGAGGTGCCGCGAATCTGCAGGGACACGTGCAGGCGGGCGCGCAGACCATCGTGGAGGCGATCCTCTCGCAGTCGTGCAAGGGCGCGGCGCCGAAGGAGGCGACGAGTCATGATGCTCCGCCCGATCCGCTCGCGCAGGTGAACCAGATGCTGCCGGGGATTGGTGAGCCCACGCCGGTGCTCCTGCAGGCGGGGAGCGCGGCGGTGGGACGCTCGCTCGCGGAGCTCAATCTACGCGGGGTGACGGGAGCGTCCGTGCTCGCGATCGCGCGTGGAGATGAGGGGCTGCTGGTGCCGACTGCGAAGGAAGTGCTTCGTGCCGGCGACACCCTCGCGCTCGCGGGGACTCGTGATGCGATCGCGGCGGCTCGTGCGCTGCTGGAGCAGCCGACAGTGGTTCTCAGCTGAACAGCCCTGGGGTGGGTGGGGGCCTGGGGGCCTGCAGCGCGCTCGACTCGCGCAGGCCCCTCGATTTCGGCTTTCTGTGACTCACGTCGCGAGGCTTCGTGATGGTCATGGCGACGCGCGGGCTCACAGTGCAGCCGGCTGTATCCTGGGCCCGCGGGTCGAACGCGCGCCCTGAAATGCGCCGACTAAGAGCAAGACTGCCGACGTGCGAGCCGGCTGGATGCTGGACCCGCGGGTCAGAGGCCGAGCGCGAGTTCGTGCTGATTCGCGAGCAAGGCCTTGAGCTGGTCGAGCCAGACTCCCTCTTTGAGCGTCGCATCTGTGACGGTGATGCAGCGCCACTTGAGGAACTCGAGCATCGAGCGCTGCCGTGCGTCGCGATCGATGCGCTCGCGTTGGCTGTGCCATCGATAGCTATCGCAGTGGATACCGACCTTGAGCTCAGGCCACGCGAAGTCGAGTCGGATCACGTACACGCCATTGTGCTCCACGATGTGCGGTGGGTCCCTGGGCTCGAGGCCCGCCTTGCGAAGCGCACGACGCACGCGCACCTCGAGTACCGAGTCGGTGACGAGATCTCCTCGTGCTTCGAGGAGCAACTTCAGTTCCGTGAGGCCAGGCGTGAACTGCGCCTTGAGCGTCGCGAGATACGGTTCGAGCCAGGTCAGGAGGTGCGGCTTGTAGCGACGCTGCGCGGAATCCAGCGCGATCTCGAGTTGCTCGTTGGTGAGCTCACCCGCGAGATCAACGAGCGTGCGTTGGATCGTCGTGATCGGCATGAATGACGGCCCGCGTACGTGCTCGCCGAAACCTCGTATCGAACGATGAAAATTGAAGCGTGCATCGCCCTTCGAGCGGTTCTCGCCGGCGAGCCCGACATCAAATACGCGGGGCTCGTTGAATCCATCGAGTCCGTGAAGCCACGCAGCGGTTCGGTGCGTGAGCAAGCTCCCGTCGCCCGCCATCAGCAGTCCCTCGTACGCGGTGCGTTGCCAGATGAGCGGCGTGCCCTGAAGTCGGTACACACGTTCATTCACGCGCTCGAGATCTCCCCTCGTGATCTTCCACTTGATCGACGAGGCCGCACCAAGCGCGGCGACGACCTGCTCGCGTGAAACGACGCCGAACTGTTCCTTCGAATGCTCCTTGAGTTCCTTCATTCCGCCCAAAGCCATGAACACCCCTGCAGCCGTTCTCGCATGAGGGTGTGACATGTGGCCGCGACCGACGTGCGGGCTCACAGTGCAGCCGGCTGTATCCTGGGCCCGCAGGTCGACCGACGCGCGCGAATTTCACGAAGCGAAGTCACCGAGTGACGAAAAAGCCCGAGGTCGAGGGGCCAGCGAGAGGCGAGCAACGCACGAAGCCGCTGACCACCACCCACCTCAAGGCGCCTGCGTATTCCTCAGTCCACGCATCCCTCATCGCGCTCATCGCCTGTGCACCGAATGCGCACGTGAAAGTGATCATCGTGCGGCGGAGCATCGGACGGCTGATGCAGCAAGCGCTCAGCCGCAGCGATCACCGCGGGCGCCGCCTTCACCTTCCGCCCCTGCGCCAACAACGCCTCCCGAAGCGACGACGAGACGAACAACCACTCGAGCTCGATCGACTCGTCACTCACCAGCGCCGCCACCAGCGCCCAATTCCGCGCGACGTCGAACTTGAGCGCGCCATCTTCCGAAGCGAGCGAGCGATCGAAGTGCTCCAGATCTTCGAGGCCCACCGGCCCCTTCGAATCGAGCGCGTAGAACGCCAGGTCCCCGTCACGCCCCGCCTGGTGACTGTGCGAGTACGGCGCGAGCGATCCACCGCGCGCTCTGCCCAGGTTGCCCACGCCGAGCGGAGGAGCACCGGGAAACGCCTTCTGCACCTCTCTCCCCGCGCGCTCGAGCGCCCCCACCAGCCGCGGAGTCGCCCACGACAAGCACCGCTTCCGGTGTCTCTTCGGTAACACCCGCACCGCCGGGCCCTCGGTCAGCGCGACCGCTCCCTCCACGCTCCCGTCGGAAGGCCGGCCGCGCGAGGCAGGAGTCCCCTTGCTGGGCCGCTCCTCACAAAAGGTGGGATCCGCCGCCAGCACCAACACGACCACCGCGAGAACCATGGGCACCACTCTATGACTTGGCTAAGGAGCGCCCAATGGGACGCATCTTCGAGACCCGCAAGCACACGATGTTCGCGCGCTGGAACAAGATGGCGAAAGCCTTCACACGCGTGGCGAAGGACATCACCATCGCGGTGAAGTCGGGTGGAACCGATCCGCACAGCAACCCGGCGCTCCGTCGCGCGATTCAGAACGCGCGCGCGGTGAACATGCCGAAGGACAAGGTCGACGTCGCGATCAAGCGCGCGTCGGGCGCCGATCAGAAGGACTACGACATCGTCACCTACGAAGGCTACGCGCCGCACGGCGTGCCGGTGATCGTCGAGACCGCGACGGACAACGTGGTGCGCACGGTGGCGAACGTGCGAGTGGCGTTCAAGAACTGGGGCGGCAACATGGGCGCGTCCGGCAGCGTCGGCTTCATGTTCAAGCGCATGGGCGTGTTCCGCCTCGACCCCGCGGGAATCAACCAGGACGAGCTCGAGCTCGATCTGATCGATCACGGCCTGCAGGAGCTCGGGGAAGGCACTGGGGAGAAGGGCGAGAAGCAGCTGATCGTCCGCTGCGACTTCGTGGACTTCGGGAAGCTGCAGTCAGCGATCGAAACGAAGAAGCTGAACGTGCTCTCCACCGCGTCGGAGTACGTCGCGCAGAATCCGATGGATCTCCCCGAGGACAAGGCGGCCGAGGTGCTCAAGATGGTCGACGAGCTCGAGCAGGACGACGACGTGCAGAACGTCTTCCACGCCCTCGCGTAGTCGTCTTGATGCGCTCGCTGTGAACCCCCTGAGCCGCCTTCGGCGTCCGGGGACGCTCGCTCAGAAGTCGAGCACTTCGAACTGCCAGCCCGCGGTGAGCGTGCCCTGGAGCGTGCGCCCACCGTCGAAGCGAAGCGCGACGTCCATGGCGGCACCGACCCAGAAGCCCGAGGTGTTGTTGAACACCAGCTGCGTGCTGACCTGAAGGAAGTGGCGCGGAGTCTCTGCGCTGACCGACGAGAGCCCGTAGCCGACACCGGTCGCCAGCATGAACCAGCGGAAGAGCGTGACGGTGAGCGCGCCTTCCGCCACCCACTCCGCCCGCGTGCTCAATGGCTCGTAGCGGAACAGCAGCGTGGACATGAAGCCCAGCCGCCCACCTTGTGAAGCGATGGGGGGCCTCGAGCCGCGAACGCCGGCGCGGACTCCGAGCACGGGCCCCTTGAGGCCGCCCGAGGTCACGCGAGAGTCGACGTCGAGAAAGCTCGCCCCACCAAGCGCGGTCGCGAAGACGAAGAGATCGTTCCGCTCGTCACGATCGACCACTTCCGCCGGCGCGGTGTGCATCGACAGCGCGAGCAAGAGCGGGAGCACGCGCCCCTGACGACAGCGCCCTCGTTCCATTCAATGATGCGCCCGAATGCTCCCGCCTCCGCCCCAGACGCTCTTTGATCTCATCGGCAACACGCCGCTCGTGAAGGTGAGCCACCTCGACACCGGCCCCTGCGAGCTCTTCCTCAAGCTCGAGAGTCACAATCCGGGCGGCTCGATCAAAGACCGCATCGGGCGCTCGATGATCGAAGCGGCGGAGAAGGCGGGGCTGGTCGGCCCCCATCAGAAGAAGCTCTTCGAAGCGACCGCGGGCAACACGGGACTGGGGCTCGCGCTGGTGGCGTCGCTCAAGGGCTACGAGCTCACCCTCGTCATCCCCGACAAGATGAGCCAGGAGAAGGTGACGCACTTGCGCGCGCTGGGCGCGAAGGTGGTGATGACTCGCTCCGACGTGGAGAAGGGCCACCCCGCGTACTACCAGGACGTCGCGCAGCGGCTCGCGAACGAGGCGAAGGGGTTCTACGTCAATCAGTTCGAGAACCCGGCGAACCCGCGCGCGCACGAGCTCACCACGGGACCGGAGCTCGTCTCCCAGCTGGGCGGAATGCTCGACGCGATGGTGTGCGGCGTGGGGAGCGGCGGCACCATCACCGGGCTCTCTCGCCACTTCGCGAAGGCGATGCCCCAGTGCGAGATGGTGCTCGCGGATCCGAAGGGCTCGGCGCTCGCGGAGTACGTGCAGACGGGGATGCTCGGTCCCGTGGGGAGCTGGGTGGTGGAGGGGATCGGCGAAGACTTCCTCCCTCCCATCGTGGATCTGAGCCGCGTGAAGAGGGCGTACACCATCGACGACGCCGAGAGTCTCTCGACCACTCGCTTGCTGCTGGCGAAGGAGGGAATTCTTGCGGGCACCTCGAGCGGCACGTTGATCGCGGCGGCGCTCAGGTATTGCCGCGAGCAGACGACGGCGAAGCGCGTGTGCACCTTCGTGTGCGACTCGGGGAACAAGTACCTCTCGAAGGTCTTCAACGATTTCTGGATGGCGGATCAGGGGTTCATTGCGCGGCCGCGGAGCGGAGATCTGCGCGACGTGATGACTCGGCGCTTCGATGAAGGTGCCGTCGTGACGGTGGGACCGGTGGACACGCTGCTCACCGCGCTCAACCGCATGCGGCTCTACGACATCTCGCAGCTGCCGGTGATGGAGGGCGCGAAGGTGGTCGGCATGCTCGATGAGTCAGACGTGCTGCTCGCGAGCATCGCGGATGAGGCGAAGTTGAAGCAGCC
>CBIHPJ010000062.1:0-18654 GCA_966211295.1 uncultured Myxococcales bacterium | reverse complement strand
GTGCAGAACGGCTACCAGGTCGCGGTGATGGCTCCGACCGAGATCCTCGCGGAGCAGCACTTCCGCACCTTCCAGAAATGGCTCGCGCCGCTGGGAGCCGAAGTCGCGTTCATCACCGGCAGCGGCACCGCCAAGGTGAAGGCCGCCGAACGCGCCGCGGTCGCCTCGGGCCGAGTGCGCGTCGCCGTTGGCACCCACGCGCTCATTCAAGAGTCCGTGGAGTTCGAAAAACTCGGCCTCGTGGTGATCGACGAGCAGCACCGCTTCGGAGTGATCCAACGTCACGCGTTGATGGGGAAGGGCGTGCGTCCCGACGTGATGGTGATGACCGCCACTCCGATTCCGCGCACGCTCGCGATGACGATGTACGGAGACCTCGACGTCTCGGTGATCGACGAGCTGCCTCCAGGCCGCACGCCGATCGAGACCCACGTGGTGAAAGAGAAGGGCCGCAACCGCGCGTGGGATCTGGTGCGTGCCGAGCTCAAGAAGGGCCACCAGGCGTACGTCATCTATCCGCTCGTCGAAGAGAGCGAGAAGGTCGACCTCGCCGACGCCACGCAAGGAGCGGAGCAGCTCAAGGTGATCTTCCCCGAGGCGCGCGTGGGCTTGCTGCACGGCCGCATGAAGCAGGCGGAGAAGGACGTGGTGATGACCGCGTTCCGCAAGCACGAGCTCGACATCCTCGTCTCCACCACGGTGATCGAAGTCGGAGTCGACGTGCCCAACGCCTCGGTGATGGTGATGGAGCACGCCGAGCGCTTCGGGCTCTCTCAGCTGCACCAGCTGCGTGGTCGCGTCGGTCGTGGCGCTGCGAAGTCGTACTGCATCCTCGTCACCGGCTACGCGCAGAGCGAGGAGTCCGCCGAGCGCCTCGCGGTGATGGAAGAGAGCAGCGACGGCTTCGTGATCGCCGAGCGCGATCTCGAGATCCGCGGGCCAGGTGAGTTCCTGGGTACACGTCAGAGTGGTCTGCCTGAGCTCGCCGTGGCCAACCTGGTGCGCGATCAGGCGTTGCTGGCCACCGCGCAGGAAGAGGCGAGGGCGATCGTCGCGCGGGATCCCGAGCTCAAGGCCCCGGAGCACCAACGCCTCGTGCGCGCCCTGGAAGAACGTTGGGAAGGTCGTCTCAAGCTCGCGCGCGTCGGCTGATACAGTGTTTCCATGATCTGCCCCGTCTGCGAGCACCAGCAGGACTTCGGCGTCGAGTGTGACGTCTGCGGAAAGGCGCTCGGTGGGCTTGATGACCTCGGGCCTCCGCCGGTGCAGCTCACGCAGATTGAAGGACTCGAGCAGACACTCCAGGCGCCCATCGGTGAAGTCCCCGTCGAGAAGATCGGAGAGCTCGAGGTCACGCGCTTCAATCCGGTGAACGTCGCCCCGGATCGCACGCCCGATCTCGAGGCTACCGGGCAGGCGAGCGTCGGCGAGGTGCCGATCGAGCGAGTGGCTGATCTCTCAGAAGATCGCGTGCCGGATGACGGACAGCGCACGGCGATCTCCGATGGTCCGGTGACCTGTCGATACTGCCGGAACGTGCAGGCCAGCGGAGTGATGTGCGACCGCTGCGGCATGCGGCTGCCGCTCGTCGCCCCGCCTCCAGTGATTGGTGGCGCGATCATCGGCGGCAGCTTTTCGGCCGAGGACCTGAAGGTGCGCTGCCGTTCGTGCGGTGCTCCTGCGAAGGCGGGCGAGAAGTGCGGCGACTGCGGGCGTGACGTTCCGTACCCCGACGCTTGATGCATGGCGGCCTCAGGCGGTAAGGCGGCGCTCCGATGTCCACCGACTTGAGAACCGAGCACGACGCTGTCCTCACCGCCCTCTCGACGCGGGACAGCACCCGGCACTTCGCGCATGCCGCGGTCAGCGTGCTCGTCTCGATCGCGACCGCAGGTACCGCGGGCAAGCTCTGGTGGGACTACTGGGGCACCAACCCGGAATGGGCGGGCGCGTGCCTCGGCCTCACGTTCCTCTGTCTCGCGTACGCCGCGGCCCGGCTGGTGATGGGCGCTCGCGCGAACGGCAAGGAGCGCGTGCAGCTGGGCCGTCTGCGTGAGCTGCGCAAGGCGCTGGGTGTCGACGCGCCGGCTTCGCTCACGCAGCAGGCCTCATGAATCCGCGCGCCGTCTGCGCGGTGATCATCGGCAATGAGGTGCTCACCGCGAAGGTGACCGAGGCGAATGGCGCGCACCTGATTCGTCGGTTTCGCGAGCGCGGCGTCGAGCTGAACTCGGTGCACCTGGTGCGCGACGAGGTCGATGAGCTGGTGGAACAGCTCGCGGCGTGTCGGCGCAAGGCGCGCTTTCTCGTGACGAGCGGGGGCGTGGGGCCCACTCACGACGACGTGACGGTGCGTGCGGTGGCGCTGGCGCTGCAGCGGCCGGTGGTGCGGTTGCCCGAGATGGAGCACCGCATTCGCACGTACTACGGCGATCGTCCGGTGCCGCCCGAGGCGCTGCGCATGGCCGAAGGGCCCGCGGGGAGCACGCTGATGCCCTCGGATGATCTTCGCTTCCCGGTGCTCGAGTGTGACGGCGTGTTCATGCTCCCGGGCGTGCCGCAGCTGTTCAAGGTGCAGCTCGAGGCGGTGCTGGCGAAGTTGCCGGGCAAGCCTGTGGTGCTGCGGCAACTGTTTCTGTCAGTCGGCGAAGCGGAGATCGCGGCGGCGCTCGATGGCGTGGCGATGAAGTGGCCGCACGTCGCGCTGGGCTCGTATCCGACCTGGGACGATTCGGCGGATCACCGCGTGCGGCTGACGGTGGAGCACGAGTCGGCGCCAGTGGTGGAAGAGACGATCGCTGCGCTCGAGTCAGCGCTCGGTCCGAAGGTCATTCTCCGCAAGGAGTGACTCAACAAATTTCTCCCTCTCCCTTCGGGAGAGGGTCGGGGTGTGGGCACGTTCCTTCGCTCATTGCTCGACCCATTCCTGGGCGACGCACCGCCGAAAGTATTCGGTCTTTCCTGCAGGGTTTACACCCTCACCCAACCCTCTCCCGGAGGGAGAGGGAGACCAGGGCTCACCCCAGCGAGACGCCCACGCGCTGACGCAGCCGGAAGAAGTCGTCAGTGATCGCGAAGGTCATCAACTCGCGAAGATCCGCGCGGCCCTGCACCGCCGCCGAGATCGCTTCGGGCGTCTCGGGCTTCGGCCCATTGCCCGGAACCTCTTCCTTCAAGATCAGATTGAGACCCGCCGTCGGATCCGCGGAGACCACGAGGCCCGCGCGATCAGCCGCGAACATCAGCGCCTGCACGAGAGGCTCAATCGCCACCTTGGTGAGCGACAGCGCCGCCTGCGCCGGCTCCTCGAGAATGCGCAGCGACTTGCGCGAATACGCCCGGCGCAGCTGCTTGCTCTGATCCTCGTTCTTCCGCCCGAGCCCGTCGAAGTTCGGCTGGTGGATGCGAACCGAGTTGCCGAGCACGTCCGACAACTCCGCCGGAGCCAACTTCCGCAGCAGCGCCGCCTTGTCTGACAGCCCCATCGCGGCGCGCCCATAGAGGAAGCGCTGCTCGCGAATGTTGAAGCGCCGCACCACCTCGGGCCCGAGGCACACCGCCAGCGGTTCCGTGGTCTCGAGGAACACCAGGCCGCGCTTCGCCTGGTACACCTCGAACTCCTCGATGCCGAAGAGGGTGGTGACCGTCTGCAGCGCCTTGAACACGGCGTGGTCGCTCTTGAGGCGGTCGGCCTTGCGATCCATGCCGAGCAGCTCGAACTGCGGCGGGTACAGCTTCACGAACTGATCGCCCACCGCGCGCAGCACGTCGACGATCGGACTCCGCGCCGCGACAGGATGGAGCGTGACGAGATCCGTCGCCTGCAGCGAACCCTTGAGCTCGTTGCTGAGCCGGTTGCGGCCCTCGCTGTAGAACGCGGCCTCGGTCTCGTTCGCCTGCTTCAGGAACACCAGCAACGACGCGGCGCAGAACGCCTTGTCGATGTGCCGCAGCGATTCCCACATGCGGAAGAGCGCATGCAGGCTGTCCACGCGAGTCGGATCGAGGCGGATGATGTTGCGGTGCGCTTCGATCGCGAGCGCAGTCGACGCGCTGTCACGACCGTAGAGCTCGGCCAGTGCGCTCCAGGCCGCGATCTGCGTGGGATCCAGCTCGAGCACGTGCCGCAGGGTGGCGATGCCGCGCGGCGGATCATCGAGTGAACGCGCGTAGAGCGAGGCGATGCGCAGCTTGAGCGCGACCACCTTCTTCACGTCAGAGGCCTGCTGCGCCTGCTGCTCGAGCATCGTCGCGAGCTCAGGCAGCGAACCCGTACGCTCGTACAAGGTCGCCAGTCGATCGAGCGTGGCCGCGTCTCCCGGGATCAGCTCGAGCGCCTTGCGGTACAGCGCGATCGCCTGCGCGATGTCGCCGAAGCCTTCGTCCGTGATGCGCGCCAGCGCCAGCGTGTGGCGCGCGCGAACCTGCGGAGGCGGATCCAGCTCGAGCAACCGCCGCATGCAGTCGGCGGCGCCGGTCCAGTTGCGGCCGTGCGTGTGGATGTTCGCGAGCCGCTCGAGCGCCTCGACCGAGGTCGGATCAGCCGAGAGCGCGGTCTGCAGGTGCGCCGCGGCGCGAGTCATGTCGCTCAGGTGGTCGTGGTACAGCCCGCCCAGCTTGAGGTTCAGCTTCGCGAGCACGCGAGGCTCGCCGCCCTGCTGCACGCGCACCGCGTAGGCCGCGGCCGCCTCGGCGTAGTCCTGGTTCTCCAACGCGAGCGCGCCCTTCATCTCGAGCGCCTCGGGGAAGGTGGGCATCGCCATCAGCGCGCGATCGAGCATCGCGATCGCCTGCGGGCGCTGCTTGAGCGCATCGAGCGAGATGCGAGCCGCGTCGTAGAACTCCTTCGCGGCGGCCAGCAGATCCTTCTGCGCCAGCTTCGCCTCGGCGCGCCGCTCGTGGAGCTTCGCGAGATCCGGGGCGCCGCCCTTCCTGGCGAGCATGTCCTCGAGCGCGGGACCCGCCTCGGCATGGAGCGGCTCGAACGCCAGCACGCGCTGGAACAGCTGCTCCGCGGCCGGCAGGTTGCCTTCGACGTCGCGCGCCAGCTTGGCCGCGTCGAGCATCGCCTTGAGCGCGGTCTGCGGATCGCGAGCGGTCTGTGCGATCTGCTCCCACGTCGCGCGGGCGCGCACGTGATCGCTCAGCTTCAGGTAGCAACGCAGCTGACCCTGGAGGGCGGGATAGAGATCGGGCGCCGACTGCAGCGCACCCTCGTACGCCTTGAGCGCACCGAGCGTGTCGCGCAGACGGGTCTCGTTGAGATCGCCGATGCGCAGCTGCAGCTGCAGAAGATCCGCGGAGTCGGTCGCCACCTGCCGGCGACGCTCGTAGAGATCGATCAAGCCCTTGCCGTCGCCCACGCGCTGGAGCGCCTTCTCCAGCACCAGCCCGAGCGCCTCGTCGCTGGGATCCGCCGCGTACGCGGACTTCAACTGCGCGAGCACCTCGGCCTCCGGCGCTGCGCTGGGATCCTTCGCCTCGACGTTGGAGAGCTTGATCGCCGCCGCCAGCTTGTCGTCACCGATCGCCTCGGCGATGCGTGCACGCAGCTCAGCGCGACGAGGCTTGTCGTTCGCCCGAATGCGCTCGAGCAGACGCAGCGCCGTGAGGTTCGAGTCGTCGAGACCGAGCGCTGACTCGCAGCACGTCGCGGCGCGCGCAGGCTCGTTGATGCGATCGAGATAGAGCCGCGCGAGCTTGAGCCACGCACCGGTGCGAGCCGCTTCGGTGCCCACCTGCGTCTGACGATCGAGGAGCACGATCAGCTCCTTCACGTCGTCCTTCGTGGTGAGGAGCCGCTCGAGCTGCTGCAGGGCGGTGGTGTGATTGGGCGCGAGGCGCAAGACCTCCTGGTACGCCTCGATGGCCGCTTCCGGCTTCTGCAGCTGGTCTTCCCAGATCGCCGCCGACTGGAAGATGGCGTTGGCGCGCTCGGTGGGCTCGCTCCGGTTCGCCGCTTCGGCGCGGAGGATCTCGATGAGCGACTCCCAGTCACCCTGCGAGCGGTAGATGCGCGCGAGCGAGCGCAGCGCGGGCACGTGGTTGGGCGCGAGCGTCAGCACCTCGCGGTACGAGGAGATCGCCTCGTTGACGTCCTTCACCTTCTGCTCGAAGAGCTCGCCGACCTTCTGCACGAGCGACGCGGCCTGATCCGTGGAGGGCGCGATCTCGGCTTCGGTTCGGTACATCTTGATCAGCGCGTCCCAGCGGCCGTCCTGGCCGTAGAGCCGGCCGAGGGCGCGGAGGGCAGGGAGGTACGCGGGCGAGAGCTGCAGCACGCGCTCCCAGGCCTGGATCGCGGCGGGGCGATCTTTGAGGTGCTCTTCGAAGATCTCCGCGTTGCGGTGCGCGAGCGAGACGATCTGCTTGGTGTCGCTCGCGAGGCGCGTCTCGGTCTCGTTGAGATCGAGCAGGTCTTGCCACTTGCCCGCGCGCTCGAAGAGCCGCCCGAGGTTGCGCATCGTCGGCAGGTGATCGGGCGAGAGCTCGAGCACGCGCTTCAGGCAATCGATCGCGTGGTCGACGTCGTTCAGACGATCTTCGTAGAGCGCCGCGATCTTGTTGAGCGTCGAGATCTGCTGCTCGCGATCGCTCGTCTGCAAGAGATCCTGCTCGTACATCGAGACCAACTCGGGCCAGCGCCCGAGCTTCTCGTAGAGACGAATGAGCGCCTTCTGCGCGGGGAGATACCCGGGCGAGAGCTGCAGGCACTGGTTGTAGCGGGCGATCGCATCGTCGATCTGGTTGAGGCGCTCCTCGAGCGTCTCGGCCGCCTTGTACACCCGGCCGGCCTTCTGCCGCGGATCGTCGAGCGCGTTGGCCTCGGCCTCGTAGGTGGCGAGCAGGCCCGCCCAGTTCTGCGAGCGGTAGTGCAGCTTGCCCAGGCCCGCGAGCGCGCCGGAGTGACCGGGAACGCGCGCGAGGATCGAGTGGTAGCGAGTGACCGCCTCCACCTCGCGCTGCAGCTGCTCGTGCAACGCGGCGAGGCGCAGGTTGATGCTGACGAATTCGCTCTCGTCGCTGTTCGAGGTGGCCCACGTCTGGAGCACGTCGGCCAATTCATCGAAGCGGCTCTGCGATTCGTAGATGCGCGCGAGCTCGGAGAGGATGAGCGGATCGTTCGGGCTCACCCGGCGCGCAGCGAGCAACGCAGCGAGCGCATCTTCGGGACGGCTCAGACGCTCGTACGCCTTGCTGATCTGCAGGAAGGTGGGTGCGGCAGCGGCTCCCTGTCCCTCGGCCTCGGCGGCGAGGGCGGCGAGCTCTTCGTCGACGGTGCCTTCACGCTGCGCGACGCGCTTCATCGCCGCGAGCAACTGCGGATCGCGACGATCGAGCGAGAACGCCTGGCGGAACACCTCGGCGGCACCGCGCGGATTCTTCAGCCGGTCCTCGAGGAGCAGGCCAGCGGAGGTCAGGTACACCGCCTTCGCCGATGGCTCGCTCACATGCTCCGCGAGTAGCCGGTACACGTCGACCAGCGCGGTGTAGTCGGCCTTCTCCGAGTAGACCTGCTCGAGCTGCACGAGCAAGGTGACGTCTTCAGGCTTGAGCTCGAGGCACTGCGCGATCACCGCGGCAGCGTCTGCCTCACGCGAGAGGCGCTGCTCGAGGATCTGTCCCTTTTCGAACAACAACGCGGCACGTCCACGGCGCGCGTCGGTGGCGGCGAGCTCGGCGTCGAGCAGGGTGACGACCATCACCCAGTTGCCCACTTCGGCGAAGAGCCTGCGCGCTGCGCGAATGTTCGCGAGGAAGCGCGGCGCGAGCTTGAACGCCTGCTGGTACGCGACGGCGGCGTTGCGCGGGTGCTTGAGCGGCGACTCCCACAACAGGCCCATCTCGTGGAACAGGAGCGACGCGGTGGGCACGGCGCCCATCGCTCTCGCTTCCTTCTCCAGCGCGATGATTCTGGCCTTCGCTTCCTCTTCGGTCGCGGTGGCCGGCTCCGTTGATTCCGCGGGAATCGGGATGGCCGGAATCGCGGTGGATAGCGTTCTCGGAAACTCGTTCCGCTGCTCGCTCATGGGCGCGCTTCGTACCACGCGACCGCACGTGTGGCTCCCTCTCCCTGCGAGCGGGGAGAGGGTCAGGGAGAGGGTCGGGGTGAGGGGCTACTGGGCGCAGGCCTCACGAACAACCGCCAGCAGCTCCCCAGACTCGACGAGTCGAGCCACCGCCGCGATGTCCTTGTGCAACTCACGATCGGTGTGCATGTGCGGCACCCTGGAGCGGATGAGGTCGTGCGCGGCCTTCACTCCGCGACCCGGCGCGGTCTTCTGCGGCTCACGGAAGTCGAGGGCCTGCGCAGCGACGAGCAGTTCGATCGCCACCACGTGGCGCGCGTGCTCCACCACCTGGCGCAGCTTGAGCGCCGCGGTCATGCCCATCGACACGTGATCTTCGCGTCCGGCAGAGGAGGGGATCGAGTCGACCGAAGCGGGGTGACACAGAATGCGCGACTCCGCGACGAGCGCAGCCGAGGTCACCTGCGCGATCATGAAGCCCGAGTTGAGGCCCGAGTTGCGCGCGAGGAAGGGAGGCAGCCCGGAGAGCGACGGGTTCACCATCTGCTCCACGCGGCGTTCGCTGATCGACTCGAACTGCGTGAGCGCCATCGCCACCACGTCGAGCGCGAAGCTGACCGGCTGCCCGTGGAAGTTGCCGGCCGAGACGATCTCCTCGGTCGCGGCGAACACGAGCGGGTTGTCGGTGCCCGCGTTGACCTCGACCTCGAGGATCTTCCGAGCGAACGAGAGTCCCTCGCGCGCCGCGCCGTGCACCTGCGGGATGCAGCGCATCGAGTAGGGATCCTGCACCTTGGCGCAGTCGGCGTGCGACTCGACCAGCTTCGAGTCCTTCAACAGCGAGCGCATGTGCGCGCTCACCGTGCCGTGACCAGGATGCGGACGCACCGCGTGCACGCCCTCGATGAAGGGCATGTGCGAGCCGAGCATTCCTTCGATGGTCACCGCACCGGCGAGATCGAAGAGCTCGGCGAGCTCCTCGGCCTGAAGCAGCGCCGGCACGCCCACCGCGCACATCGCCTGCGTGCCATTGACCAGAGTGAGGCCTTCTTTCGCCTCGAGCACCACCGGCTTCAGCCCGGCCTTCTCGAGCGCCGCGCCGCCCGGCATGCGCACGCCATCGAACCAGGCCTCGCCTTCACCGATGATCACCAGCGCCAGATGCGCGAGCGGAGCGAGATCTCCCGACGCGCCCACCGAGCCACGCTCAGGCACCACCGGAGTGACGCCGCGATTGAGCATCTCGATCGCGAGCTGCAGGGTCGAGGGACGCACGCCCGAGAAGCCCTTCGCGAGCACGTTGCAGCGCAAGAGCAGCAGCGCGCGCGCCTCGTGAATCGGGAGCGGATTTCCCACGCCCGCTGCGTGGCTGACGATCAGGTTCCGCTGGAGCGCCTGGAGATCTTTCTTCTCGATGCGCACCTCGGCGAGCGTACCGAAGCCGGTGTTGATGCCGTAGGCGGCCTCATCTCCCGCGGCGACGCGATCGACCAACGCGCGCGCTTTCGCCACTCGTTCGAGCGCTTCTTTCGAGACCTCGACCTTGCGATTCTTCGCGGCGACTTCGCGGATTTCAGAGAGCGTGAGGCGATTTCCATCGAGCAGCACAGGCGTCGTCATGCTCTGGCCTATCCACCACGCCTTCCGACTGTGCAAGAGACTCGCTTGACGCGTCGCGACAAAGTAAGGGGCCCTCCCTCATATGTTGATCGTTCAGAAGTACGGCGGCACCTCGGTCGGCGACATCGACCGCATCAAGAACGTGGCGAAGAAGGCGATCGCTGCCCAAAAGGCGGGGCACCAGGTGGTGGTGGTGGTCTCCGCGATGAGCGGGGAGACGAACCGGCTCCTCAAGCTGGTGAACGGAATCACCGAGCGTCCCAACGAGCGCGAGCAGGACGTGGTGGTCGCGACGGGCGAGCAGGTCACCATCGGCCTCGTGTCGATCGCGATCGAAGCGGCCGGAGCGAAAGCCCGCAGCTTCATGGGCCACCAGTGCCGCATCGTCACCGACAGCACGTTCAGCAAGGCGCGCATCAAGCGCATCGACGCCGACGGCATCTTCGAGTCGCTCAAGAAGAAGGAGATCGCGGTGATCGCCGGCTTCCAGGGTGTGGATGAGGAAGGCAACATCACCACGCTCGGTCGCGGCGGCAGCGACACCACGGCGGTGGCGATCGCCGCGGCCATCAAGGCCGACGCTTGCGAGATCTACACGGACGTCGACGGCGTCTACACGACCGATCCGCGCGACGTTCCGAAGGCCAGGAAGCTCGATCGCATCAGCTACGAAGAGATGCTCGAGCTCGCTTCCGTCGGTGCGAAGGTGCTGCAGATTCGTTCGGTCGAGATCGCGATGAAGTTCAAGGTGCCGCTCTGGGTGAAGTCGTCGTTCAGCGACGATCCAGGCACGCTCGTGTGTGAGGAGGACAAGACGATGGAAGACATTCTGGTGAGTGGTGTGGCGCTGGACCGCAACGAGGCGCAGGTCTCGGTGCGCGACCTTCCCGACAAGCCGGGCATTGCGGCGAAGATCTTCGGCGCTCTCGATGAGCGCGCGATCAGCGTCGATCTGATCGTTCAGAACACGCCCGTGAAGGGGAAGACCGATCTCACGTTCACCGTCGGCAAGGCCGACCTGGTGAAGACCCAGGACGTGATGAAGAAGGTCGTCAAGGCGCTCAAGGCCGGCCCGGTCGAGGTCGACGATCAGTGCGCGAAGGTGTCGATCGTCGGCGTCGGCATGCGCACGCACTCTGGCGTCGCCGCCCGCATGTTCAAGACGCTCTCTTCCGAGGGCGTGAACATTCTCGCGATCTCCACCTCGGAGATCCGCGTGTCGTGCCTGATCCCCGCGAAGTACGCGGAGCTCGCCGCGCGCGCGCTGCACACCGAGTTCGGTCTCGACACGAAGGCATGAGCCGTCCTCGCGCGATCGCCGTGGTGATCGCGTTGGCGGGCCTGCTCGGCCTCGTCGCCGTGTGGCGCTGGCCAGTGGCTTCTCCGTCCCTTCAGTGTCCGGACGGAGGATCCGTGCAATTGGGCAGCGACGGCGTCGCGAGCTGCGCGCCCGGTGCTCCGCTTCCCGCGGGGCAGTCCCTCACCATCAAGCAGAAGTTCGACTGCAACACGGCGACCGAGGAGGATTTTTCGCTGGTGCCCGGTGTTGGACCTTCGCTCGCGCACGAGCTCGTGCGTGCGCGTGAAGAAGGAGACGCCGGCTTCAGGAATTGGGATCAGATCGACGCGATTTCCGGGGTGGGTCCAACCCGCCTGATTGCGCTGCAGGCGGCGTGTGACATCCGGGATGTGGACGCAGGTGTGTGGTAGAAGCGCTGCGTGCTCATTTCGTGCGAGAAGTGCACCACGACTTATGTCCTTGACGATGCGCTGATCCCGCCGCAGGGCGCGCCGGTTCAATGCACCCGATGCGGGCACGTCTTCACCGCGCGATTGACGCTGAGTGAGCCCGCGGCCCCGCCTCCTCGGGCAGCGGCTGCACCTGGCAACAGCACGATGATGTTCGGGAATGCGGCGGTGAATCCGCCAGCGAATCCTCCGCCTCCCGCGAACAAGAACCAGACGATGATGTTCGGCACGCCCGCCTCGAACGGCGCGAGTGCTGCTCCGCAGGCTCCGGCGAACTCGCGCAGCACGATGATGTTCGGCGCCCAGGGAGCCGCGGCCGCGCCTCCGCCTCCTGCGGCGAACAAGAACCAGACGATGATGTTCGGTACGCCGGCGTCGAACGCCCCGGCTGCGCCTCCTCCCGCCGCTCCGCCTCCGTCTTCGAAGGCCACCATGGTCTTCGGCGTTGCTCCTGCAGCTGCGCCGCCGGCAAACAAGAATCAGACGATGATGTTCGGCACGCCCGCGTCGAACGCTCAGCAACAGGCCCCGCAGCAGAGCGCGCCCCCGCCTTCGTCGAAGCAGACGATGGTCTTCGGGAGCGGCGCTCCGCCGGTCGCCCCGCAAGTTCCCGCGTCCGCCAAGACCACGATGATGTTCGGCACGTCGGCCTCGAACGCGGCCGCTGCGAGCCAGCCCCAGGCGCTTGCGCCTTCGTCGAAGGCGACCATGGTGTTCGGCGCGCCCGCGGCTCCGGCGGCGCCCGCGAAGAACCAGACGATGATGTTCGGCACGCCCACTTCGAACGCGGCGGCCGCTGACGCTCAGGTGGGTGAAGAGACGTTGATGGATGTGCCGGGCCAGTCCTCGCGCACGGTGCTCTTCGGCCAGCCCGCTCAGCCCACGCAGCCTCCTGCCGCGGCTCCTGCGAAGAACCAGACGATGATGTTCGGTCGTCCCGCCGCGATCCCGAAGATCAGCGCGGGTGCCGCGGAGCTCGCGGGCATGTCGGCGAACGAAGGTGCTCCCAACGAGCGCACGGTGCGCGTCGACGAAGCGCAGGTCGTCGCCGAGCACGGTGAGGACGACGCCGCTTCCGATCTTCCGCAGATCCCGCGGCACGATCGCACGCAGCGCTTCGCGATGAGCGACTCGGGCCCGACGCCGTCCGTGACCCAGAGCGCGGCTTCGCAAGATCGTCACAACCGCACCCAGCTCTTCGCGATGTCGACCGCGCAGGAGCGCACGCTCCCCGTCGCTGAGCCCTCGCCCGACGATGGGACTGGCAGTGAGTCGACCGTGATGGTCGGCGATGCCGCCACGCTGCCGCCGGGCGCGATGCCGATCATCGAGCGCGCGAGCCGCATGGGCGGCACCGATCTCAACAGCACGCTGCCTCCCGACGCGATGATGGGCGAGCCCACGATGATGGACTCGGGAATGACGGACTCGAACCTCGGCGATCCGCCCGGCGTCTCGCTCCTGCACGATCCTTCGAACATGACGCCGCCCGAGCCGGTGCAGGCGGCCGAGGGGCCGGTTGCCACCACGCTGCCGAACCTCCCGGTGCTGAGGGACGAGCGGCAGATGCGCCCGCTGGCGCTCGAGCTGCCGCCTGAGCCGATGGGCTCGCCGCAGGATCTCCGCAGCCCTCCGGTGCTGCAGAACCAGGCCGCCGAGGACGCCGCCGCGATGAAGGCTGCGCGCTCGGGTGGGGCAGGGCGCGCCATCGTGATCATTCTGGTGATCGTCGCGCTCGCGCTCGCGGGCGTGCTGGTCTACCGGCTCTTCGGCAAGCAGCTGCTGGGCAACCTCCTTGGCACCGCGGTGCCGGTCGAGGCGATTCAGCAGACCGAGCAGGCGCTCGCGACGCTGCGCTTCGACGATCGGGCCTCGCAGGAGAAGGCCGTGGCGCAGCTCACCGCCGTGCTCGCCGAGCACCCCACGTTGCCCGAGACGCAGGCTGCGCTGGTGATCGCGACCGCGCTCCGCTTCGACGATCTGCAGGGCGAGGTCGTGCGAGGCAACGAGGCGCTCAAGACGCTCAAGGCCAACGAAGGCACCGAGGCGCAGCTGAACGAGGTGCAGGCGAAGATCACCTCCAGCCAGAACGCCGCGAAGGAACAGAAGGCCCGGCTCTCCGAAGGTCTCGCCAAGCTTCAGTCGATGATGCCCAACAGCGAGGCCGGCTCCGCGACGCACCTGGCGTTGCTCCGTGCTGACGGGCTCGCGCGGGGCGTGCTCGGTGACGGCGAGGCGCTCACGCGCGCCGTCGCCTACAACCAGCGCACCCAACTGCGAGACGACTGGGTGGATCTGATCGAGCCTGAGTTCGCGCTCAACGGTGGCACGGCGCTCGACGAGGCGATTGAGCAGCTCATCCTCCTCAAGAGCCGCAGCTCGAACAGCACCTTCCTTCGGCCGTACGTGCTGCTGGCGCGGCTGCAGCTGAAGAAGGGCGAGGCTCAGCGCGCCCGCGAAGAGCTCGAGACCGTCGCGACGATGAACTCGAAGCACGAGATCGCGCGCGAGATGCTGGCGTCGCTCGCCAAGCCGTAACTTCCTCGCTCTCCCTCGGAGAGGGTCGGGGTGAGGGCAGACGCCTTCGCAACCTCATCAGCGCTTCGCGATCCGTGCTTCCACGGGCAACAACGTCGCAAACCCAGCGAACAATTCCGCGGTCAGGCGCGGCTTGCTGCCCGGCGCCTCGGTGCGAAGCCAATCATTGAGCCGCTTGCCTCCCGCCGTGCGCTGCTGCGTGGGTGACGAGAGGTTCATGCGGTAGCGCACCACGCCGCGCGCCACGCGGTGGATCACGAGCACCGTGCCGTCAGCCTCGATGTCTTCGACGATCCCGATGTGCGTGAGGCCGTCGTTGGTCTGCCCATCGCGGTTCTGATCGTAGGTCTCCTTGAAGAAGACCAGGTCGCCCGCGAGCGGACGTCCGCCCTCAAAGATGCGCCCGTGCCGCGAAGCGAAGCGCCACATCGCGGTGACCCCGTTGTCGCCGGGCAGGGCCTCGGTGAGCAGGTCGACTCCGAGCGGCTCGTAGACCGCGCGCACGAAGCTGGTGCAGTCGTCGCCGTAGCGCTTTCCGCCGACCACGATCTTGTTCTTCCCCAGCAGTCCCTGCGCGGTTTCGACGGCGGTGTCACGCGCGCCGGGCGCGATCGCCAGTTGCGTACTCGGACGTTCGGCCGGCTCGGCTTCGGGGATCTCACGGGCGGATGCAGGGCGGGTAAAGGGCTCGTAGCGCTCCACGAGGAGGTGCCGGCCTCCCACGGGCGCGCCGGTCGCACACCCGGTGGCGAGGAAGGCGAAGGCCGCGCTGAGGATGGTGACGCGCACGAGGGCAGCCTCGCTCAGCCACGGAGCGCGTCAAAATCACGACCTCATCAGATCTGGTATTACGCGGCCGTGCGTTTCCCCCTCGTCGTCGCCCTGATGCTGCTCTCCGCGGGCTGTCGTGACAGTGCCTTCGCCGCGGCGAACAAGCTCAACACCATCGAGGGCTGGCGCCGCTTCATCGCCGACAACCCGAAGGACGAAGGGGTCGACGCCGCGCAGCAGCGCCTCGAGGAGCTCGCCTTCGCAGACGCGCAGGGCGCGCACACCGTGGTGGCCTACAAGCGCTTCATCGAGGAGTACCCCGACGCCGAGAAGGTGGGCGCCGCGCGCAAGCTGCTCGAGTCGCTCCGCTTCAACGCCGCGATGGAGCGAAACAACGCGCACGCGCTGCGCCAGTTCCTTCGCGATCACCCCGATGGGGCGCACCGCGAGGAAGTGGAGGCGAAGCTCTCGAAGCTCGAGCTCGAGGAGTTGGTGAGCTCGGAAGATCCGAAGGCGCTCGAGACGCTGGTGCGCAAGCACCCCGAGGATCCGCGCGTCGAGCAGGCGAACGCGAAGATCGACGACTCCGCGTGGACGGAGGCGACCAGCGCGCAGGGGCTGTACGCGTACCTCCGCGATTTCCCCGCGGGGCGGCATCGCGACGACGCGCGCAAGAAGCTCCTGTCGCTGCAGCTCGATGGCCTCTTGGTCTCGGGAGCGCTCGAGCAAGCGCGCGTGGTGGCGGGCAAGGCTCCGCTCGCGAAAGAGCTTCCTGACCTGAGCGCGCGGCTGAAGCGCGCGGAGCAGGTGCAGACGCTGCAGGGCTCCAGGGACCAGCGCGTGGCGCAGGCGTTCGCCGGGCAGTCGCTGCGTTCGCTCGAGGATCTCTTGAAGTCGTTCTCCGCGCGCGACGCGCTGGAGCGCTGGCAGGCGGCGGAAGAAGTGGGCGCGCAGGTGAGCGTGCTCACGATCGATCCGCTGCTGGAGCAGATCCGCAGCGCGCGTTCTCCGCTCGTGCGCCAGCGTGCGTTCGACAGCCTGGGCCGCGTGCTGCGTTCGCTGCCGCGCTCGGTCGCGGAGTACGAGGTGGCGACTCGTGTGGAGCAGCTGCAGGGGCAGGCGAGTGATTCGCAGCTCGTGCTCACGCTGGCGGTGCTGCTCGATCTCACCGGGCAGCTCGAGCGCGCGTCGACCGAGTACCAGCGCATGTGGGACGCGGCGAATCCCGATCCGATCGTGCTGCGGCGCTGGGCTGACATTCGGCGCGAGCGCCGGCAGTTCTTCTCGTCGGCGGTGGTGGCGAGACAGCTCTCGGCGTGGTCGAAGAACGTGGCTGAGGCCGCGGTCGAGCCGGGACCGCTCTCGGCGCTTTCGGCGAGCCGTGAGCTGTGCGGCGCGGTGGAGATGGCGCGCTTCGCCGAAGCAATCATCGAGGGCGCGTCGAAGGAGAAGACCGAGTTCCCCGATGACCTCGCAGCGTTCCTCCTCCGTGCGCGCGAGGCGAGGCGCCTGGCCGAGGCGAAGCTGCGCGATGCGGAGCTGCAGCTGCTGGAGACCGACGCGAGCGCGCGCCGCTGTGGTGATGCGGCGGTGACCGAACGCCTGGCCGAGGGTGAGCAGCGGCGCATCGCTTCGCTCGGTGCGCTGAAGCAGAAGCCGCCCAAAGAGCTGCCGCTGATCCTCGAAGTGGTTCGCGAGCGCGATCCGTCGCCTCAGGTTCGCGAAGCCGCCAAGTAATCCCTCTCTCTGCGCAGCGGGGAGAGGGGCGAGAGGCACATCGCTCACTTCGGCATGACGTAGGGCGCCGAGGCAAAGAACGCCTTGCACACCACCAGCGCGCCGATCGGTCCAGCGAAGTCAGACACGATGCAGGCCGCGAGAGTGTGCCGCAGCGCCTTCACCTGCACCGCTCCGAAGTACAGCGCCAGCACGTAGAACGTCGTCTCCGTGCTGCCGACGAGCACTGAGTAGAAGTACCCGAGGAACGAATCCGGCCCGTAGGTGTGCAGTCCATCGCTCACCAGCCCCAGCGCGCCACTCCCCGAGAGCGGACGCACCAGCGCGAGCGGCAGCGCCTCGGGAGGAAACCCGATCGGCGCGAGCAGAGGAGAGAGCGCGCTCACCAGGAACTCCATCGCCCCTGAGGCGCGGAACATGCCGACCGCGACCAGCACTCCGACCAGAAACGGAATGATCGCGATCACGGTCTGGAAACCTTCCTTCGCCGCCGCGATGAACGCCTCGTAGACCTTCACCTGCCGCCCGAAGCCGAGGGTGACGATCGCGAGGATCAGCAGCGGCAAGAGCCACTCCGACAGCAATCCGCGCGTGATCTCGAACGCACTCAGATTCGCCGGCGCCGCGCTCACATGACGGATCAACGCGACCAGCACCAGCCCCGCGATCGCAGCGGCGACGAGCTGTCTCCACAGCGCAGGCTTCGCAGTGACCGCGGCCAGCGCTTCGGCCTTCTCGAGCGCCGCGGCGTCCGGCGACTGCAGCTTCGACTCGTCGATCTCCACCGCGCCGTAGCGATCGAGGGAAAAGACCGCGCGTCGCTCGAGCAGCTTGCACGCGAGCACCGCGCACAACGTTCCGAATGCCGCCGCGAGGATCGTGGGCACGATGATCCCTGCCGGATCCTTCGAGCCTGCCGAGGCCCGCAGTCCGATCACCGTGAGGGGCAGGGCGATCGCCGAAGTGTTCAGCGCGAGGAACAGCGCCATCGAGTTCGTCGCCACGCCCTTGCGCGTGTTGAGCTTGTCGAGCTCCTTCATCGCCTTGAGCCCGAACGGCGTGGCCGCGTTGCCCAGGCCCAGCAGGTTCGCCGCGAGATTCAGGATCATCGCTCCCAACGCGGGATGATCAGGCGGCACGTCGGGAAAGAGCCGGCTCATCACGGGTCGCAGGGCGTTGGCGAGCGAGCGCAGCAACCCCGCTTCCCGCAGCACGCCCACCAGGCCCAGCCACAGCGTCATCTGGCCGATGAGACCGATCGCGAGCTCCACCGCCGACTTCGCGGACACGACGGTCGCCTCGGTGAGCTTCGGCATGGTGCCGTTGAAGGCCGCCGTCACCACCGAGACCACGATGAGCGCGAGGAAGACCCAGTTCACGTGGGCCCATCCCAAAGCCCCCGCGCGAAAAGACCAGTTTTCTGACACGGTGGCGCCAATGAGTGCATTCCCCTCAGAGGCGTGGTGCCGCCAGGCGATTCGCCTCTTGAACGAAGATCCCGACGCCGCCGGTGCGGCCGCGGGTTGGGAGGGCGACTTCGGCGTGGTGATCGATCGCGCCGAAGGTCCCATCGCCATCGCCATCGGCGCGCCCGTGAATGGTCAGCTCCCCGAGCCCCGCTTCATGAGCCCCGAAGCTCTCGAGGAAGTCGAGCCGAGGTATTTCGCCCGAGCGAAGCAGGCGGACTGGTGGGCTTTGATCGAAGGGGGACTGGACCCGATCGCAGCCATCGTGCAGAAGCGGCTGGTCGCGCGGGGGGATCTCACGCCGGTGGTGGCGCGACTCCAATACAAGGGGCTGGCAGAACGCTGGCTCTCCAAGATTCGCAATACCGGGGGATGACATGAGCCTTACGAGCAAGCTGAAAGAGCGCGCGATGGGCATCGGCCAGAAGGCCATGGAGCGCCTCTTCGCCGACGAGAAGCGCGCGCAGAAGGTCGTCGAAGTGATCGGCAAGGCGCAGCAGGCGAAGAAGAGCCTCGATTCCACGCAGCGCGTGGTGATGAACCAGCTCAACTTCGCCACCAAGCAGGACTTCAAGGACATCGGGAAGCAGCTCTCCACCTTGAAGAAGCGCCTGCGTTCGCTCGACGAGAAGATCGCCACTCTTTGACCCAGTCAGACGAAGTGCTCTGGCTTCGTCCTTGACTCACTGGGGGCTGCGTGGCACTTACCGCGCCGCTTCTGGGCACATAGCTCAGCGGTAGAG
>CBIHPJ010000061.1:0-18906 GCA_966211295.1 uncultured Myxococcales bacterium | reverse complement strand
GCCTACCCAGCCCAGGGTCCGCGCGGTCTTGCCCGACTCGAAGAGCTCGGTGCCGGTGGTGGGGCCGAGTGATTCGCCGCTCACCAATCTCGCCCGCGAATTTTCCGCCACGACCAGTCCCACCGTTCCTCCGGCCGCCGCGAGCACGCCGACCGTCGCCGGGAGCCACCACCACGCGCGAACACTGCCCGTCGCCGCCGACGTTCGACCGAGAGCTGCGTTGACTTGAGACGCCATCGACGGCGCCGCCTGGGTGAGTGCGTCGACGATCGCTCCTTCGCTGCTGACCTTGGAGGAGTGCACCGCGAGACGACGTCCGCTGCTCGAAGCGATGATCTTCAGGTTGATCTGAAACTCGGCCCCGACCTTCGCGACGGTGCCGAGCACCACGCCATCGACGCCCAGTGCATTGGCCATCTCGATGAGGCAGCTTTTCGCCGCGTCGTCCTGACAGCCGAGGAGGGCGCGCTGCCGCTCCATGCCCAGCAGGGTGGAGATCTCTCGGGGCGTGACCACGCGCAGGCCCTGGTCAGCGAGGCGATCGGCGAAGTGCTCCGTGTAGAACTCCGCGCGCTGTGCACTGAGATCGACGACTGAGAAGCCAGTCACCGCGACGTTGGGCACATTCGGAGCTGCGGGGACGACGGCGAGCAATAAGGCGAGGAACGACACGCGCTGGTTCTACTTCATCGCGTCGAAGCCGGCTGAAGCGCGACACGCGCGTGTTTCACTTACCGCGGCTGGGAAACCGACGTGTCGCTCGGAAGGCGCGCGTCGAGCACTTTCGCGAGCTCCGGGGGCAGGGGACTCTCGACGCGGATGAAGTTTCCCGTCACCGGGTGCTGCACGCCCAGGGACACCGCGTGCAGGAAGAAGCGGGTGAGGCCGGGCTCATCCACTCCGCCGTAGAGCTTGTCGCCGACGATCGGAGCGCCCACCGCCGCGAGATGCGCGCGCACCTGGTGCAGCACGCCGGTGATCAGCTTCACGTCGACCAACGCGAACGAGCCCCGCCGCGCACGCACGCTGAACTCGGTGATCGCAGGCCGCCCGTCGCTCACTCCGGCGACCACGTGATCGCCTGCGTGCGCGAGCGGAACATCGATGGTCCCCTCGTCAGCGAGCGGACCCTTCACCAGCGCGAGGTACTTCTTCTCCACCGCGCGATCTTCGGAGAACGCCGCGCGCAGTTTTTCCCAGCCCGCACGCGTGCGAGCCGCGAGCATCACTCCGGAGGTCTCGACATCGAGCCGGTGCGCCAGGCCCGCTTCACGCGGATCGTCACCAACCGACGCCATCTCGGGATACTTCGCGACCAGCGCGTTCGCGACCGTACCCGTTTCTCCAGGCTGCAGCGGCTGCGAAGGAACTCCGGCGGGCTTGTCGACGAACACCAGCGTGTCGTCCTCATGCAACACGAGGATCTTCAGATTCGTGTCCGCCAACGCCGCAGCCGACGCCTGCGTCTCGGGCACGTCGACCTCGAGCGAGTCGCCCTTCGCCACCATCAGGCCCTTCTTGGCCTTCTTGTGGTTGAGGCGCACTGCTCCGTCTTCGAAGAGCGCCTTCACCCGAGCGCGAGAGAGCCCGAGCGCCTCACCGACCACGAGATCGATGCGCTTCCCGGCGTTCACTTCGTCGACTTTCAGCGAGTGCTTCATTCCCCGTCGCTTACTCGATCAACGCCTCGTACACCTCTTCGGCGGTCTGGAAGCGATCATCGGGTTCTTTGCGAATGAGCCGGTGCGCCACCCGCGAGAGCACACGATCTCCATTCGGGTTCAGCGCGGCGATCGGAGTGGCCTCGGTCTCGAGCACCTTCTGCCAGAGCTCGTACGGGGTGCGCGCCTCGAAGGGCGGCCGGCCCGCGAGCAGCTCGTAGAGGATCACGCCGAGCGAATAGAGATCGGTGCGGGTGTCGAGCTTCTCCCCGAGGATCTGCTCGGGCGCCATGTATCGGAACGTGCCCACCAGCCGGCCATCCGCCGTCACCGCGCCGTCGTCGCTGATGTACTTGGCGAGCCCGAAGTCCATCAGGCGCACGGTGCGATCTTCATCGACCATCACGTTCGACGGCTTCAGATCGCGGTGAATCAGCCCGTAGCCGTGGATGTACGCGAGCGCCTCGCACAGCTGCAGCATCGCGTCCTTCAGGCGGCCGATTCGCTCCGGAGTGTTGAGCCGCTCGAGCTCACTCTCGGTGAGCCGCACACCGATGGGACGCTCTTCAGCGAGCGGAAGATCGAACGGCAGCTTGAGCTCCCCCGACATCGACATCGGAGTGTCCGGCTCATCGGCCATCTCGGCCCACTCGCGCACGCGCTGCGGACCTTCTTCGAAAGCGTCGTCGCCCGAGAACTCCTCCGACGGAGCCTCTTCACCGAACGCGGCCAGGTTGAACACGCCGCTGTTGGCGTCTTCATCTTCTTCGTCAGCGTTGGAGTCGGACTCGGGATCTCGCGCCACCGGCTCATCACCCGCGGCCACCACGCCCGCATGCCGATGCGCCGAGATCGCGCGGGCGAGGGCCGCGTCACTCGCGAGATCTTCTTCAGCGAGCGCGAGGTAGTGGCGGAGCGTGAGGCCTTCCACCAGCTCCATCGCGAGGTACGGGTACCCCTGGAAGACACCCGTGTCGTAGACCTTCACGATGTTCGGGTGCGCCATGTGCTGCAGCGTCTCGAACTCGCGCGCGAGCCGGCGTGCCGCGCGAGGATCCAACGCGGGCCCGGTGGACAGCAGCTTCAACGCAGCAACCTCGCCCGTGCGGCGATCGATCGAGCGATAGACGGTGCCCACTCCGCCGGAGCCGAGCGTCTCCAGCACACGGTAGGGACCGATCACCTTCGGGGCCATTTGCGGCGCGGATGGTAGGGACCGAAACCCGCGTGGGTCAAACGAAGTGGTGACATGGAATCGGTTACGCAGCCGCTCGGCATCGAGTCGCGACCGTTCGGTCATAGGCAGGCGGCGCGCCTTCGATGGCGGTGTCACCCTCAGGACACCCGATTTCTTTCACTCTCGACGGCGAGCACCTTTCGGGTAGGTTGCCTCGCCGCGTAGGAAGCCGGTCGTATCGATGGAATCAACCTCAGAGCTCGAAAGCCGCCTGAAGACGCGCCCGCTGCCGCGCCATCTCGGCATCATCATGGACGGCAACGGTCGGTGGGCCGAGGGCCGCGGCATTCCGCGCATCGAAGGTCACCGGGTCGGCTCGGACAGCGTGCGCGAGGTCACTCGTTGCTCCCGTCGCGTCGGCCTCGAAGCCCTCACGCTCTACGCCTTCTCGTCCCAGAACTGGGCGCGGCCCGCGGAAGAAGTCGCGGGCCTGATGGATCTGCTGCGTGAGTACCTCGTCAAAGAACGCGACGAGATCCTCGACAACAACATCCGCCTCAACGCGATCGGCGAGCTCGACAAGCTGCCCAAGTACGTGCGCGAGCCGCTGGAGCAGCTGCGCGCCGACTCCGCTTCCAACACGGGCATGACGCTCACCCTCGCGCTCTCGTACGGAGGCCGCGAGGAGCTGGTGTCGATGGCGCGCCGCGTGGCCGACCAGGTGCGCAGCGGTCAGCTCGAGCCTGCCGCGGTGAGCGAGGCGCTGGTCGACGCGATGATGTGGACCGCGGGGCTGCCTCCGGTGGATCTGGTGATCCGCACCTCGGGTGAGCGCCGTCTCTCGAACTTCATGCTCTGGCAGACCGCGTACGCCGAGCTGGTCTTCTCCGAGATCCCCTGGCCTGACTTCAGGGCGCGCGAGTTGATCGACTGTCTCTCCGCGTTCCAGCAGCGCGAGCGCCGCTTCGGCATGACCGGAGCCCAGGTGCAGACGCTGCCTCTCCGTCGAGCGAGTTCGTGACGGACAAGAACAAGAATCTGATCATCCGCTTGGTCTCTGGGCTCACGCTGCTGCCCGGCGTGCTGTACCTCCTGTACCTCGGAGGTTGGTGGTCCGCCGGGCTGCTCGGCTTCGCCGCCGGCGCGTGCGCGTGGGAGTACCTCGACATCACGCTGAAGAAGCCCTTCACGCCGGTCGCGTGGCTGACGGTGCTGCTGGCGGCTGCGATGCCGATTCTCCCGATCGCGATGCCGTTTCAGGCGAACGCGCTCATCTCAGGCGCGACGGGCTTCGTCCTCTTCTCTGCGTGGGCCTGGCACCTCCTGCGAGGTCCGTTGCCCGAGGCGCCGCAGCGCACCGCGAACCTCTTGATGGCCTTCATCTACGGCCACGGAGGTCTCACCGCGCTCGCCGCCCTCCGCAACGTTCCCGATCACGGCCTGATGTGGGTCGTCTCTGCGCTGGTGATCACCTGGGGCAACGACACGATGGCCTATTTCGCGGGCCGTCTCTTCGGGAAGCACAAGCTCTACCCCGAGGTCAGCCCGAACAAGACGTGGGAAGGCTTCGCCGGCGGCTTCGTGGGCGCGATCGGCTTCCTCTTCCTTCAGCGCGCCTTCTTCTTCCCCGAGATGCGGGTGATCGACTGCTTCGTCCTCGGTGGACTGGGCAGTTTGCTCGGCCCCGCGGGCGATCTCTGCGAGTCGATGCTCAAGCGCGCGTACGGCGTGAAGGACTCGGGCGTGATCATTCCCGGCCACGGCGGCATGCTCGACCGCATCGACGCGCTGATCTTCAACGCCCCGATGGTCTACCTCTACGTTCAGTTCGGGCGGGCCTGGTTGTCTTGAACCCGGTCGTCGTGAAGCACGGATGAAAGTGGCTTGAGCGCCGGTTAACGTGCTCGCCACATGGGCGCCTTTCAGAACGCGATCTACTTCGCCATCTTCCTGGGCGTCCTCGTCACGGTTCACGAGGCGGGGCACTTCTTCGCGGCCAAGTGGGCCGGGGTGAAGGTGCTGAAGTTCTCCATCGGCTTCGGGCCGCCGCTCTTCAGCTTCCGCCGGGGTGAGACGCAGTACCAGATCGCGGCTCTCCCCCTGGGTGGCTTCGTGGCGATGGCCGGTCAGCACCCGGGAGAAGACGTCGCGGAAGAAGATGCAGGGCGAACGTTCCTGGGAGCGGTGTGGTGGAAGCGCGTCATCATCTTGATGGCGGGCCCGCTGGCGAACCTGATCTTCCCGATCATCGCGCTGTTCTTCGTCTACCTGGGCGACTCCACCGAGTTCACCCCGCGCGTGGGAGCGGTCGAGCCTGGCTCACCTGCCGCCGTCGCTGGGCTGCGTCCGGGCGATCTCATCTTGAGCATCGATGGGACGCCGATTCGCACCTTCACCGAGCTCTCGAAGATCGCCGGCGCCAGCGCTGACAAGGAACTCGCGCTGGTCGTCGATCGCTCCGGCAAGCAGGAGTCGATTCACGTCACGCCCGCGAGCGTCGAGACGCTGGGGATGATCGAGATCTCCCGGAAGGGCCGCATCGGCATCTCGCTCGCTGAGCAGGCGGCGGTGCTCGGAGTGCCCGCGGGATCTGCCGCCGAGGCCGCCGGTCTGAAGACCTTCGATCGCGTGATCAAGCTGAACGACGAGCCGGTGCGTACCGCGCGCGAGCTCGAGCTGGCCCTCGACAAGGCGGCCGGCACCGCGAAGCTGACCCTGGTTCGCTTCAGCTCGCTGCAGGACGGGTTGGTGATGCCGGACACCGTCACCGCTGACGTTCAGGTGGGTGAGGGCACGGGCCTGGCACGCATCGGCGCCGAGCCGGGTGACGCGTACGTCTGGGAAGTGCGGCCGAATACTCCGGCTGCCGCGCTCGGCATCAAGGTCGGCGACCGCTTCACCGCGGTGAGCGGTCAGCAGGTGCACTCGGTGGGCGCGGTGGAAGATCGCATGGCGCTCGCGCGCAAGCGGCAGGTCGCGATCGAATGGCGCTCGTCTGGCGCGATGCACACCGCCAACGTGGGTCCCTTCGTTCCAGAGGGAAACGCGAAGTACTGCATGGCGCCGACCGACTTCGGGGTGCGCTTCGGCGCGCCCGGCTTGCCGATGGCGCCCATCGCGGGCGACACCGTCACGCTGCACTTCGGCCCGGTCGAGGCGCTCACGGCGAGCCTCAAGAAGCTGCCCGAGGGCATCATGTTGATCGGGCGCATTCTCGCGAAGCTGCCCACCGGTGAAGTGCCGCTCGAGTCGATGGGTGGTCCGGTGCAGATCTTCCAGGTGGCGTCGCAGACGGCGGAAGCGGGCCTGGCGGCGTTCTTGAGCGCGATGGCGATCGTCTCGGTGAACCTGGCGCTGGTGAACCTGCTGCCGATTCCGATCCTCGATGGCTTCGGCATTCTCACCGCGCTCTGGGAAGCCGTGCGCCGGCGGCCGGTGCCCATGCGCGCTCGTGAGATCGCGACCTACTTTGGCTTCGCCGTGCTGGCGCTGCTGATGGTGGTGGCGTTCAGAAACGACATCGCGCGCCTGCTCTTCTGCTGACGGGCGCACCTCGCGCACGACCTGCTAAGAGCCCGCGCCGTGATCGTCTCACTCGACTGTTCAACGCTGACGCTGTCGCTCGCGCTGCTGCGCGCAGACAAGAGCGTCGTCGAGGAACGCTTCGTCGGACCTCCGCTTCGTCAGAGCGAGATTCTCCCCGAGGAGATCGAGAAGATCCTGCAGGCGCATGGTCACACGCTGAAGGAAGTGACCGCCTTCGTGGTGGGGCTTGGCCCGGGGAGCTTCACGGGACTTCGCATTGGTCTCGCCACCGCGAAGGGACTCGCTTACGCCCTTAAGGTGCCCATCGTTGGTGCTTCGTCTCTTGCGGCGTTGGCGATGGATGCTCCTCGTGAGCTCGAGATCTTCAGCGTCGCCGTGGTGAAGAAGGGTGAGTTTTATGTGAGGCGGGCATGCCCTCACCCCGACCCTCTCTTGAAGGGAGAGGGAGAAGTTTCGATGACGCTCGCTGAGCTGGCGGACGCGCTCAAGGCTGCGCCCCACGCGCGGATGATCGGTCCCGCGCTCACCGACTGGCGTGCTCCGCTCGAAAACGCTGGCGTTCCGAAGACGAGCTTCCTCGACGGGCCGCTCGTTCCCTCCGCGGTCGCGCTCGCGCGCCTCGCTCCCATTCCCACCCACTTCGATGCCGACGCGCTGTTCACCCTCGAGCCGCACTACATCCGCGGCTCGGGCGCCGAAGAGAACCCGAAGTTTCCGCCGCTGCCTGGCGTCCAGCCGAAGGCGCGCTTGAAAGAGGACTGAAGAACCATGGCCGATCCCATCATCGCCGTCGTCGGTGCCACCGGCACCGTGGGCCGCCAGGTCATCGCGTCGCTGCAGCAGCACGACGTCGAGCCCGATCAGGTGCGCCTGTTCTCGAGCGAGCACTCAGAGTCCGAAGAGCTCGACTACGAAGAAGAGACGCTCCCCACCGAGAAGCCCGGCGCCGATGCGTTCCGCGGCGTGCAGGCGGTGATCCTCGCCACGCCTTCAGACGTCGCGCGCCTGCTCGCTCAGCAGGCCCAGCAGCAGGGCGCGTGGGTCGTCGATCTCTCGGGAGCGTTCCGCGTCGACACCTCCGTGCCCCTCGTCGCTCCAGGCGTGAACGATGGCGTGCTCGATCGTCCCTTCACGGGCCGCATCGTCGCGCTCGCGCACCCCGCGACGCAGGCGCTGCTCTCGGTACTTCAGCCGCTGCGCGCGAAGTTCGGCCTCGTCTTCGCCGACGCCACCATGCTCTTCGGTGCTGCTTCTCGCGGCGCCGCGGGCCAGGAGCAGCTCTCGAAGCAGACCGCCGCCCTGATGAACGCCAAGGAGCCCGACGTCGAGCTCTTCCCGCATCGTCTCGGCTTCAACGTGATCCCCGCGGTGGGAAGCTTCGAAGGTCCGCTCAGCGAAGGTGAACGTCACGTGCTGGTCGAGGCCGCGCGCATCTGGAGTGGCGAGGCGCTCCCCGCCCTCACCGCCACCGCGCTCACCGTGCCCACGTACCATGGGCTCACGATGGTGCTGTCCGCGCACCTGAGTCGTCCGGTCGACGCCGAGGGAGTGAGGGCGCTCCTCAAAGAAGAGCCCGGCCTCAAGCTCCTCGATGATCCCGCGGCGAACGTCTACCCAATGCCGATGCTCACCACCGACGACGCCTCGACCCACGTGGGCCGGGTGCGCGCGTCGGGAACCCGGGTGCAGCTGGTCGCCGCCATCGACAACGTCTTCCGAGCGGCTGACAGCGCGGTGGAACTGGCGATCAAACTCGCCGCGCGCACGTGACAAATTGTCAGTCTTCCGGGCAGGGCGGGGCGTGAATCCTCTTTTGTTTCACTAGGTTGAATGGGCTTGAGCGTGGCCTTCAACTTGCTCAAAAGTGAGCCCCTCATGAGGCTTCGTCTTTCATTGCTCTGCGCGCTGCTCTCGGGGCTCACCGCCTTCGCGCAGACGACGACCACTCCGGTGCTCGCGATCAGCATCACGGAGTCACTCCACCCCAACCTCGACACGTTCACGTTCGGCGCGGCGGATTGTGCGACGCCGATCAGCATTCAGTGGACGAACACCGTCGCGATCAACCTCACGCAGTGTGGCGCGAATCCGATGAAGATGTGGGTCACCGCCGGTGAGTGCCGCGACATCCCCGGGGATGGCGACACGCGTCTGGAGGACATCGACGCACTCACGCTGAACTCGGTGCGTCAGGGCCGCTTCAACGTCACGCCCAACAAAGACTTCCCCGACTTCAAGACGACCACCACCACCGACGGCGGAACCCTCCAGCAGTGTGGGAGCACGGAGCCGTTCACCAAGGCGCACCGCATCTGCGGCTCCGTCGCCTACAGGTTGAGCAGCGGCATCGGCTGCACCGGCGACAACCTGTTCCAGCCCGCGACCTCGCTCAAGGTGGTCTACGACTCGGAGCCGCCCTCGCCACCCGTCATCACCGAGTCCGCCGCGCAGGATGAGGCCGTGAAAGTGAGCTTCACCGCCGACTCCGACACCTCGGTGGTGCTGCTCGAGGTGATGGGCGGCAAGTACACCGACTTCACGCAGATCAAAGATGGCAGCGCGTCCAACAGCTCCATCAAGGGTGGCGGGCTCGAGAACAACGTGACGTATCAGGTGCGCCTGCGCGCGCGCGACGCGGCGGGCAACACCAGCGAACCGTCGCCCGAGATCACGGTCACGCCCATCAAGACCCTCGGCTTCTACGGCTATTACAAAGACCTCGGCGGAACTGACCAGGGCTGCTCGGTGGGAATGGGGCTGATGCCCTTGCTGCTCACGGCCTTCGCGCTCCGCCGCCTCAGGAGAAAGTCATGAAGACCTCACTCACGCTCGCATGCGCGCTCACCGCCGCTCTCTCTGGCACGGCGGCCTGGGCGCAGGGCCTCGATCTCAGCGGGAACTCCAGCGCGAGCTTCGAAGTCGCGAATCAGCAGAAGCGCCTCGAGTCACCGAAGTCGATGTACTTCGAGGTGAAGCTCTCGCCCTTCACTCCGCTGCTCGATCGCCCCTTCATGGATCTGCCCCAGGAGGAGCGGCCCTACTTCGCCGTCTTCGGCGGCGGCCCGATGCTGATGGGCGAGATCGAGGTCGAGTACCAGTTCTTCCAGAAGTTCGGCACGCTCGCGGGCGGTCTCTCGGTTGGCTACGCGGAGAAGTACGGCAAGTCGATCGACGCCGTGACCAAGGAGCGCGTCGATCAGAGCACCGGCCTGCAGATCGTCCCCATCAAGGCGCTGCTCATCTATCGCTTCGACTGGATCAAGGAGCGCTTCCACATTCCGCTGGTGCCCTACGCCAAGGCCGCCTTCGTCGGCATGCCGTACTGGATCACCAACGGCGGCTCGGTGGAGCTGAGCGGCGTCTCGCGCGGGCAGGGCGTGAAGTTTGGTCTCGCCGGCGTGCTCGGCCTCGCGCTGCAGCTGGACTTCATCGACCAGCGCCTCGCGCGCGACTTCGACAGCAGCGTGGGCGTGAATCACACGTACCTCTTCGCTGAAGGCACGCTGCAGGAGATGAACCTCTTCGGCGGCAACAAGGCGCTCGACCTGAGCTCGGCTCACTTCATGTTCGGCCTGGGCTTCGAGTTCTGATTCGTTCCTCACTGCTGCTCGGGCTCTTCGTTGGCCTGAGCAGTTGTGTGCGTCCTGTTCACGTCGAGACGCGCGAGACGCCCGTGGAGGCGGGGCTCGAGGTCCCCTTCGTCGCGGAGGAGGAGCGGCGCTGGGACTTCGGTGATCAGACTCCGAACGTCGTCGCGAAGCAGACCAGCCACGCCTTCGAGAAGCCCGGCCGCTACGTGGTGAAGAGCTTCGAGGGCAAAGCGCTGCGCGAGCAGCTCACCCTCGTCGTCTCGCCGCGCGCCGCGTTTCACCTGGTGCCGCCCGATGTGCGCTTCGCGGTGATCTCGCGCGGGCTGGAAGACTTCGGTCCCGCGATCGACTTCGGTGAACGCCTCGCTGGAGCAGACAGCGCGCAGGCGTGGCTGGACGGCGCACCCCTGTTGAACTGGGCCTTCGAGCAGGCGAGCGCGGGCAGCTCGTCGGTGATCGATCCGCGCGAGGGCCTCGCCACCTTCGCCTGGAGCGATACCGAGGACGCGCGCGTCAGCGTGGTGGGCATCAACGACTCGAAGAAGGCGCTCGAGCTGCTCGAGGGCTGGCTCGCCGAGCACGCGTGGGCTCGGGTGAGCGTGGTGCAGGGACTGTGGCGCTACGAGCACGAGGAGCGAGCGCTCGACGTCTTCGTCGATCGGGGCGCGCTCTATGCCGTCGAGACGCCGGTCACGCACCGGTTGCCCTCGGCGCAGACGCGCATCGCCGCCGCTTCTGCGCAGGGCCTCGAGACCGATGGAACGATCGCCACCGCGCTCGATGCGCTCCCCAGCGGCGGGCTGGTGCTCTTCTCACGCGCGCCCGAGGCGCTCAGCTGGCGCTTTCTCACCGCGGCCGTGCGGATCTCGGGGGACGAGGCGCGGCTCGAAGGAAAACTGCACGGCCCGAAACCACTCTGGGCGACGCAGCAGCTCGACGAGAGCGCGCGCTTTCTGAGGCACGCGCCCGAAGCGCCGGTGCTCGTCGCCTCCGCCAGCCTTCCACCGCAAGAGCTCGCGGCGCTGCTCCTGGGCACTCCGGGGACGCCAAAGCGGAAGGAGCTCGAGGCGGAGCTGCTCGCTCAAGGCACCGACCTCGAGCGCGCGATCGGCGCCTTCGCGGGGCTGTTCGAGCTCAGCGTCTACGCCGACGTGCCGGGCTTCGTGCGGGCCACCCTGGAGTCCGGAGGCAAACCGCAACCGCAGGGCACCGTCCTCTTCGAGGCGCCGGTCACTGCCGATGCCGCGCTCGATGGCTTCGTCGACGCCCTGGCGCGCCGCTGGGAGCTCGAGCTCACCAAGGCGCGCGAGAAGCAGCTGCGCGTGTGGCGAGGGCTGCTCTCGGCGCGCTTGTTCGAGGTCGCGCTCACCCAGCACTCGCTCTACGCCAAGCTCGGTTCGCCCATCGAGGGGCGCGAGCCGGCGGATCTGAGCCAGCTGCTCTCGAAGCGGTACGACGGCGCGTTCGGCCCCGGGCACGTCTCGGTGTTCCTCGACGTGGGCCAGCTGCGGAAGGAGCTGCTGTTTCCTCGCCAGCTCACCGGAGTCGACCCTCGAAGGGCGCTCACCGCGCAGGCGCTCGCCGCGACGATCCTCGATCAGCTCACGCAACTCGACTCCGCGCTCGTCGATCTCGCGCCCGCGGCTGAAGGTGCGCAGGTGCAGGCGGTGCTCCGGCTGCGGCCGGCCCCTAGCGCGCCGTGAAGGGCCAGACGATCGGTATGCCCACCGCCAACACGAGGAGCATGAGCGCGGTGAGCGGACCTCCGACGCGGAGGAAGTCGGAGAAGCGATAGTGGCCCGGTCCGTAGACCAGCGCCGCGGAGGGCTCGAGCGGAGTGAGGAAGGTGCACGAGGCCCCCAGGCAGATGCCGATCACGAAGGTGCGTGGGTCGAGGCCGAGCTCCAGGGCGGCGTGCACGCCCACGGGCACCATCACCAGCGCGGCGGCCTGGTTGCTCATGGGAATCGAGAGCAGCACCGTGGTCACCATCAGCACCACCAGCACGCCTCGAGGCCCCACCATGCTCGCGATGGGCAGCGTTCCCCTGGCGAGCAGCCCGCCCACGCCGCTGCGCTCGATCGCCTGCCCGAGCGTCAAGAGCGCGCCGATCATGATCACCACCTTCCAATCGACTCGGAAGGCGGTGCGCGCCGGAACGCAGCCCGTGGCGATCATCGCGAGCAAGCCCGTGAGGCCGACGATCGCGGGTGAGGTGGTGCGCAGCCCCGCCGCGATGATGGTGACGGCGAAGATCACCACCGCCAGCGCGGCGCGGCGGTACCGGGGCCGCTCGTGGTCGATCGTCCCCAACACGGTGATGTCTTCCTCCGCAGCCAGCTCGCGCAGCCGGCGCTCGGAGCCACTCACCAGGAGCACGTCGCCGCCCGAGAGTGGAACGTCTCTCACCGTCTGGCCCTCGCGCACCTGGCTCAACATGTCGAGCTCGTGATCGACGCGCTGCAGGCTGGGATGACGGTGAATGCCGAGCACCAGCACGCCGTACCGCTGGGCGAGCCGCAGCGCGCGCACCGACCTGCCGATGAGGCCCGAGGTCGGAGGCACGGAGAGCTCGACCAGGGTGAGGGTCTTCTTCTCGGCGGTGGCGTACCTCAGGTCGGCGCGCAGCCCGACGCTGCGCAGATCCATCACCCGCAAGAGATCGTCGAGGCTGCCTTCGATGATCACGTGATCCTCGGCCTCCAGCACCACGTCGGCCTCGGGTTGCAGGAGCTGCCCGCGGCGCAAGAGGCCGTGCACCGGCACTCCGATGTCGGCCGTGAGGTAACTCAGGTGCTTTCCCAGCAGGCGCGAGTTCGCCGTGAGCACCGCCTCGGTCAGGTATTCGCGTTGCACGAGCGCGGTCTGATCGTTCTCCCCGCCGCGGTCGGGCAGCAGCTTGCGCGCGAGGAACACGGTGGCGGTGCAGCCGAAGAAGGCGAGCACCAGTCCGAGCGGCGCCAGTTCGAGGAAGCCGAGCCTCGGCATGCCGAAGCTCTCGAGCGAGGCGCTCACCACCAGGTTGGTCGAGGTGCCGAACAGGGTGATGGTGCCGCCCAACATCGAGGCGAAGGCCAGCGGCAGCAGCAGCCGGTTCGCGGGCACCTTCGCCTGGGCCGCGGTGGCCATCGCGACGGGGAGGAACGCGGCGGTCACGGCGGTGTTCGAGGCCACCGAGGAGAACGCAGCGACCACCACCAGCATCATCGCGATGAACACGGTGGGCCCCCGCTTCGCGAACACCACGATGCGCCGCCCGACGAGCTGCATCACCCCGGTCGCGCCCAGCCCCTGGGTGAGCGCGAGCAGCGCGAAGATGAAGATCGCGGTGTCGCTCGAGAAGCCCGCGAGTGCCTCGGCCGGGGTGGCCAGTCCGCTCAGCACCAGCAACACCACGATGGCCAGCGAGCTCACCTCGATGGGAATGCGCTCGATCGAGAGCAGGGCGATGGCGACGATCACCATTCCCAGCGCCAGGGCCATCGTCATGTCCGACGGTAACGGCCCTCAACCGGGAAACAGGCGCCGAAACCGAGGAGCGCGGGACCTCAGGGCGAGGAAGGCCGCACGCAACGCACGCCACCCTCGCGGTTCATCTCGGCGACGCACCGATTGCAGGGGATGGAGCCGCTGCAGGTGCTCGAGCGCAGCGAGCCCGCCGAGCAATACGAGCGGTAGCTTCCGCGGACGTTCACCGGGAAAGCAGTGCGCAGCTCCTTCTGGCTCTCCTGGCGCCGGTGAACCTCCTGACCCTGACGGTCAGTTCGCTGGCTCCGAGGGTTCCGCGACGTCCGCACCATCGTCGTCTTCTTCAGCGGGGGCGGGAGGGTTGCTGTTTCCGCCGGGGCTCGGCGCGTCGACCTCAGCCGGAGCCGGCACGGAGGGCTGCGAGGGATCTGCGTTCACCCGATTCGAGGGCGGCCCGTGCTTTCGCTTTGCCGAGGGCGGGAGCTCTTCTGCCGTGCCCTCCGAGACGGGGTCGGTGGTCCCTGTACGGGACGGCGCCTTCACCTGCTCGCCGGCTTCGTCAGCGTCCGAGGCCGCCTTGGCGATCACGCCGCACGTGCAGCAGCCCCCGACGAGGAACATCCCGGCGAAGACGATCAGCACCCACTTGAGCGCCGAGCTCTTCTTCGGCTGTTGGAACGTCGACTGCGGAGGCGGCCCACCCGTGTTGCCGGCCTGAGGCAGCACCCAGCCGCTCTGATTCAGCGGCTGCTGCGTGATCGGTACCGGAGTCGGTTGCTGAATCGGAGTCGCCTTGAGCGGCAGACCCGTGTTCGCCGAGCCACTGGAAGGCACCACCCACTGCGCGCTCTGAGATGCCGCGGGCGCGGGAGGCCGTGCCGCTGCGGGTGGCTGCGAGACCTGCGCGAGCGGGACCGCCGGCGGCACCTGCGGGGAAGGGCGCGGTTGCGGAGTGTGCGTCTTGTCGAGCCCTCCGGCAGCCGTCGGCTCGAGGGCGGGCTGCGATCCCGACTGCGAAGGAAGGAACGTGGGCGTGCTCCCCGGCGGAGGGAGCCCGAGTGCGGAGCGGAGCGCGTCTCCGAACTCTTGCGCCGATTGCCAGCGCTGCGCAGGTTCCTTCGCGAGGCCGACCATCACCACCTGCGCGAGCGGCACCGGCACGTGCGGCGCGATCTGATTGAGCGGCTCGGCCTGCTCGGTACGCACCTTCACGATCAAGTGTGCGTAGCTCTCGGCGTCGAACGGCAACCGCCCCGAGAGCAGCTCGTACATCATCGCCGCCACCGAATAGAGATCGGCGCGTGCGTCGACGCTCCGTGCGTCGAAGAACTGCTCGGGCGCCATGTACGAAGGCGTGCCCATCGCCACGCCGGTCATGGTGAGACCCGAGGTGCTCGCGTCTCCGTGCATCTTCGAGATGCCGAAGTCGAGGAGCTTCACGAAGTCGCGCTCCATGCCGCGATCGTCGCGCCGACGCACCACGAAGACGTTCGCCGGCTTCATGTCGCGGTGAACGATGCCCTTCGCATGCGCGGCCGAGAGCGCGTCGAGCGCCTGCAGCACCACCATCACCAGCCGGAGCGGAGGCAGCGGACCCTGCTGCGCCGCGAGCTCCTTCAAGTCGCAGCCGTCGAGGAACTCGAGCGCGAGGAAGGCCTGGCCGTCACTGGAGAGCCCGGCGTCCATCACGCGCACGATGTGCTCGCTGCCCACCGAGGCCGCGGCGCGTGCTTCGCGCAGGAAGCGCTCGAGCATCTGCTGATCGGTGCCGAGGCTCTTCTTGAGCAGCTTGAGCGCCACCTTCGCGTCGGTGTGCACGTGCGTCGCGAGGTACACCGAGCCGAAGCCGCCCGCGCCGAGCAGCCTGCTCAGTTGGTAGCGATCGACGCGCGTGCCCACCAGACCCGGCGACTGCATCGACTCACCCGTGACCGGGCATTTCGGGGCTCCGGGCGGGTGCTCCCGGCCGCAGTGCTGGCAGGCAGTCATCGTTCCTCCGCTCATCTTCGTTGAGCACCGCTCTTCAGCAGGCGCGCCTCAAGGTCCTCGGGGAATGCGGTTTGGCCCGCAGTTGTAGCCAATCCTCGCGATGTCGCGTGGTATTCGTGCGCGCCGAAGATGTCTTCCCCCGACACTCCGCAGCAGCGCACACCGTGGGTCGAGCTGGCCATCGCCGCGCTCCCCGCCGCGCTGCACGCGGTGTTGCTGCTCGGACGTCTGCATCCCGACGAGGTCTTTCAGTCCCTCGAGATCGCGCTCAATCGCACCTACGGCTTCGGAGTGGTCCCCTGGGAATGGCACGTTCCCCCGGACCCCGCGCACGCCGCTCAGCCCTGGGGCATTCGCAACTGGGCCGTGCCGATGCTGTTCTCCGCGCTCTTCAAGGCGGGCGACCTGGTCGGCCTCAGCTCGTCGATGGCGCGGCGGGTGCTGGTGGAGATTCCTCAGTACTTCCTTCACCTGGCGATGCTCGCGGCGGTGTGGAGGCTCGCGGCGCGCCGCCTGAGCGCTCCGATGGCGCGCGCGTGCGTGTGGTTGGTGGCGCTCTACGGACCCATCGTCTGGTTCGGCGGCCGCACGATGTCGGAGTCCTTCTCCACCGCGTTCCTCGTCTGGGGCCTGGAGCGACTCGACGACCAAGAAGGCAAGCCGCTGCAGTGGGGGTGGGGCGGGGCGCTCTTAGGCTTCGCGCAGGTCACTCGCTACGGCTCTGCCGCGGTGATCATTCCCTCGATGCTGTGGCTGCTCGCCACGCGCCGCTGGAAGACCTTCGCGCTCGCCGCCTCGGGTGGGCTGGTGGTCGCGCTCGCACTCGGGCTGCTCGACAAGCTCACCTGGGGCGAGTGGTTCCACTCCCTCATTCACTACGTACGCTTCAACGTCACCTCGGGCCAGGCGGCGGCGCAGTTCGGTGCGCAGCCGTGGTGGCTCTACGTCTTCCGGTTCTTGCTGCCGCCCTTCGCCTTCGTGGGGCTGTTCTTCGCCACGCGACGCGATCGCTGGCTGCAGCCCGCGGTGGTGGTGCTGCTGCTCGCCGTCGCGTTCGCCGCGATGGGCACGCGTTTCCCCTCGCTCGCAGCGGCGTCTCCGTGGTTCGGTCTGCTCGCAGCGGTGGCGCTCGGTTTCCTTCTCCTCGAGCGCCACACCAAGAAGCCGACGATCTTCTTCGCCGCGGGCCTGGGGTACGCGGTGATCCTCTCCGCCACCGCGCACAAAGAGGACCGCTTCCTCTACCCCGCGCTGGTGCTCTTCACCGTGGGCGCGGTGCCGACCTTCGTCGCGTGGGCCGCGGAGATGTGGTCGCGGCGCCAGGCGCACCGGGTCGCGGTGAGCACGCTCGCGTTGTCCGGCCTCGCGTTCTTCGTCTTCCCCTCGCCCTTCGACGTGCAGCGCAAGGAGCAGTTTCAGCTCACCGCGAAGGCCAGCCAGGGGGCGACCGGCTTCGTGCTGATGAACGAGGGCATGTGGGGCTCTCCGGGGTTCTTCTACCTGGGCAAGAACATCCCCTGGTGCCCGTGCGACTTCCCGCAGGACGGCTGCTTCCAGCTCGCTGCGCGCGATCCCCGCTTCAACCGTGGCGTCTACGTGAGCAACGGCACCGAAGGGGAGAAGCCTCGCGATGCGCAGTCCAAAGCCGCGTTCGAAGCGGCCGGCTTCCACCTCGTGGAGCAGCGGGGCCACGCGTTGTTGTTCGAGCGGTAGGCCTGAGCGGAGCCGGAGTACCGACCTGCAGCGAAGCGAAAGGTCGCGGAGGCGGAGCGACCAAAAAACAGTCCCCGTCGCGCTCGAGAGCACCGACGGGGACTTCAAAAGGGACGGCCAGGACACACGCGAAGTAACGCTACCGTTGCTTCCTTCCGGACCTGGCGGGGTTCACGGCCCCGCGTTGCCCTGACCAGAAGATCTCTGCTTCCTTCCTAACAACAAACTCGGAGAGGGTGGGATTCGAACCCACGATACCCTTTCAGGTACACACGCTTTCCAGGCGTGCGCCTTCAGCCACTCGGCCACCTCTCCAGAAGAAGCTGTGTTCTTAGGGGAAACCAGCGGAGAGCTAAGGATTCGAACCTTAGATACCGTTACCGGTATGCCTGATTTCGAGTCAGGTGCCTTCGACCACTCGGCCAGCTCTCCATATTCAGTTGTCGCTAATTCTCAGAAGCGGGCGGCACTTACACGGTCAGCGGGGCGCAGGCAACGAGAGTCAGACGATGGGCCTGCCGTTCCCTGAATTTCACTTCCGGTGCTTTGCCTCCCACGCCCGGACGTCACGCCTGGCCTGGTCGAAGATCCGCTCGTAGTTCTTCTTCAAGAACCCGGCGCGCGCCTCGGGAGAGAGCTTCTCGAGGAGGGGCCGGTACTGCTCGTAGACCTTCAGGTACGACGCTTGATCCTTCGGGGCGACCTCGTCGGTGCCGAAGAGAAACCGATCGGGATGCGCGTTGATCAGCTTCGCCACCGCCTCGATCGCCTGCGCGTCATGGGTCACGTACTTCGCGGTCTCGTCCCACGAGAGGTCCACGAAGAACCCCGGCGGTCCGTTCTGGAACATCCACTCCAGCCTCGCGAGGTGGCTGGCGACCGGGCGCACGATCCGTCCCACGCCGGCGTGAGCCCAGATCACCGTGGTCTTCGGGTGCCGCATCACCAGCTCGCGCAGCTGCACCACGAAGTACGCCTCCTGCTCTGGCTTGGGGAAGGGCAGGTCGGCGTCGCAGTGGATCAGCACGGGCAACCCCACCTCGGCCGCGAGCTCGAAGATGCGATCGAGCGCGGGGTTCTTGAGCGAGGCCACTTCTCCCGAGACCTTCGACGAGACGAACTCCTTGTGCACCGTGAACTCGCCGATGCCCGAGAACACGCCGGGGAAGATCGTGAGCACGCGGCGAATGTGATCGGCCGCGTACATGTCCGCTGGGTTGAAGCCGGTGATCATCGGGTCGAAGCGCGCCTGCATCGCGGGCGGCAGCGACTTGTAGGCCATCGCGATCTGCGCGTCGGTGAACGAGTAGTAATAGAGCGGCGCGTCGGTCTGGAGGTAGTACCAGGGGGCGAAGTCGCCGCTGTTCGCGTAGCTCCACTGCTGCTGGAGCGGGATGCCGAAGAGCGCCGCACGTGACACCCGCTCGCCCATCACCGCGAGCAACGCGCGAGCGTCGAGGCCCTCCTGCACGTAGTTGGTGAGGTGCACGTGCACGTCGTTCATCTGCTCGGGCTTCTGCGCGAGGGCGGTGCTGCTCACCATCGCGAGGAGGAGGAGTGGCCAGCGCATTTAGAAGAGGAAGCTCAGGGCGACGGTGATGATCGGGCCCTTCTCGCCGGCGGTGTAGTACCCGAAGGTGCCGCCCGCCGAAGAGCGGTTCACGTAGATGATGTGCGTGTTGAGTCTGAAGTTGCGCGTGTTGGCCGGGTAGAAGTTGCCGCCTCCGAAGACCTCCCACTGGGTGTTGAATCCTGCGGAGCG
>CBIHPJ010000060.1:0-18943 GCA_966211295.1 uncultured Myxococcales bacterium | reverse complement strand
AGCCCTCGCCAGGTTCATGGGATCCGGACCAGACCAGGAAAGTCACAATTGCCGCTAGGTCAGACGCTCATCAACCGGCGCGCACCGCACCTGAGCAAAGGTGAGGGAGAGGAGCACCTTGTCGTGAAGATGCTTCTCAACCCTTGGCTGTTCATCATTGATCTCTACCGCTGACCGAGTACCAAGCAGCGCTCGCACCCGCGACCCAAGCGCTCGAAGCCCTCTCGGTGGGCACGAAGGATCACCTTGCGACCCTGGTGCGCCTCGCTATCGCGCTGCAGCTGAAGAGCACCATCGTGCTCGACGATCACCTCGTGCACAGCGATCCGGCCCGAGTCGCGTGATTCCGAGAGGCGCTGCGGACGGCGGCGAAGCAGACGCAGGTGGTGGTGCTCACGTGTCGGCCGCTCGACTACGTCGCTGCGCAGGCGCCGCCGACGATCACCGCATCCAAGAGCATCGACGCCGACGCCACGCGCGTGATCGACCTCGCGAAGGTGATCCAGCGCCGCGGGTCCACCGCTCAGAAGTAGCCCTCTTTCTCCCTCTCCCTCAGGAGAGGGTTGGGGTGAGGGCAAGTCACTACGCGTCCTTGACGATCACTTTGAAAACGCAGCGTGTCCTTCAGTCACTGAGCGCGAGGGTCTTCTACGACGGCGTATGCCCTCACCCCGACCCTCTCCCGAAGGGAGAGGGAGATCAGCCCGGGGTGGGATCGCTCGCATGCAACGTGAGCCAGCGCAGCAGATCTTTCCGTCGAATGAGCCCGAGCAGGTGACCGTGATCGAGCACCGGCAGCTGCTCGACCTCGCGCTTCGCGAGCTCCTCGAGAGCCTTCTCCGCGCCTGCTTCAGGCGGCAGCGCCGAGAGCGCTGAAGTCGGCGTCATGATCTGCCCCACCTGCGTGTACGGCCACTTCTCGCGCGGCACCCGGCGCACGTCATCGAACGAACAGAGCCCGAGCAGCACCCCGTCCTGCTCCACGGGCCAGCTCGTCTGATCATCCGCCATCACGTGATCGCGCACGAAGTCGTCGAGCGTGAGCGTGGGCCACACGCGATCCAAACGAGTCCTCATCAGCTTGCTCACCGGCACCGCCTCGAGTGTGTGCTTGAGCAGCTGCTGCTGGTAGCTCGCGCGCGCCGCGCCGTTGACGAACCAACCGATCAGCATCATCCACAACCCGCCGCCCACCGCGCCGCGCACCAAGCCGAGCACGCCCCACGCCATCAAGCTGAAGCCCACGAACTGCCCCGTGTACGAAGCCCAGCGCGTCGCCTTCAGCAGATCGCGCGTCACCGCCCACAGGAACGAGCGCAGCACGCGCCCACCATCCATCGGGAAGCCCGGCACCAGGTTGAACAAGCCGAGGATCAAGTTGAGCGGCCCGAGCCACAGCAGCAGCGTCACGCCCGGCCCCATGCCCGCGAAGAGCGCCACCGTCTCTTCCACGCTCGCCCCTCGCATCAACTCGAGCTGCGGCAGCGCGAGCCACGCGCCGATCCCCGTGAGCACTCCGCCGATGATGAAGCTGGTCAACGGACCCACGGCGGCGATCAGGAACTCCGCCTTGGGGGACGGTGGCTCGCCTTCGAGATGCGCCACGCCTCCAAAGAGGAACAGCGTCACCGTGTGCACCTGCACGCCCTGAGTGCGAGCCACCAACGCGTGCGAGAGCTCGTGCGCGAGCAGTGAGCAGAACAACAACACCGACGCGATCACCGCGCCGACCCACACGCCGGTTCTTCCCCACGCGGGGTGCCACGAGGGCAGCACGCCCGCGCCGAGATTCACCGTCACCAGCGCGAAGATGATCGCGAGGCTCCAGTCGAGCCGCACCTCGATGCCGAACAGGCGCGCGAGCATGAATCCCCGCCGCGCGGGGCCAGTCTTGAGCGGCTCATCCATGGTGTGTCCCCTGCGGTGAATCACGCGTGCCGCACGGTGGTCTCAGGCGGGCCGACCTGGAGGAAGCGAGGACGATCCATGCGCACCACCCAGATCGCCGCGAAGATGAAGTACGTGTTGATGAAGAGCATGTACAAGCGCGCCCCACTCATCACGTGAGTGAGCGCCGCCGCGCCCATCAGCAAGATCACGCCGCACGCCCCGTACGACTGGGTCCGGCGCATGAAGCACAACACGCCCACCGCGATCTCGATCAGACCGATCACCGGCACCATTCCTCGCGGGAGCCCGAGCTCCTTGAAGAAGGCGTACTCCGCGGAGAGGCCAAGGATCTTCGAGAGTCCGATGGCCACGAAAGCCACCGCCATGCACAGAGTGAAGAAGCGCACTCGGCGCGCCACCGATTCTCCAGGCGTCATGCTCGCCTCCGTTTCTGCAACGGAGTGAAGCAAGCGCTAAGCCGTCAGCGTGCCGCGCCGCCGTCGGTAACGGGAGCCGGCGCTTCAACGGGTTCCAGCGGCGCCTGGGCCAGGTCATCCGACTGGGCAAACTTCTTCGCCACACTCGGAACCGCTTTGTCGTCGACGTTGAGCAGCAACATCACTGCTTCCTTCGACCGCTTCTTGAGCGTGGCGTCGTTGAGCGCATCGGCCGCGGCGAAGAGCGCGACGTGGACTTCGGGATCGAACGGGTTCACCGCCAGCGCGTCGAGGTACGCCTTCTTCGCGGCCTCGTAGCGGCGCGCGCGGAGGTGAATGCGGCCGAGGTGCACGTTGGTCGAAGCACTGCCCGGGTGCGTCTTCAGGCTGCCCTCGAGCACCACCGCGGCCTCGTCGAACTTGTTCAGCTCGAGCAGCGCGAGCGCGTACTTGTTCGACACCGACTCGTACTTGTCGCCCACCACCTTGTGCGCGCGACCGTAGGCCTCGGTGGCAGCGACCATGCGATGGCGCTCGCGGAAGAGCTCACCGAGATGCGCAGCGCGTCGCGCGTCGACCTCGGTCACTTCCTGGAAGTCACCAAAGCTCACTTCGCGGCCCTTCTTCTTCTTCTCTTCCTTCTTCTGACCGGCGGCCTCGAGGAGCTCCTTCTTCTCGTTGCTCGAGGGCGGGAGCAGCTCCTTCGGGTACGGCTGCTTCTTGAGCGAGGCCATCCACGTCTTCTCGAACTCGGGCCACTTCCGCTTCATCACCAGCTCGACCGCGGCCCTGTCGCTCGTGCCCTTCGACATCGCGTCGAGCATTCGCTCCAGCGCCTGCGGACCGCCCTCGGTGTCGATGAGCTTGATCGCGAAGAACACCTCGGCGAACGCGGTGGCGGCATCTTCAGCAGTGGGCAACAGCGCCATCGAGGGGTGCATCTTCTCGAAGGGCACCAGCTGGTTCTTCTTCACGCGGCTGCCGAGCAGCGCGAGGGTCGGCGGAGTCATCGCGCCACCCGCGGGCCCGCGCCAACGCGACTCGAGATACTTCGCGAGCCCCTCGTGCATCCAGATGGGCACGGTGTTGCGGCTCTTCCGGCTGACGACGAGATGCACGTACTCATGCGCCACCGTGTCGAGCCAGTCGTAGCCGGTGACCACCGCCTTGGGGCTGGTGACCATCAGCTTGTTGAACTTGCAGATCGCGATGGTGCCGGTGGTCTTGATCGCTTCCTTCGAGAGCGTCGAGACCTTCGCCAGCTCGCTCGCCGAGGAGACGATCTCCACGCGGATCTTCCCGGGCGGCGCGTAGCCGAGGTCCTTCTCGAGCGCGGCGCGAATTCCTTCGAGCGCGTCGAGCGCCCAGGGCACCAGCACCACGTCCTTCCCCTTCGGGTACAGGAAGATGAAGTGCTCGCTCTCGGCCTTCTCGAAGTTCTGCGTGATGTTGCCGGTGTCCTTCGCGAGGCGCACCCAGCTGCCGGGCTTGTCGTTGAGGCCGGCCTTCTCGAGGAGCCTGAGCGCGTCCGCGTAGCGGCCCTCTTCGAACGCGACACGGCCCTGGTAGTACGCGAGCGGCTCGACGTCGGCGGGCGCCAACTTCTCGAGGGCCGTGAGCTCGCTCTTCGCTGACTCGAGATCCCAGTCCTCGAGGTACTGATCGAGGTTCTGAATGCGCGCCTTCGCCTCGCCCTTGAGCTCGGGCATGTCGGCGGGCTCTTCCTGAGCGAGCACCGGCAGAGCAATCAACACCAGCAAGAGCGCGCGTCTCACTTCACCAACTCCTCGTAGTACTTCTTGTTCTGATCCTTGTAGCGATCGGGCGCGCCCTGCTTCATCGCGTCCATCACGTCCTTGCGGAACTCTCGGCTGCCCGCGTTCGGATCTTCGTCGACGATCTCGACCTTCTCGTTCTGAGTGCCGCGCGTGCCGCCGCGCCGCTTGATGGGAACGGGGATGCCGCCCTTGCCGCCGGAGCCGCCCTTCTTCGCGGACTCCTGCATCTGCTGCTGAATTCCACGCAGGCCCTGGAGGGCGCCCTGCTGCTCACCGAAGCCGCGGCTGGGATCTTTCCCCGCGAGGCGCTCCCCGGCACCCTGCATGCGCTGGCCGACCTGGTCCATCTGCTGCTGCGCGTCTTCGTCGAAGATCGGGGCGCGCTCGTCGATGGCGTCCATCTGCTGCTGGAGCTGCTGGGCCTGCTGCTGCAGCTGCTTCTGGCTGCGCGAGAGCTCGCTCATCTGCTGGCGATCTTGATCGCTCATCTGCTGGCCCGGCTGCGGGAAGAGATCGCGCAGCTTCTGGGCGACCTCGCTCGCCTTCTTCGCGTCGCGCTGCATCTTGTCGGCGGCCTGCTTCGACTCGCGGCGAACGTCGGGCGGGTTGTTGAACATCTCGTCGCGCTGACGGAGCTCCTGCGCCTGCTCGGCCATCTGCGACGCGCGATCTTCCATGCGATCCGCCGCCTCGCTCGCGAGGTCGAAGTCGTTCGCGTCGAGTGACTGCTGCACGTTGTCGCGGGCCTGCATCGCTTCCTGCTGCACGTCTTCGAAGCGGAAGCCGAAGTGATCGCCGTCGAGCTGCTTCCAGCTCTTGTCGAGATCGTCGAGCTTCTCCTTCAGCTCGCGCTTCAACGCCTCGCCCTGCCGCGCGATGCGCTCCTTCTGCTGCTCGCGGTACTTGTCGCGGAGCTGGCGGGTCTTCTCTGCCAGCTGCTCCTGCTTCTTGAGCGCCTCATCGAGGTTCTGCTCGAACTCCTGGTACTGGCGGGCGAGCTCGGGGTCGCTCTCTTGATCAGCCTTCTCACCGGCCTCGTCGAGGTTCTCGAGGAACTCGTCGAGCTGCATCGAGAGCTCCTGCATCTTCTTGAGCGCCTCGTCGGCCTTGCCCTCCTTCACCAGCTTCTCCATCTCGTCGAGGGCGGACTCCATGTCCTGCTCTTCCAGCATCTGCTGCAACGCCTCGGAGTTCATGAAGTCGTCGCGAATGCCCTTGCTCAGCTCGGCCATGCGCTGCTGCAGCTCGAGCATGCGCTGCTTCAAGTTCTGCATCTGCTCGAGGAGCCGCTCCTGCAGCTGCGGATCCTTGGTGCGGCCGTATTCCTCGACGAGCTTCGAGAGCTCCTTGCGGTCCTGGCGCAGCTGGTTGGCGAGCTCGCGAATGGCGTCGAGCTTCGCGCGATCGAGCAGCGCCTCGAGGTAGAGCACGTTCTTCTCGCTGTGCTGAATGTCGGTGGCGATCGCGCCCGCCACCCGGCGTGCGAGGTCCTGCGAGAAGTTGCCGTTGCGCTGATCGATGAATTGGGTGCGGCCCGGCGTGCCACCTTCGCGGCCCGAGATGCGGAGCAGCACGCGGCGCTGCGACACCACCTGCGAGACGTCGGTGTTGAGCTCGGAGCCGATGTTCAGCAGCGCGGCGAGCAGCTCTTCCGCGGGATCGCGCTCTTCGCGGATCTCCTGGGCGAGCGTGGTGAACTCGCCGGCGAGCTGCGTGCCGCGATCGTCGATGGGCTTGCCCGCGACCGCCGCGTCGACCGGCGTGGGGCTCACCCGATCGGGACCTTCCATGCGATCCGCGAGGTGCTCGACGAGGCGGCCCCACAGCTCCTCGGCCTTCATCAGCGCCTCGCGGCGATGCTCGGCCGAGCTGTACAGCTTGAGGCGCATCGTGGCGGACACGCCCTTCTTCGGGCCCTTCACCGCGTCGTTGTCGGTGGCCTCGAGGAAGTAGACGACCTCCTGGCCGGGGTTCAGCTTCAGCGGCGCGATGTCCCACTGGAAGCTGCCGCGCGTGGTGCGACCGTCGTCGGGCTTGAGCGAGATGCGCTTCGTCTCTCCGCCCTGCGGCGTGTAGACGAGATCGAGCGCCGAGAGTCCGTAGTCGTCAGAGGCGTCGAACTTGATGGTCACCGCCTGCTTCGAAGGATCGAGCTCGAGGCCATCGACCGGCGCCGTGACCCGCGCCTGCGGAGGCTGATCAGCTTCGGCGGTGATCGATTGATCAGGTCCCTCGGCGATCACGTCGGTGCCGTCGAGGAAGGCCACGTGCCACGTGCCGCTCTCGCTCACCACGAAGCTGCCGGTGAGCTCACGGCGATCGATGCGCAGGGGGATCTGCTTCTTGCCCGGGTTGAGCACCAGCGCGGCACCTTCGACGTCGCGATCAGCGCGCGTCTTGATGGTGACCTCGGTGCCCGTGGGCGCGCTCACGTCGCCGGTGCTCGAGGGAATGTTCCTCACCTCGAGTCCCGTGTGCACGGGATAGCGGTACGTGAGCTCGACGTCGCCGGTGATGGGCTGACGACGCATCGGCTCGGCCACTGCACGCGGCATCAGCGCGTTCGCCAGACCGGCGCGCAGCGTGGCGCCCTTGAAGAACACCAGCACCAACATCACGAAGACGGTGGCGACCAGGGTCATCGCCGCGCGCTGCGTGGGACGTTGATCGATCAGCTTCGCGACCGACAGCTTCGAGGCGCGCGAGTCGACGTCCTTCAGGAATGCGCGCGCCAGATCAGGAGAGAAGTCTTCGGGAGTGCCGAGTGCCTTCGAGAGCTCGACCGCCGCGAGGAGGTCCAGGTTCAGCTCAGGCAGCTGCGCGGCGAGCATGCGCGCGGTGCGGGCGTTGTCACCCACCCGGCGGCGCGGGAGCACCACGGCAAAGAGGATGAGTACGGCGAGCGCGAGGACCCCGCCACCGATGATCAGCCCGAGGCCGGCGCGTGCAGAGAAAGCACCTACCCAGGCACCTGCCACCAGCATGACCACGAAGGCCACGACGGCGAGGAGTACTCCCTGAGTTTGCAGGGCGCGGGCCTGGGCGGCTCGGACCTCGGAGAGCAGACGCAGGGCGCGCCCGTCGGAGGACGAAACTGGCGGCGGCCCGCGCGAAGGATCAGGCGCGGAGATGGGCGAAGACGGCTCGAGCACGGGGCGTCCGACTGTAACAGTCCATCTTTGAACCCGCCGGAATCCTGCCCTGTTCCCTGACTGCATCTCCCTCCCTGCGCAAGCGGGGAGAGGGTCGGGGTGAGGGGCACACTTCGCCCACCCTCAGAACAGGTCACAGGCGGGTTACCCAGCATTCGTGAGCGGCTCATGGGCACCCAACGGACACCTTGTCGACAAACAGATCGCGATCTTTCTGGCCCACGATCCCGTCATTGGTGAACTCCACGCGAATCTCGGCACTGCCCGCGGGCTGCGTGAAGTCGAAGACCCAGGGACTGAAGCCGGTGGTGTTGACGAAGACGGTGCCGATCACCGTGCCGCCCACGGAGACCACCATGCGCGGCCACACTCCGCCGGCCACGGTGCCGCGCGCAGCGACGGTGATGCGCGTGAGTCCGCCAGCGAACGTGTGTGTGGTGAGCACGTAACCGTTTGACGCCAGCCGCCAACCATCGGTCACCGCTGAACCGGTGGAGTGGAACATCGTCTCTGCTTCGTAGGTCGCCGCGCCGACGCAGATCGCCGGGCTGCCGCACTCGAGCGCGAGCTTATCGACGAAGAGGTTGCGATCCTCGCCGCCCTTCTTCGCGTCGTTGTCGTAGGTGACGCGGATCTTCCCAGAGAGGTTCGCGGGGACGTTGAAGCGATACGGCGCGAAGGCGGTGGTGTTGACAAAAACGGAGCCGAGCGTGGTCGTGCCGATGGAGACGATCATGTGCGCCCACACACCCTGCAGCACCGTGCCGCGCGCGGTGACGACGAGCGACGAAGGAGTCGGGGGCATCGTCACGCTCGCCACGGTCTCGATGTAGCCGTTGTTCCCAAGCGCCCAGCCGCCGGTCACGCTGTAGCCGGTGGAGTGGAACGCGGTCTCTGCTTCCCAGATGGTCGGCGTGCACGTCGCGCAAGCGGGACACGTTCCTCCGCAGTCCACTCCGGTCTCTGTTCCGTTCTTCACTCCGTCGGTGCAGCTCGCGCAGGCCGCGCAGGATCCGCCGCAGTCGATACCGGTCTCGCGTCTACGTGAATCGCGTCCAGCCGTAGAACCTCGGCGGGAATCGGCTGACTACTCCGAGGGCGCCACGACGCACGGCTGCACCACCAGGTCTGGAGCACCGCGTACCAGCAGCTTGTACCAGCCCGAAATCTCCACCGGCGCCTCGAGCGGCATCGCTGCGCTCGCCACCTGGTCTCCGAACGACTCTCCCAGCACGCCGGTCCCTCCGAGGTAGTTGCGATCGGCGAGGTACAGGTGCGCCCACGCCGGCCCCGCAGCTCCCACGAACTTCACCCCCAGCCGCTCACCGCGCCGCAGAGGGACCATGCCGATCAAGTCGCAGTTTCCCATCTGGCACCAGGTGCTCGCGTCGAGCCGCACCGCGTCCTTCTCCGTGGGCGTCTCGCAGTGCGCGATGCCCAGGAACTGACCCTCGGGCCACCCGTGCTCCACGCGCTTGATCAACCGCCATACCCCGGCGTTCGACCCCTCCTTGATCCGCATGTCGTCCCAGCCCGCGCTGGTGCGCCGCTCCAGCGCAGGGGAGATCACGAAGTACAGCACCAGCGACACCATCGGCACGCGCCAGAGCGCCGCGATGCCCAGCCGGCGCAGCCCTTCCCTCTCCTGGGCCTTCGCGAGCTTCATGCTCACCCGCAGCGTCTCCGTCATCTTCTTCGCGCGCGCGATCCAGCTCGCGGAGAACATCACCAGGTTGTCGGCTCCGCACGAGGCGCAGCGAACGCCCAGCGCACCTGGGGCGACCTCCAGGGGAGCGTTGCAATTGCGGCACGACGACTTTCCGCCGGGCGTGGTGGGCGGCTTGGACGCGAGGGCCGCTTGCAGATCGCGCCGCGCGTCCACGCGCTTCCCGAGGAGACTGAACGTGAGCAACACCAGCGACGCGACCGCGACGCCCGCCACCTCGAGGAGCCAAGCCAGCGACGGGTGGACCACGTGAAGGAGCCGCTCATGTCTCACGCGCTCCCACAGCGGATCGATGATCTCCAACGGCACCCGTCCCACTCGCATCAACGCCGAGGCTGCGAAGGGAAAGCCGAGCCCCCACACCCACGGGTTCGCGAGCACCACGGCGATGCGGGCGAAGCGGGAAGGCGGCTCACCCAATTTGGCGAAGACCGCCTCCGCCTCCGCACGCGCCTCACGCGCCTTGAGCTCAGCCGCGCCACCGCTCTCGATCGGCGTCACGGTGCCGCAGTGCGCGCACGTCGACTTCTGCCCGATGGTTCCGGGCAGCGGCGCGCCGCACGAAGGACAATCGAAGACCTGAAGCGTCGTCATCACGGGAACTCGCGCTTGCACTGTTCGTCCCGCTCCGCGTCGATCACCGCTTCAGGCAGTTCCGGCACGCTCACGTCAGGGTGCTCGAAGTCGAACATGTCGAGCAGCGGCCACGCGTTCGCATCACGCTTCGTGAGCGCAGGAAGCTCGAACCGCGTCTCCACCAGGCGCGTGACCGCGGTGTGATCGACCGGCACGTGCGACACGTAGCCCCGCTTCGCGAACGGAGAGATCACCATCAACGGCGTGCGGAAGCCGAGATGATCGAAGCGCCGCGACGGATCATCCTTGGGCAACATGTCGTCAGGCTCGCACGCCGCCGGAGGACGCTGGCTGTCGTAGAAACCGCCGTGCTCGTCGTAGAGAAAGATCATCGCGGTGCGAGGCCACTGCGGAGAGTTCATCACCGCCTGCACCACCTTCCGCGTGAACGCCTGCCCACGCTGGATGTTGCCCGCCGGGTGCTCGTCGTCCTGATCACCGCGCACGTCGCCGGTGAAGTACGCCTCCACCACTGACACCGGAGGCAACGTTCCTCCCGCGGCGTCGGTGAAGAACTGATCGATCTGCTTGAAGTTCTCGTCGCTGCTCTGCAGCAGCCCCACGAACACCGCGGGCGAAGCCACGTCGCTCACGTACGAGCGCCACTCCACCTTCGCGTCGTTCATGCGCGTGAACAGACTCTGCGTCGGCTTGTCGTTCACCTGCAGCGGCGGGATCCCGTTCTTGATCGCGCCGAAGGAAGTCGCCGCCCAGTAGTAAATCCGGTTCGGCTGCGTGGGACCCATCACCGACGCGAAGTGCATGTCGCTGATCGCGAAGGTGCGAGCGAGCCCGTAGTAGAAGGGGAGATCGCTCTCGTCGTAGTAGCCCAGCGATCGCTCACCGTTGGGATCGTTGCTGAGCACGAAGCCGTCGTGCTTGCCGTCGCCGAACTGCCGGTGCGAGCCATTCCAGGAATGATTCACGTCGGTGAGGCAGTAGCGCGTCTCGTGGTAGCGACTCGCGACTCCGCCGTCCGACGTGGGGTTCTGCGCGTTCGCGGAAGCCACGTGCACGCCGCCGTGGGAGAGCCGCGAGAAGTAGTGATCGAACGAGCGGTTCTCCTGCATCACCAACACGAAGTGATCGATCGGCATCTGTGAGCCGACCTTCGCCCTGGTGGGCAACGTGTCCTTCGGCAACGCGCCCGCCTCGAAGGTGCACGCGGTGAACTTCTCGCGCGCCTCTTCATCCGTGACGCCGACGGGAGTCGACTTCGCACAGCCGACGGCCAGGAGCAGGACCCAGAGGTGACGCATGGGCCGGGTGGTAGCGCACTTAGAAACCCATGCCCACCTGCAGCGTGCCGCCAATGCGGAGAGGGCCAATGGCGGTCGCCTCCGCGGCCAGCGCCACGAAGAGATGGTCGACCTGGTAGCGGGCGCCGAGACGGCCACCGAGCGAGAAGGCGCGGCCGGTGTAGTTCGCGGTCGCGCCATCGATCGACAGCTGCGTGTTGATCGTCTGCACGTCACCGAGCACGTCGACGAACGGAGTGACTCGTTTGAAGGGCACCTCGAACCCGATGCCCGTGCGGAAATCCCACAACGACACCGAGCGCACGAGCACGTCGCGCGGCATGCCGCCGATCATCATCGTCTGTGCGGTATCGCTCGGGCGGAAGTTGGCGAAAGGGAAGCGCACGCCCACGGTGAGGCGCACGTTCTTGTGAATGCCGCGCCACTCGAGGATCGGTCCCGCGAGCACCGTGCCGCTGTAGGGCACGCCCATGAAGGGATCCGTCACGGCGCCTGCACCCGCAGGATTGGTGTCGCTCGGTTTCAGCTCGAGCTGGCGGTTTCGCTCGTCGGCCCACTGGCCGAGATAGCCGAACGAGAATTCCACCGAGTTGCCTTCGTATTTCTCGATGTGCGTGTGACCGCAGTGATCAGCGTCGTCGCAGAGCTCATCGGTGCTGCCCACCGCGCCCAGCATCAGCATCGCCACCAGGGGAAGGTTCATGGCTGTCCCCGAGGAGCAAAGCCGCAGCCGCGCTCAACCCTGCGTGCTCAGGCGCACGTGACAAAGCGATGACGTGCGCAGGCTGCGCAAGCAGGACGCGACGGTCAGAGCGCCAAGCGCGTTGCTGACACAGCCGTGATGATCGCGAGCCGTCTCGCGGCGCCGCGAAGCGGTGCCGAGGCAGCAGCGTCTCAAGGAAGAACGGGCTTGAAGTGCTCGCTCACGGAATCGCGCGAAACGGGCCCGAAGTGGCCCACGAAGAACACCTTCGCGTTCGGAGCGAGCTCGCTCAAGAGCTTCGCCACGTTCTTCCGATTGAGGTCGAGATCGCATTGATAGAAATGCGTCTCCGCGCCGGAGCCGACGATCGATCCACGGAAGAGATCGCCCACCAACGCGACGTCACCCAGCACCACGACGAGCGATCCGTTGGTGTGACCCGGCAGGCGAATCACCTTCGCGTCGATGCCGGTGAGCTCCTTCAGGTCGAGCGTGTCCTCGACGATCGTGTCGGGCGCCGAGGGGGAGTACGTGCTCCCTTCGTCTTCACGGTGACGCAGGTTGCCGATGAGCCCGGTGGGACAGAGCGGCTCCATCTTGCCCGTGGTGTACATGCCCTGATCACCTTCACCGATGATCACCGGCACGCCGTAGCGCTGATGAAAGGAGAGCGCGCCTCCAGCGTGATCAGAGTGCCCGTGACTCAGGATCACCGCCTTCAGCTTCGCCGGATCGATCCCCACCTCGCGGAGCTCTTCTTCGAGCTTCGGCCCGTTCTTCTCGTAGCCCGTGTCGAACAAGAACGCAGAGCCGTCCTGCACCACCACGTGCGCGTTCGTCGACGAGTGCGTGAACGTGTACACCTCGAAGCCGCTGCGCGCTGACTTCGAAGTCGTCGCGCAGCCGGCCAGGAGGAGAAGCGGGAGTGCGTGCTTGATCACGCGCTCACTCTACTCAGCCAACCGTCGGCTGGGCCTGCATCGCGAGCACCTGCTTGAACGAGTCGCGGTACGCCCACGCGAGGAAGATCTCGAGCACCATGAAGAACGCGCCGAGGCCAATGCCCTTCAGGTCGAGGAACACGTGGAACGCCACGATGTTCACGAGGATCGGCGCAAGGAGCACGAGCGCGAGCGGCACGAAGCGGCCGGCGATCAGCATCAGCGCGACGAGGATCTCCACCACCGACATCAGCGGGAAGATGTAGCCCGAGTTGAAGAGCGCGGCGCCGAACGTCGCGGCCGCCGAGGCTTCAGGGGGAGGCGGGTTGAAGAAGTGCAGGAAGCCGTTCAGGCCGAACACGAGAAACGACACACCGAGAAGAATGCGGACCGCGATCACTGCCTTGGACATGTGGTGAACCCCCAGAAGGAGGCGCGCCAATAGCTGTGTCGGGATCTGGCATCAAGCCCCCGGCTACGCGCTAGAAGGAGGCCCATGTCCCGCATCGGCCGTAACGCCCCTCCTGCTCCCGTCGCCCCCAAGCCCGCTGTCGTCGCTCCTGCGCAGGTCGCCGAGACGCCGGCGGCCTCCGCTGGTTGGGCTGCGAAGGGCGTGAGCGGGGTCAAGCCCGCGGCGCCCACGCCCGATGCGCGCCAGGTGGCGAACGAGTTCTTCTCGGCGTTCCAGAAGACGGACACCGCCACCTTCGACAAGCTCTACGCGCCGAACGCGAGCTTCAAGGATCCGATCTACGACCTGAAGAATCACGACGAAGTGGTGCACATGTGGAAGTCGCTGTTCAACACCGGGAAGGATCTCAAGATGACCTACGAGATCCTCGAGTCGAACGGCGACAAGGCGAAGGTCGCGTGGAAGGCCGACTACAAGGTCTTCGGCCGCCCGGTGCACAACGAAGCCGTGAGCGAGCTCACCGTGAAGAACGGGCAGATCGTTCAGCAGCAGGACAGCTGGTCGTGGTCGAAGTGGGCGAAGCAGGCGCTGCCTCTGGGCCCGCTCGTCGACTTCCCGCCGGTGAAGGCGGCGGTGCTGTTCTTCCTCAACCGCCTCTGAGTTTCACAACGCCGCCGCGAGCACGCGACCGATCGGCGCGACCATTTTCTCCACCTTCGCTTCGCTGATCGGCGACACACCGAACGGCACGAAGGGATCAGCGACGAGCCCGCGGTTCAACTCCACGCACAACACCTGCTGCGGATACGCGCGCGCGTACTCGTAGCCCATGGCGATGGTGTGCAGGTGATAGGTGCCGTTCTCCTTCGCCGCGATGCCCGCCTTCACGTACTCGGCGAGCAGCGCATCGACCAACTTCGGAGCGGCGCGGAAGCTCCCGTCACTGAGCGCGCTGATGATGTCGACGGGCGGACGCTCGGGCCACTTCGCGTAGACCTCGGGCACGTACGCGGCGTGGAGCGCCTGCACGATGCTCCCGTCGGTCTTCTCGATCGACACCGAGCGCGGCGAATACGAGTGGAGCTGCAGCGCGAGCCCATCCACCCCGCGGCAGATCTCCTGGTACGCCTGCTGGACCACCTGGTGGTAGCGCGTGTGCTGCTCGGTGAGCCACTTCGCGTCTTCTGCGGAGTCGATGTAGCCCGGCAATCCCGGCGTCATCCCCGAGACCACCTTGCCGCCCTCGTTCGGAGCGATGACGCGATTGGTGTCGATGAACGTGCGCGGAATCAAACAGCGCGCGACCACCACGTTGATACCCTGCGCGCTCAGGTTCTTCCCGAGCCACGCCGCACCTTCCGGCGCGCCGATGTCCGTGTTGACGAAGAAGAAGTGCTCGAGCTGATCGGGCAAGCGGCTCTTCAGCTTCGCCGCCACCGCGTCGTAGTCGCTCTTGCGCGTGGCGCCGTGAGGCACCTCGATGAAGAGCCACTTGCGGCTCCCCTGCGAGAGGAACTGCGTCACTTCCACGACGCCATCGACTGAAGAAGGGAGCTTCATGCGTACTCGATGCGAATCGTCTCGACGATCGTCTTCACCGCCTGCTTGACGACCTCGGTGTCGGGGTGGCGGACGATCACGTAGCCCTCACCCTCGTAGTGATCAGTCTTCGGCTGACCGAGCTTCGGCAGCCGCGTCTTCACCGCGAGCGCTCCCACCTTCTTGTTCGCCTCCGCCACTCCAGTCACCCGCTGCACGCGACCGTGACCCATGCCGCGCAGGTAGGCGCAGCCCACCGCGTACTTCCGCTCGAAGGGACCATCGAACGCGTTGTCCGTCACCGCGCGCGCCCATGCCCGGTACATGTCGGCGTCGTGACCGAAGCCCATCATCTCCACGAAGTTCGCGCCGGGCGGACGCGCGGCGATCTCTCCGATGGCGAGTGAGCCGTCCTCGCGGCGGAACCATTCCATGTGCGTGAAGCCGGTGGCGAGCCCGAGCACCTTGATGCACTTGCGGCCGAGCAGGCGCGCGTCTTCGAGATCGGTGAGCGAGCGCGGCTGCACCACGGACCACTGGATCCACGGGTTCTCGGTCACCTCGAGCGGGCCCGGGTAGTAGCGGCTCACGTTCTCGAAGAGCACCTTGCCCTTCACGGTGATGGTGTCGAAGCAGTACTCGCGGCCCTTCAAGAACTCTTCGGCGAGCGTGGGGTTGTCGGGGCGCGGGTGCACCGCGTCGATCGCACTCTTCAGCTCCTCGAGGTTCTTGATCCGCCAGGTGGCCTTGCAGCCGGCGCCCGCGGGCGGCTTGAGCACGATGGGGAAGTGCACCTGCTTCACGAACTCGATCGCGTCGGCCAGCGAGGTGATCAGCTTGTGGCGCGCGCAGGGTAGACCCGCGGCACGGAGCGCGTCCTTCATGCGCGACTTGTCGCGGAAGAGATCGGCCGTCTTCGGATCAGTTCCCGGAATGCCGAAGTGCTTGCGCGCCTCGGCGAGCGGAACCTGGAGCGGCTCGAGCACGCCGACGATCTGGTGGATGCCGCCGTAGCGCTTGCGAACCTTCTCGCAGGCCTCGATCAGCTGCTTCGAGTCGAACGCGTCGTCGACCTTCACGAAGTTCGCGAAGGGCTTCGCCACCGCGCCGGTGGGCGCCTTCTGCACGAGGCCGATCAGGCGGACTGCTTTCAGCTCAGCGAAGGACCGCGCGAAACGGAGGCTGGCCTCTGCGGGATAGGGCACCACGAAGACGACTGTTCGCATGGCGCGCATTGTCGGCCACGGCGACCCAAGTCACGAGTGGAATATGTCAGCGACTCATCACCCTGGTGCCGGTCGGCCACACGCTCCAGACGAGGCGATCGTTCGCGCCACTCGCGCCCGAGAAGGACTGCAGGCGGAGCGCACCGTCGAACTTCTTCACGATCGCCCCGGGGCCAAAGAGCGCGCGGCCACGCGGAGTCGTCGTAAGCGCTCCTCCGAAGGTGAGTGGGAGCACGAGCGTCAGACCATCGTCGAGCGTCTCGGTCACCGCGCGAAGCTCGGCGCGCTGGCCAGCGAGGAACACTCCGTCATCACTCTCGCCGAGTGCAATGCCCGGATAGCGTCGGCACCCGGTCTCGGTGATGGCGCTCTCGCTCACCGCCAGCACGCAGACCATGCTCTCGTCGCCTCGATCCTGCGCCGGATCCGTCGGGTTCATTCCGAGCACGAAGGGAACGATGCGATCGGCGATCACGACCGAGCTCCCCACGCGCCGCACGACGGCGGACTGGAGAATGGCGCGTTCGATTCGTCCGGTCTCCACGAGCGCGCCTCGAGCGTCGGGTGCGACGCGAATCACTCCGTTCGCGTGAATGACGAAGACGTCGGCCCCAGAGGCGAGCAGCGTGCGCGCACTGCCGAGGTTGAGCTCGATCGTGCCCAGCGGCGGGCCAAACTGCAGGCCAGCAACAGGCTCACGAAGAAGCTCGACGCGTCCGTTGCTGAACGTCCACACGAGATCGCCCATCACCGCGGTCAGCTCCACATCGAGCGGTTGAGCGAGTTCACCTTCGCGCAGGAAATCGCGGTCACACATCCACGCGCCGTCGGCGAAGCGCTCGAGCCAGGTGCACGGTCGATCGAGCGTGGTCAGCTCGGGGCCTTCCGCTTCGATGACATAGGCGGAGGTGAGGAGCTCGTCGGAGTCGATGGTCGCGCGAACCGTGTGCAACCCAGTCTCGTGCGGCGTGAAGGAGAGCGTCGAGGAGCGCTCTCGCTTGATCACCGTGTCGGGAACCCATTCCGACACCGCGCAGTCCACCGAGGCACCCGACGGAGCGGTGACCGCACAGGTGAGCGGAGGGATGTCCTCAGGGACGAAGAGCCTGAAGGTGAGTCGAGCTTCCGTGCGCGCGATCACCTCGAGGCCGGTGTCGTGCAGGTGAAGACCCTGGTGCGGATCGGTCACTGCTCGGCCGCACCCTGACAGCACGATCAGGCCTACGACGGCGAAGTCTTGAATTCGCTTTGAGCTCGAGCGCACGCGCCCCGTTCTGCAAGCGCAGGGCCTCACTTCCCGGCGTAGCGCGCCTTGAGGGCCTTCACCCGCTTGTCGAGCGAGGCGCTCTCCTTCGCGGAGACGCCGAGCTTGCCGAGTCGGGCGATCGCCTGCGGCAGGTACTTCACGCCCACAGGGGGAGCCTCAGGGAGCACTTTCACTTCTTTGCCCTCGAGCTGCGTCGCGAGCGCGAGCATCTCGGTGGCGTTCGACTCGAGCTCGCTCACGAGCTTCGACACCAGAAAGGGACCGCTCATCCGATCGTCTGACTCGAGCCGCATCCAGATCTCCAACAGCTCGCTGCCCTCGACGGTCAACGGCGCCGCGAGGAACGGTTTGAGCGCAGCGGGCTTCGCGTGGAGTCCTTTTGCGATGGCCTCATCGATCTTGATGCCGACCTCCCGCCGCACCACGGTGAGGCGCAGGACCGCGTCGCGAGGGAGCGCCTCTTCAACCTGCTTCATGCCCACCACGTCGCGGAGGAAGCGAAGCACCAGGCGCTTGTGCTCCATCGCGTCCTCGAGTCCGGTCCCTGCGAGTGCGCCTGGGGAGTCCATCTCCGAGAGCAGCGTCGCGATCGGAACTGTCTCGCTCTTCGGAACCGCCTGTCCCACACCCGGCTGTCCGATCGGAGTGCCGCCGTCTCGAGCGAGAACGAGAGAGCCAGACAGCGCAAGGATCGTGACGCCGAGCCGGAGCATCCATCAACTGTAAATCCTGCAGGAGCGCGGGCCAAAGCTATGCTGCGCGCATGAACGTCGTCTTCCTCGCGCCCTCGTATCCGCCGGAGATGCAGCAGTACACGCGTGGCCTCGCTGAAGTCGGAGCCAACGTCTTCGGAGTCGGGGACTCTTCGCGACGCGCGCTCCCTGCTTCGCTCAAGCCGTATCTGCACGACTACCTGCAGGTGCCGCGGATCATGGACGAGGACGACGTGATCAAGCGGGTGTCCGCCTGGCTCCGCGGCAAGCGCATCGATCGCATCCTCTCGAACTGGGAACCGCTGGTGATTCTCGCCGCAAAGTTGCGCGAGCGCTTCGGTTTGCCGGGCATGTCGGTCGATACGGTGACCGGCTTCCGCGACAAGATCCTGATGAAGGAGCGCGTGAAGGCCGCGGGTGTGCGGGTGCCGTATGCGTTCAAGGGCAAGAGTGAGCGCGACATTCGCGAGGCCGCGGAGAAGATTGGTTACCCGCTGATCGTGAAGCCCATCGCGGGCGCGGGCAGCGCAGACACCTACAAGTGCACCTCGAAGGCCGAGCTCGAGTCAGCGATCGCGGCGATGCGTCACGTGCAGGTGGTGAGCGTCGAGGAGTTCATCGACGGCGAAGAGTTCACCTACGACACCATCTGCATCGACGGAAAGCCGGTCTACGAGAACGTGGCCTCGTACCTGCCGCCTCCGCTGATCGCGCGCAGCAACGAGTGGATCAGCCCGGTGATCATCACGGTGCGCGATCTCGATCAGCCGAGGATCAAGCCGGGCATCGCGCTGGGCCGCAAAGTGCTCAAGGCGCTCAACATGGGCGACGGTTTCACGCACATGGAGTGGTTCCTCACCAAGAAGGGCGAGGCGGTGTTCGGTGAGATCGGCTGCCGCCCCGGCGGCGCGCACCTCGTCGATCAGATGAACTACACGGGCGACGTCGATCTCTTCCGCGAGTGGGCGCGCGTGGCGTGCTGGCGCTCGTTCGAGACGTCGACCAAGCGAAAGTTCAACGCGGGCATCGTGTTCAAGCGCGCGCTCGGCCAGGGGCGCATCACGCGCATCACGGGTCTGCGCGACTACATGAGCAAGTACGGTGACTACGTGGTCGAGGAGCAGCTGCTCCGTCCCGGCACCATGCGCCGGAACTGGAAGCAGACGCTGCTCTCGGACGGTCACTTGATGGTCCGTCACCCGAACTGGGACACGGCGTACAAGATCGCCTTCGCCGCCGCGACGGACGTCACGCTCTACGCCGG
>CBIHPJ010000059.1:0-19039 GCA_966211295.1 uncultured Myxococcales bacterium | reverse complement strand
AGCACCGCGGCCATCGCGCCGACCCCAGCGGGCACGGCCTCCTGCATGAAGGTGCCGCGCGCGCGCACGGCCTTCACCGCGTCGGCGAGCGTCATCGCTTCCGCAGCGACCAGCGCGGAGTACTCACCGAGCGAGTGACCGGCGACGAACGCGGGCTTCACGTTGCTCCGCTTCGCGAGGACCGCATGCGCGGCAATGGAGACGGTGAGGATCGCGGGCTGCGTGTTCGCGGTGAGCTTGAGCGCCTCTTCCGGGCCCTCGAAGCACAGGGTGGAGAGCTTCTCGCCGAGCGCGTCGTCGGCGGCCTGGAAGACCTCCTTCGCCTCGGGGAACGCGTCGCAGAGCTCCTTGCCCATGCCGACGGACTGACTTCCCTGCCCCGGGAAAACGAATGCGATCTTCTGAGAAACCTGGCTCACCAGCGCACCACGGCGCTTCCCCACGACATGCCGGCTCCGATCGCCATCATCGCGATGGTGTCGTTGGGCTTGAGCTTGCCCGCGCGGTTGGCCTCATCGAGCGTGGTCGGGAGCGACGCAGACGAGGTGTTGCCGAACCGATCGATGTTCAGCCACGCCTTCGACATCGGAATGCTGAGGCGCTCGAGCACCGCGTCGATGATGCGAATGTTCGCCTGGTGCGCGATCACGTGAGTGACGCCGTCGGCGTTCATCTTGTTGAACTCGAGGCCCTCTTTGACTGCCTCGGTCAGCGAGCGAACCGCGAACTTGTAGACCTCGCGGCCGTTCATCGAGACCTTGTGCAGCTTCTGCTTCAGCATGTCCTCGCTGGCCGGGTGCTTCGAGCCGCCACCCTTGATGCAGAGGATGTCGGTCGACGCGCCGTCGGTGTGGAGGTGCGTGGAGAGAATGCCGCGATTCGGATCTTCAGAAGGACCGAGCACCATCGCGCCGGCGGCGTCTCCGAAGAGCACGCAGCTGTTGCGATCTTCCCAGTCGATGATGCGGGTGAGCAGCTCGACGCCCACCACCAGCGCGCGCTTTGCCGCACCGGTCTGGATGTACTGAGCGGCGATCGACATACCGAAGAGCGAACCCGCGCAGGCCGCCGAGACGTCGAACGCGAAGGCCTTCTTGGCGCCCAGCTTGTGCGCGAGGAAAGCGGCGCACGCGGGCATCGGCATGTCGGGAGAGATCGTGCCGACGATGATCATGTCGAGGTCTTCGGCGCGCGTGCTCGACATCTCGAGCGCACGAATCGAAGCCTTGAGGGCCATGTCCGAAGTGACCTCCCCTTCGGCGGCCACGTGGCGCTGACGGATACCCGTGCGCTCGAAGATCCACTCGTCAGACGTCTCCACGATCTTGGCGAGATCGTGGTTCGTCATGATCTTCTCGGGGGCGTAACTCCCGGTGCCGATGATCTGGGCGCGCGTCACAGCCCGGCCTACTACCCACAACGCAAGGCCATGTCACCGCGTATGGTTTTTCGCAGGGTGGGAAGATTTCAACGCAGGATTCCCGCCCAGCCAAACGTCGGACGTACGAATGCCCGGCGCGCTGTACGAGCACGCCAGGCAGGTAAGGACGACAGACTGTGAGATCTCTCAGCCTTTCAGCTGGAGAGATTTTTAGTCGGCAGTGCCCTTGCTGACCTTCTTGCCGCCGTAGTGACCGCAAGCGGCGCACACGCGGTGCGGCTGCACCGAGGCCCCACAGTTCGTGCACGCGTTCAGCTGCACGGGGGACTTCAGCTTGTTGTTAGCCGAGCGGCGCATGTCGCGACGCATCTTCGAAGTGCGCTTCTTAGGAACACCCATTTGAAATCTGCCGTCCTTTCAACTTCTGCAAACTGCTTCAAACTGCTTTCGAACTCGTTGGAACTTCAATTCAGCTTGATGTCTTTCAGCTTCGCGAGCCGAGCATCGACTTCCTTCACCTTGCCGTGACCGCAGTCCTTCTCGTTCAGATCCTGCCCGCAGGTGGGGCACAGACCCTTGCAGTCCTCCCGGCAGAGCACCGACACCGGAAGAGCCAGCAATACCTGCTCACGTACGACCGGGTCCAGATCGATCGTCTTTCCGTCGAACGGTTCCGCGTCGATCTCGTCCAGTTCGAAGGAAGCAGCCACCGCCGCTTCCCCGTCATCTTCCTTGCGGGAGCTGCGCGAGGGCTTCTTCTTGGCGCGCGCCGCGGCGGGATCCTTCTCTCCAAGGTGCTCGTCAGAACGCGGGGCCGTGGGCTCAGGCACCATGCGGAGCGAGAAGTCGACGTCGACGGGCACCGGAACCGGAGTCGTGCACCGCTTGCAGGGACAGGTCAGCTCGGCCTTGAAACCACCGCGCACGAAGACGCGGCCAGAGACCTTCTTGAAGCTCGCCGAGAGGTCGCCCGACGACACCAGGGCAAACCCTTCAGAGTCGGCCAGCGCTGCTTTCAGCACCTCCGCCTTGATCGGCTCGGACCGTTGGAGCCCGGCTACCTGAATTTCTTCAATCTTTACGAGCATTTATCTCGACACCTGCGAAAGGGGGCGGAACCTACATGAGGATGACGAGGCGAGTCAAACCCCTCGCCAGCGAGCGGCCATCGACGGCGTATGCCGGAGAGGGACTTGAGCGAGCGCATGTGATGGTAGGACTCGGGTCCGTGCGTCTTGTGATCATCGTGCTCTGGAGCCTCGGGGGACTCCTTTCAGGAGTAGCGCACGCAGCGAGCCCGGCCACGCTGACCGCTGACGCGCCTCTCCTCGTTCGGCAGGTGATGGCTCAGGTCGTTCCGAAGAACGAGGCCGTCGAGAAGGCAGCCAAGCAGGTCGACGAGGGCGACTTCGAAGATGCCATTCGCACGCTCGAGAAAGGCATCGACCAGCCCGATCTCACGGACGATCAGCTCGCCGAGATGTACCGCCTGCTCGGGCTCTCGCACCTCTATCTGGGCAACGAGGACAAGGCGCGCGACGCGTTCGAGAAGCTGCTGCAAGCGCGGCCTGACTACGACTTGCCCAAGGCGGCACCTCCGAAGATCCGGGCGCTCTACGCGCGCATCAAGGACGACATTCGCAAGCGGCGCGTTCGTCCCGTGACGCTCACGGTGACGCCGGTGACCGAGGTCACGGGTGGAGAAGCAGTCGCGGTCGACGCGCGCATCGAAGACATGGCGCTCGGAGCGAAGGCGAAGCTCTTCTACCGGCGCGCGGGCGTGCAGAGCTTCAGCTCGATCGACTTCGTGCGCGGGAAGACCGCGCGCACTGATTACACGGCGATCGTCCCCGCGTTCGAAGTGCCCGCAGAAGAGCAGTCGTACGAGGTCGAGTACTACGTGGAGGTCGCGGACGCTGCGCAGCGCCGCCTCGCCGGCCGCGGAGATCCCTACAACCCGCTCACCTTCCGCGTTCCGCCACGCAAGACCGAGGGACCCGTCGTCGAAGAGTCGACGCCCATCTACAAGAGCCCCGGGTTGTGGATCGGCTTTGGCCTCGGCGTCGCCGCGGCGACCACGGGCGTGGTGGTGCTCGCCACCAGCAATCAGAACGCGACGCTGCCGGTGAAGATCCAGATCGACGGGACTCCATGAAGAAGCTCCTCGTCCTCGCGCTCGTGCTCGCTGGCTGTGGCCCTGAGAGCCAGGGGCCCGCGTTTCCGATCGAGCTCTACGTCACCGCGGGTCTGCTCAACGACATCCAGTCGTTCCAGCTCTCGCTCGTCACCCGCGGGAGCACGCTCGACTGCGTGCAGGTGCAGAAGTCGTGCATCAAGGATCAGGTCGACGCGAATCGCTTCGTGAAGCTGAAGGACTCGGCGGGCAAAGACGCGCAGGCGGTGGTGTTCCCCATCTCGCTGATGACGGGATCACCGAACACGCAAGACGTGTCGCTTCGTGATCTGCCGCTGGGGAAAGACTTCGCGTTGATCGTCGAGGCGGTCTCCAAGGAGCCGACGCCTCGTCTCGCCGGGAGCTCGTGCAATTACGTGAAGGAGCTCACTGCCGGAACGAATCCCGCGGTGGCGGCGCGAATCGAAGTGCTGAGCCCGGCCGCGAGCTGCGACCCACGGCACTAACGTCCAGCTTCACGCTTTCGTCGTCTTGCTCAGCTTCTGAATCAGCTTCTCGATGCGAGTGCGATCGCCGGGAACGAGCCCGACGAATTGCACGCCCATCCCCAGCTCTTTCGCCGACACGATGTCGCCTTCGCAGACGATCTCGTGGGTGTCCGCGGGCAGCGTGAACTTGAGTGACACGCGCGTGCCGAGCGGCAGCGGAATGGTCTGCACGAAGAACGCGCCACCAACCGAGAGGTTGCCCGCTCGCTGGTAGTAGAGCTCGCCGTCACGCTCCGCTTCGATCCACAGATCGACGGGGATGCGCGTCTCTTTCCTTTTGTCGTTCGCCGCCATGAGGACGTGCGGCTTATGCCACGAGATGGAGTAGAGGGCACTCATGTCGCGCATCCTCGTCATCGAAGACGAGCAGGATCTGGGCACCTTGCTCGAATACAACCTGCGCGCTGACGGCCACGAAGCCGAGGTGGTGCGCACGGGCGCCGCCGGAGTGACGAAGGCGAAGAGCTGGAAGCCCGATCTGATCCTGCTCGACCTGATGCTCCCCGACATCGCGGGCGGTGAAGTGGCGCGGCTGCTCCGCGAAGGGCAACCGACGCGCACGCCGATCATCATGGTCACCGCGCGCGGGGAAGAAGGCGATCGAGTGAAGGGCCTCGAGCTGGGCGCCGACGACTACGTGGTGAAGCCGTTCTCGGTGAAGGAGCTGTTGCTGCGCGTGAAGAACGTGCTGCGCCGCAACTCGAACGAGCCCATCGGCGACGTGAAGCAGCTCTCCAAGGGAGCGATCACGCTCGACGTCGAGCGCCACGAGGTGCTCGTGTCGGGCAAGCCGGTGGTGCTCACCGCGCTCGAATTTCGGCTCCTCAAGACCTTCCTCGAGCGGCCGGGCCGCGTGCAGACGCGGGAGACGCTGCTCTCCGATGTCTGGGGAATCGACGCCGACATCACCACCAGGACCGTAGATACGCACATCAAGCGCCTGCGCGAGAAGCTGGGGCCCGCGGGAGATGTGATCGAGACCATTCGCGGCGTCGGTTACAAACTCACGTCATGAATCGCGCGCAGCAGTGGGCCTGGGGCACCTTCGTCGGCGTCTGGGCTGTCGCGTTGCTGCTCACGAACTCCGTCGCGACCGGCCTGGTCATCGCGTTGCTCTCGTCGTTCTGTGCGTGGGCTTCGGCGACGCGCGCCACCGCGCAGTGGAAGCGTCGCGCTGATGCATTCGCCGCCGCGGCGCGAGGCATTTCGATCGATCCCGGAGTCGAGCCGGTGAGCGGCGACGATCCCGTGCGGCTCGCGCGCGAGGTGCAAGAGGCCGCGATCCTGAGCCGAGAGAATGCGCGCAAGCTCTCGGTGCTCCGCGCCGTGATCGACGGCATGGCCGAGGGCGTGTGGATCACCTCGCAGGACGGCACGGTGATCGAGCACAACAACGCCCTCAAGGAGTTCCTCTACAAGGGGCAGGAGATCGTCGGTCACCGTCCGCGCGATCTCTTCGAGAGCGCCGAGCTGCAGGACGCGGTGATGAAGGCGTGCCGGGAACACGCGTCTTCTCGTCTCGAGCTCACCGTCGAGGGCGTGCGCCCGTGCGTGTTGTCGGTGCACGTCTCTCCGCTCGGCCGCGAGCTCGCGGGATCTTCCGCCGTGTTCTTCGACGTCACCGAGCTGCGGCGACTCGAGAAGGTGCGTAAGGACTTCGTGGCGAACGTCTCGCACGAGCTCCGCACCCCGATCACCGCGATCCGCGGCTACGCCGAGACGCTGCAGGGCGGCGCGATCAGCGACCCCGCCACCGCGAACAAGATGGTCGACATCATCCACCGGCAGTCCGAGCGCCTCTCGGAGCTGGTGGAAGATCTGCTCGAGCTCTCACGCCTCGAGTCGCGCCAGATTCAGCTCGCGGAGAAGCCGGTCGATCTGCTCGAGGCGACCCAGCGTGCCCTCGAAGCGATTCGTCCCAAGGCCAAGCCGCGCGGCACCGCGCTCGAGGTCCACGTGCCCGCCAATCTGTACGTGCTCGGCGATCAGCGCGCGATCGAGCAGGTGGTGCTCAACCTCGTCGACAACGCGGTGAAGTACTCGCGTCCGAACGGCAAAGTGGAGCTCAGCGCCAGCAAGAAGGACGGCCACGTCGAGATGCGCGTGAAGGACAACGGCGCGGGCATCGAGGCCAAGCACCTCTCGCGAATCTTCGAGCGGTTCTACCGGGTCGATAAGGGCCGCTCGCGCGAGATGGGTGGTACCGGACTGGGCCTCTCGATCGTGAAGCACCTGGTCAACACCATGAAGGGCGACGTGCGCTGCGAGAGCTCTCCCGGCCAGGGCTCGACGTTCTTCGTGGAGTTTCAAGCAGCTGACCCAGCCGCCCCCTCCCCACCGACCGACACGCCCGAGACCGACCGCCCGGCGTGACCCGCTGTTCAGCGTGCAAAGGTCGCATCGCTACCCGGGGCGAGTAAGCTCCCAGACAGCGATGCGCGTCGCGGTGCTGGCTGACATTCATGGAAACCTCGCCGCGTGCGAGGCGGTGCTGGAAGACATTCAGCGCCAGTCGCCCGACTACATCGTGGCCGCCGGCGATCTCGCGATGCGCGGCTCGCATCCCGCCGAGACCGTCGATCTGCTCGTCGATCGCTGTGACGCGCTGCTGATGGGCAACACCGACGCGTACCTCGCGGGCATCTATCTGGCTGGCGCGTATCGCGAGGCGGAGCACTGGAAGACCGAGCTCCTGCAGTGGACGCGCGAGCAGCTGGGAAGTGAGCGGCTCAAGTTGCTCGGTGAGCTGCCCTTCTCGGTTCGCTACTCGCCCCGCCGCGGACAGGATCTCTTCGTCTGCCACGCGAACCCGAAGAACCTCGAGGAGTCGCTCGAGCCCACGCTCGATGAAGGCACCATTCGCCGGCTGCTGCAGCACGTCGATGCGACCGCGATGGCGTTTGGTCACCTGCACTTTCCGTATCGGCGGCGCGTGGGGAAGTTGGTGATCGCTGACGTGGCGTCGGCCGGAATTCCGCGTGACGGAGATCTGCGGCCTGCGTGGGGACTCTTCACGTGGACGCCTCGTGGCTGGCGCGTGCAGATTCGGCGCGTGCGGTACGCCGTGCGGAAGGCGACTCAATCGCTCACGGCGCGCAAGGTTCCGGGTGCACCGCTGTTGATTCACAAGATGATCGAGTGCCGGTACCGCCATCACGCGTTGCTCGCTGAAGCGGCGCGTCGGCACTCCGGTCTGCCTCCGTATTTGAAGCCGCCGCCGGGCACGTTGAAGAGTGGAAGCCTGCCTGCCCCTGGTCTCCCTCCCCCTCCGGGATTGGTGCCTGCGCCCGGTCAGTCGACTCAGCTCGATGAGGCGGCTGATGAGCTGCTCGCGATGGCTCCGCTCGAAACCCAGGCGCCGGAAGAAACTGAGGCGAGCGCGGCGAATGATGATGCGCTTCCTGAGTCTTCGGATTCTGACGAAGTGTGTGCGAAGTCGGGAGACTGACTCTCGCCCCTCTTCCCGCGAGGGAGACCGTGTCACGAAGTTGTGACCTCCCCTCCATGAGCGCGTCGAGGCACGCCAGTACGAAGCGGGCCCCATGGCCTTCGTCCTGATCGTCGATGATGAAAGCGACCTCGCATCCCTGGTCGAGTTCAACCTGCAGCAAGCCGGACTCGAGACCGCGATCGCGCTGACCGGAGAGCAAGCGCTCACGCTCGCGAAACACAAGGTGCCCGACGTGGTGCTGCTCGACCTGATGCTCCCCGACATCTCGGGCAAAGAGGTCTGCCGCCGCCTGCGCGCTGATCCCCGCACCGCCGCGGTGCCGGTGGTGATGCTCACCGCGCGCGGTGAAGAGCTCGATCGCGTCGAGGGCTTCGAGGTCGGCGCCGATGACTACGTCACCAAGCCCTTCTCTCCTCGAGAGCTCGTGCTCCGCATCAAGGCGATCCTCCGCCGCGCCGCGCCCGCTGACGCCGGAGTACGTCTGCGCCTGGGTCTCCTCTCGCTCGACACCGGCTCGCACCGCGCGTGGGTGAACGAGGAGCCGCTCGAGCTCACCGCGCTCGAGTTCAAGCTACTCCATCACTTCATGACTCGGCCCGGCCGCGTGCAGTCGCGCGAGCGTCTGCTCAACGACGTGTGGGGCATCACCTCGGCGCTCGAGACGCGCACCGTCGACACGCACGTGATGCGGCTGCGCGAGAAGCTCGGCCCCGCACGCAACAGCGTGGAGACGGTGCGTGGCGTGGGCTACCGGATGTCCGACGGCACGGCGCCCGCGATGGAGCCGAGCCCGCCGCCGAGCCCCTGATCGGGACTCACTTCCGATTCGTCAGCGTCACCTGCAGAGACTTACCGAACACCTCGCGGAAGAGATCGAGCTCGTGCTGAAGATCCCAGACCTCGAGATCGACCGACGCGCGAGCCTTCACGTTCAAGATCACTTGCCTGCCCTTCACCTGCGCGGTGAACGACTTCACCGGCTGGTGGTGGCTGCGATCGAGCGAGTCAGCGACGCGCAGCAGGGTCGCGCACTTGCGCACCAGCCTGAACTCGGCCGGCGTGAGCGGCTGCATCAGTTCGTGACCCACGTCGGGCTTCGAGCGCCGATGGAAGCGCGCGATCAACGCGATGATCGTGCGCTCCTTCTCGGTGATGCCCGGCAGGTCGGAGTTCTGGATCAGGTACTGCGTGTGCTTGTGGTGCTTCTGGTAGTTCACCGCGTGCCCGATGTCGTGCAGCAGCGCCGCGACCTCGAGGTACGGACGCGCCGCCGCCGGCAGCTGGTGCAGCGTGGCGAGCTCGTCGAACAACGTGAGCGCCATGCGCGAGACCTGGCGGCCGTGATCCTCGCTGAAGCCGAAGCGGTGACCGAGCGTGATCGCCGCTTCGATGAGCGAGTGATCGTTCGAGTCGACCTTCCGGCGCTTGAGCAGGTCGTAGAGGATTCCTTCGCGCAGGCCGCGATCGACCGCGGTCAAGGTGTGCACCTTGAAGCGGCGCATCACCGCCTCGAGCACGACCGCTCCCGCCACCACGATGTCCGCGCGGCGGGGATCGAAGCGCTTGCGGCGCTTCTCCGAGTCCATCTCGGCGAGCGTCTCCACCGCCTGCGAGACCTCGCGCATGGTGGTGTGCCCGTACCCTTCGGAGCGGGCGAACGCGACGATCGCGCCGATCGTTCCGCTCGAGCCCACCGCGCCCGTGGGCAGGCCCTTGGGCGGAATCTTCACGCGCTCGTTCAGCATCTCGCGCGCGAAGTTGCGCATCAGCTCGAGCTTCTTCTCGGGAATCGAGTCCTTCACCTCGAAGAGCTCGGTGAGCCGCACCGCGCCCAGGTCGAGGCTCCACAGGTCCTTCGGCTGATCTCCGTGCGCGAAGATGATCTCGGTGCTGCCGCCGCCGATGTCGATGCACAGCGATCGCTGGTGCACCTGCTTGCCATTGAGCACGCCCAGGCAAATCAGCCGGGCCTCTTCGCGACCAGACACCACGTCGAGCGTGAGCTGCGCTTCGCGTTTCACCCGCCGCACGATGTCTTCGCGGTTACGAGCGTCACGAAGTGCACTCGTCGCGACCGCTCTCACGCGCGCGCCGTAGCGTTTGCAGAGCGCGGAGTAGCGGCGCAGCGTGGCCACCAGGCGATTGGCTACTTCTCGCGAGATCACTCCCGATTTGTAGAGGCCTTCTCCCGGACGCACGGGATCTCGCTCGGTGTGAAGGCCTTCGATCGAACCGTCGGGCAACACCCGCGCCAGCTCGAGGCGCACGGCATTCGTCCCAACATCGATCGCACCAAGGATGTCGTCTTGGACCTCTGCTCGTGGACGGCGCGCCATGCAGGAGCCGTGAAGTGACACACCTTGTGGAACGGATCCACTGTGCCAAGAAGGACGAATCAGCCCAGCGGGCGGAGGCATAGCCGCTTACATGGGATCGACGGGGGCTTTCAGCGTGGTGGAACAGAGCAACAGCGATCGGCACCTCTTCATCAACCGCGAGCTGAGCTGGCTCGCGTTCAACGAGCGCGTGCTCGCCGAGGCGAGGAACCCATCGCTGCCGATGCACGAGCGCATCAAGTTCATCTCGATCGTCTCGAGCAACCTCGACGAGTTCTTCATGGTGCGCGTCGCCGGCCTGAAGCAGCAGGCCCAGGGCGTGGTGGCCGATCTACCGGCTGACGGAATGCTGCCCGGAGAGACGCTCACCGCGGTCGCCGAGCGCACCCACCGGATGACCGACGATCAGTACCGGGTGTGGAAGACGGATCTTCTTCCGTTGCTCGCCGCGAACGGGCTCACGGTGCTCGAGCGCAGCGCGCTCTCAGCGGAACAGAAGGCCGCGGCGAAGATCTGGTTTCAGTCGAACGTGTTTCCTGCGCTCACCCCGCTGGCCGTCGATCCGGGTCACCCCTTCCCTCACCTGCGCAACAAGTCACTCAACGTGGCCGTGGTGGTGCGACGTGGTGGGCAGCGCCGCCGCAAGGAGCTCGGTGAATCGGCGCTCGCGGTGGTGCAGGTGCCCGCGGTGCTCCCGCGTCTCGTGCCTCTGCCCTCGGCGACCGGCACCGCGTTCTTGTTGTTGGAGGAGCTGATCCTCTTGCACGCGGCCGATCTCTTCCCGGGCTTCGCGGTCGACCAGGCCTGCGCCTTCCGCCTCACGCGGAACTGGGACCTCGATATCGACGAAGAAGAGTCGCAGGACCTGCTCGCGTCGATTCAGCAGGAGCTCCGCCGCCGCGATCGTGGCGCCGTGGTGCGTCTCGAAATCGATCACACCGCGTCTCCGGCGCTCGAGTCGCAGCTCACCACCGCGCTCAAGATCTCGCCGCCTGACGTGTATCGAATTGCCGGTCCGCTTCAGCTGCAGGACCTCACCGCGATCAGCGACGCCGATCCTCGCCTCGACAACCGCGTCGAGCCGCTGGTGCCAGGCACTCCGGCGATCATCACCAACGCCGAGTCGATGCTGCAGCTCGTCGGCACGAAAGACCTGCTGCTCCATCACCCGTACGAGTCGTTCGATCCCGTGGTGCGCTTCCTCGAGGAGGCCGCCGACGATCCGAACGTGCTGGCGATCAAGCAGACGCTCTACCGCACCACCGGTGACAGCCCCGTCGCGCGTGCGCTCGTGCGTGCTTCCGAGAACGGCAAGCAGGTCGCGGTGCTCGTCGAGTTGAAGGCCCGCCTCGACGAAGCGAACAACATCGCGTGGGCGCGCCGCATGGAAGAGAACGGCGTGCACGTGGTCTACGGCCTCATCGGCCTCAAGACGCACTGCAAGGTCACGCTCGTGGTTCGCCGCGAGGGCAACGGCATTCGCCGCTACGTGCACCTCGGCACTGGCAACTACAACTCAGCCACCGCGCGTGCGTACACCGATCTCTCGCTCTTCACGGCGCGCGTCGAGATCGCCGACGACGTCACCGCGCTCTTCAATCTCCTCACCGGTTACTCCACGCAGCCGAACTGGAAGCGCCTCGCCGTCGCGCCCACCACGCTGCAGAGCCGCGTGCTCGAGCTGATCGAGCGTGAAGCGCAGCGTGCTCGCAAGGGAGAGCCCGCGAAGATCACCGCGAAGCTGAACGCGCTCGTCGATCCCGTGGTGATCCGCGCGCTCTATTCAGCGAGCCAGGCCGGCGTGGAGATCGAGCTCCTCGTGCGCGGCATCTGCTGCCTGCGTCCTGGCGTGCCCGGAGTTTCGGAGCGCATTCGCGTGCTCTCCGTGGTCGATCGATTCCTCGAGCACGTGCGCGCGTTCGCGTTCGGCGTCGGCCCCACCGCCGATGTCTTCATCTCTTCAGCCGACTGGATGCCGCGAAACTTCCATCGCCGTGTCGAAGTGATGGCACCCGTGGAAGATCCCGCGCTCAAGGCGCGGATCATGGACGAGGTGCTGGGGCTCGGGCTCAAGGACAACGTGAAGGGCCGGCAGCTCCAGAGCGACGGCAACTACACGCCAGTCGCCCTCCAGCTCGACGGAGTCGCGGTGCGCAGCCAGGTGGTGCTCCTCGAGGCCGCGCGCCGCAGTGGACTGGTGCCGGGCGATCCGGTGCTCCGTCACATTGCGTCGCCCGCGAGCAACGAGCCCCCCCGGCTCACCGGGAGCGGATCGGCCGCATAACGTGGCGGAATGACGCTGCAGCGCTAGACGAACGTCGCGGGGACAGACTTGCGCCGCCCGGCCCGAGGTGAGACATCACGGGTGTAGGGCTACACTCATTTCGCTGACTTCGACGGAGCGCACACCATGGGCCTCAAGTGGACCGAGATTCTGCTGATTCTCTTCGCCTTGATGCTGCTCTTCGGGGCGTCCCGCCTGCCGCAGATGGGCTCGTCGCTTGGTCAGGCGATTCGCAACTTCAAGAAGGGCTTCAACTCCGAGGCGAACGCCGACGACAAGCCCGACGAGAAGAAGCTCGGATCGAACGAGACGATCTCTCCGAACGACAAGGCGAAGCAGAGCTGAGTTCGAAGGAGCCCTTCGCTCTACTTCAGTTCCTTCTCCTTCCAGCTCTTCGACCACGCCTTGATGCGGCGCGCCTCGGGCGGATCGTAGGCCTCGCTCCCGCTGAGCGCCTTGTTGATCGCTTCCTCCGCGCCCTTCTTGTCTCCGTCCTTCAGGAGCGTGTCGGCGAGGAAGAGGTAGTTCCGCAGGTGCTCCGGGTTCTTGTCGATCGACTTCTGCAGCTCGGCCTTCGACTTCGCGAGATCGCGCTTCGGCCAGGGCAGCTCCCAGTAGTACCGGCCCTTCGCGGTGCGCGCCCCGTAGCGATCGAACGACTCGTTGTTCTTGATCGCGTAGTCGAGGTTCTCGACGAACTGGCCCTCGAGGCCCTCTGAGAGCGCCTTCAAGATGCCCACGGCCTGCGAGTACGCGCCGATGTTGATCGCGGTGAAGTACTTGGCCTCGGCGCCGGCGGGCTTCGCCTCGACCGCGCGCTTGGCGAAGTTCCAACCCTCCTTCGCCGTCTGCTTCTTGATGCGCTCCTCGGTCATGCCGTCAGCGAACCACCAGCGGATTCGCGCGGCGCGCCAGAGGATCTCGTAGTCGTTGGGGAAGGCCTTCAGGCCGTCGCGAATGACGTCGTCGTTCGCCTTGCTGGCGCCCTCGGCGTCGCGCGTCTTCCAGAGTTCATCGAGCTTCGCTGAGTAGCTCGCAGCGTCAGCCGCAGGTGCCGCAGCCGGAGGAGCAGCGTCCTGCGCAAACGCGCACAGCGACCAACAGAGGGCCACAACGATGGGGAAGCGATTCATGGGCGCGGATGCTGCCTCCCCGCGGGGGAAAAGAGAACGCGAACGAAGAAAAATCCGCGAACCCTCCCCGGCGCTCTCGCCCGCGCAACGAGAGGTATGTCCATCTCCTTGAGATGCAGCCCCCTGGAGTTAGGCCGCGTCCTGCAAATCAGGGAACTCGCCGTCGTCGTTCACCGACGCGAGGTACCGAGCGAGGAAAGACTTCGTCTTCAGCTCGACCTGGCGCACGCGCTCACGGGAGACGCCCCACCGCTGACCGAGTTCCTCGAGGGTGCGGGGTTTGTCCTGCGTGAGGCGTTCCTGGAGGATGTCCCAGCCCAGGTCACCGAGGCGACGGCGCACGCGCTGGAGCGCCTGGTTCACTTCTTCGTCGCGCTCGAGAGAGAGGAAGGACTGATCGGGCGTGGGGCCCGCGTCTTCCAGCCGGTCGACGTACGTGCTCTCGGACTCGTCATCGAGCGGAGCGTCAAGCGAAAAGTCGCTCATCGAGATGCGCTCATGCTCGCCGCCGCGCACGTGGCTGCGGTTGTCCTTCAAGTAGCGCGTGATGTACGCGCGGATCCACCACACGGCATAGGTGGCGAAGCGCACGTTCTTCTTCGAGTCGAAGTGCTCGATGGCCTTCATCAACCCGACGTTACCTTCCTGGATGAGGTCATCCAGGCGCGCGCCACGGCTGGCGAACTTCTTCGCCACCGCGACCACGAAAGGCAGGTTGCTCCGAGCCAGATGCGTGCGCGCCGCTTCATCGCCCTTGCGAGCGCGCTTGCTCAGCTCGTATTCCTCTTCACGCGTCAGCTGCTTGTGGCCACCAAGGTTCCGCAGGTAGCTCGACAGCCCGTCTCGTTCACTCGTTCGCATCATGATCTCCTTCGCCGAACAGCTCTTGATCAGCGTCAAAAGGAAGATGCGTGGTGCCGATTTGGGTTTCGAAGAAAGTCTTGGGGACCTCCCTGCCCAGCCGGGTGTTACCGCTGACATTGCGGGGCACGGCTCAAGCGCGCGAAGTCAGGCGTGATTAAGGCGCGTCCGGTAACATTTTCCCGGGGTTGAGCACCCCGTATGGGTCGAGTGCGACCTTCAATTTGCGCTGCAACGCAATGAGGTCTTCCGACTGCTCGAATGAGAGGAACTTTTTCTTCGCAATTCCGATCCCGTGCTCGCCTGAAATGGTCCCGCCCAGACGCACGGTCTCCTGCATCAGCTGCGCGAGTGCCTCGTCGACGCGCGCACGATCTGCAGGCGATCGATAGAGCACGTTGGTGTGGAGGTTCCCGTCGCCCGCGTGGCCGTAGGTGGCGACCGTGAGCCCCAGGGCCGCGCCGATCGCCTTGAAGCGTTCGATCGCCTCGGGCACGCGCGAGCGCGGCACCACGATGTCTTCGCTGAACTTGTACTTCTGCAGCTCGCGCAGCGCGGGAGACACCATGCGCCGCGTGGCCCACAGCCGCTCACGCTGATCACGATCGACGGCGATTTGCGCATCGAGCCCGCCGTGCTTGCTGGCGATGGATGCAAGCTGGTTCAGCTCAGCGAAGACGCCTTCCTCACTGGCGCCGTCGACCTCGGCGATGATCACCGCGCCTGCGCCCGCGGGAAAGGGAACGCCCTTCCCCTTCACCGCTTCCAGCGCGACGTCGTCGAGGAGCTCGAGGCAACGCGGGAGCACTCCACCGAGCAGCACTGCGTTCACCGCGCGCGCGGCGGCGAGCACGCTGGTGAACGGAATGAGCGCGGTCATCACGATGGGCGGCTTGGGGATCAGCTTCACCGTGATCTCGGTCGCGATCCCCAGCGTGCCTTCGGAGCCCACGAAGAGTCCGACGAGATCGTACCCGGCGACCCCCTTGATGGTCTGCTTGCCGAGCTTGAGCAGCTCACCCGTGGGCGTGATCCACTCGAGGCCGAGCACGTAGTCGCGCGTGACGCCGTACTTGAGCGCCGAGGGTCCACCCGCGTTCTCCGCGATGTTGCCGCCGAGCGTGCACGAGGGCGCGGAGTTGGGATCGGGCGGATAGAAGAGGCCCGCTTCCTCCACCGCGCGCTGGAAGTCCTGGAGGATCACGCCTGGCTGCACGGTGGCGGTGAGATCTTCAGGGCGGATCGCGACGATCTTGTTGAGGCGCTCCAGCGAGACCGAGATGCCCCCGTGCACCGGGAGCGAGCCACCGCTCTTCCCCGTGCGCGCGGCGACCGGAGTGAGCGGAACACGATGCGTGTTGCACGCCTTCACGATGCGCTGCACTTCGAGGGCGTCCTTCGGGAAGAACACCAGCACGGGCTTGAAGTCACCCATGTCGGACTCGTCGTGGCCGTACGTGGCGCGCGTGCCCTCGTCGTCGCGCAGCTCGAGATCCTTCAGCTCTTCGCGAAGGGCCGCGAGGTTCACTTGAGCCGCCTCGCGGAACGATCGACGCGGTGCCAGAGCTCAGCGCGCAGCGCCTTCTCCTTGAGCACGCCTTCGTAGGCTTCGGAGTACGTGACGGCCGCGTGTTGCTCCTCCCCGCGCAGGCGGAAGCACGTCTGCTCAGCGCGAATGAGACACGCGGCACCTTGCGTGCCGAGCTCTTCCTGCAGCGCAACCGCGACGACTCGCGCGAGCTCTTCCTGGAGGATCAAGCGGTGCGCGAAGACGTCGATCAGCGCGGAGAGCCGCCCGAAGCCGACCACTTCATCTCCAGGCACGTACGCGAGGTGCGCGGTGCCCGAGTACGGCATCAGGTGATGTGGACACATCGAGCGGAAGTGAAGATCGGTCACCACCACGAGCTCGCGCTCGGACTTCTTCGAGACCGGAAAACGATCAGCGAGCGCTTCCTTCGCACTCTGCTCGTAGCCGGTGAGGAACTCCTCGGTCCACGCTTCGGTCACGCGGGTGGGCGTCTCGCGCAAGTTCGGATCGTTCGCGTCGAGGCCGGCGGCGGCGAGGAAGTCGCTCACCGCGCGTGCCATCGCGGCGCGATCGATCTTCTTTGCACCAGCCTTGCGCGAACGCCTGGTCACTTGCGGTACGTGACGCAGTACTCCGGGGTCTCCCACAGCATCAGCTCTTCGAGACCCGGCACGAGCGGCTCGAGGCGCTCCCACATCCACACGATGATGTTCTCGGCGGTCGGGTTCTCCACGATGTCGTTCAGGTAATAGTGGTCGACCTTCACCAGCACCTGCTCCCACACCGTCTTCTTCACCTCGTCGAAGTCGCGGATCATTCCGTCCTTCGGCTGAGGGCGGCCGGCGAGCGTGACGCGCAGCACGTAGTTGTGGCCGTGCAGGCGCTTACAGGGCCCGTCGTAGAACGGGAGCATGTGCGCGGCGCTGAAATGGAAATCGACCGAGAGCAGCATCTTCATGACGCCTCCGGCCGTACACCCACGCGCGTTTGGAGTCGAGCCTGACTGTTTTCCCGATCAGAAGAACCGAACGGGCTCGGGGCGCGTGAGCTTCTCGACCGGAATGTCGACCTCGAGCTCATCGGCGGGAATGAAGGCCGGCCGATCGATGCAGAGGAAGCTCTGTTCGATGTCGGTGATGTTCTCGTAGCGATGCGCGAAGCCGCGCGGCCAGGTGTGCGCGACGCCCGCCTCGACCGGCTTGCCCTGCAACAAGAAGCCGCTGCCGAGCACGAGCTCAGACTCGTCGAGCTCCTTGTGAATGTGCGTGGGGAGCACGGTCTTCGGCGCGATGCGCTCGCGATACACGCCGCACTCCTTCGTCTCGAAGATCACGTCGACGAAGCCGAAGGACTTGCTCTCGACCTTCATCGCGAAGTCCGACCGATCGCGATGAATCTCGAGCGTGGGCACCGCGGCACCCGAGAGCGCCACGAGCTTCGAGAGCGAGACCTCAACCTCTTCCACCTGCGGACGAGGACAGTCTGCGCTCGGAGGCGCGAGGCACCAGGCAGCCACCGCTTCAGCCGCTGACTCGAGCAGACGGAACCGAGTCGCGCTGAGAATGAAGCGCAGCTCACCCAGCAGCCGCGAGTAGTCGACGGTCTGCGCCAACTTGCCGTGATGCGCGGCCGCGCGCGTGTCGAAGTGCAACGTGACCGCGAGCTCCACCGGCTGCGGAGTGTTCCGCTCGAAGTCGAAGAGGCCAACGATGCAGTCGAAGCGCATGCCGCGCAGCGAGAGCCGATCGAGTCTGCGCTTGATGCTCATGAAAACGTGCTCACGAAACTGAGAGGCCACCATCGACGCGGAGCGTCTGCCCCGTGATGTACGGCGATTGCGCGAGGAACACCACCGCTTGCGCCACGTCTTCAGGCTTCCCTTCGCGCTTCATCGGAATCCGCTGGAGGATGTCGTTGCGCTGATCTCCCGTGGTCTCGGCCGCCATCGCCACGGGGCCCGGAGCCACCGCGTTCACCCGAATGGCTGGGCCCAACTCGAGCGCCCACGCGCGGGTGAGCTGATCGAGCGCCGCCTTGGACGCGAGGTAATGCGCGAAGAAATGCGTCGGCGTGTACGCGTGAGTCACCGCCATGTCGGTGATGTTCACCACGCACCCCGCTCCCGACGCCTTCAACACCGGAGAGAGCGCCTGGGTGAGCATGAACGGCGCGATCACGTTCACCGAGAACATGCGATCGAGCTGAGCGCGCGTGATGTCGGCGAAGTTCGCGTGCTCGTAGGTGGCCGCGCTGTTCACGAGCAGATCCAGCTTTGCCACTCGCGCAGCCAGCGCTTTCGGTCCGTCGGGAGACGAGAGATCCGCCGCCTCCACGCGCGCGGTGCGGCCCATCGCCTCGAGCTCCTTCACCACCTCGGCGGCGTCCTTCACCGAGCGGTTGGCGTGGACGATCAGATCGAAACCCGCGCGACCGAGGGCGAGCGCGATGGCCCGCCCCACGCGAATGCCGCCCCCCGTGACGAGCGCGACCGGCACTTCAGCGCACGATCTTGATGTTGAAGTTGCCGACCTGAAGCTTCCCGTAGGTGCGGGTCCAGAGCGCGAGGTAGGCCTCGGTGCCGCGCGAGGCGGTGATGTCTCCGAGGTCGATGATCTCGTCGCTCTTCCAGCCGAACGACTGGAGCAGCGCCTTCACCTTCTCCTTCGCGCCCGCGTCGTTGCCGGCGAGGAAGGTGTGGTGCGAATCGGGGAGCAGGCGCGGGTTCACCATCAGCGCGGCGGCCATGGTGTTGAGGCCCTTCACCACCTTCGCGCTGGGCACCGTGCGCTGGATCGCCTCACCGAGCGAGTCGGTGTTCGAGATGAAGAGACTCGGAGGAAAGCCCTTCGAGAAGTCGAGCGGGTTGGAGATGTCGATGACCACCTTGCCCGCGCAGTTCGCGTCGCCGGCCATCTTGAAAGCCTCGACGCTGCCCTGACCGAGGGTGGCGTTGATGATCAACTCTCCGAACTTCGCCGCGCTCTCGAACGTGCCGGTGCTGGCCTTCGCCCCCGACTTCTTCACCCACGCCGCGGCCTTCTCGTTGTTCGCGGTGCGGCTGCCCATCATCACTTCGTGACCGAGCTCGAGCAGCTTGGTGCCGAGGGTCTCTCCGACGCCTCCGGTTCCAAAGACGGCGATCTTCATGGTGACTCCCTGAGTTGGTTGAAGGGCGGCGACCGTATTCCAGAGCTCGCTTGAATTGAGCACCGTTCTGACGGCAGCGCGCTTCAGGTCCCCCAGGGCGGTCCGCGCCCTGCACGTTCAGAACGGCCTCAAATCAAGTGAGCCCGGCGCGCGCGGCGATTACGGAACCGAGAGGAGAGAAGCCATGCCCCAAAAACCACTGGAGTGGCGCAGCAGGAAGGCCAAGCGCTCCG